>JBNJCX010000004.1:0-72272 GCA_051744365.1 Bacillota bacterium
TCTTTATCCGATAATAGATTTATCAAAGGAATACAATTGCAAATGGTTCAGTGCAGGATCTATTTCTAAAGAAGGCCATCCACATCATCCGCTGTATCTAAAAAAAGATGCTAAGTTAAATCCTTTTGATATTGAAGGATATATTAAAAAGGCCAGTACAGACCGAGTCTTTGGCTATATCAAAGTTTTAAAGGAAAGCTTCATCGATTCCGAGTCAGATTTTCTTGAAACAGTCTATAGAGCAGATTTAATGGATAGAGATTATGCAAGTAATCTTACCACTAAGCCTATACACATTGAGGAAGAGATGAAAAAAATTGATGATGCTGACTATGTGATTTCAAGGGCGATATTGACTGCAATATTAAGAGAAGATCATTTTACAAATGGCTCATTGATAGAGAGAATTGAAAATGGAGATCTACTGAGGGTTTTAAAAAAGTTGAAGAAATTAAAGGGGTAATAGTAAATAAAGGCACAAAATATGGATTTTATGACTAATGAAATATTACAAGGGAAAGGTAAATATGAAAAAAGACATTCAAGCAATGACCAATCTCTAATTTTAATCTGTTCGAAGTTATTTGCTTGGTATGGTAGTGGATGTTTTCTCTCACCCAAATTAATGGAGGTTAATTATGAAAAAATATGTTATCACAACAGAAAGTGGTTCAGATTTATCGAAAGAAATTATTGATCGCTATAATATTCAAGTCATTCCAATGCATGTAATTATGGATGAACAGACATATCCAGATGGAAGTTTTGAAGTTCAAAAAGTTTTTGATTTTTATGAGGAAACAGGAACTCTACCCAAGACATCTGGTTCTACACCTCAAGATAACACTGAAGTTTTCAAAAAAGTTTTTGCCGAATATCCAGATGCACATATAATCCACATTGCCTATTCAGCAGTAACAACTGTTTCCTTCAATGCGGCAAATATTGCGGCTCAAGATTTTGAAAATGTCTATTTAGTAGACTCCAAGAATGTGTCTATTGGAGCAGCTACTATTGTTAAAGCAACCGCTCAATTTATTGAAGATAATCCTAATAAAAGTCCTGAAGAAATTATTGCTTTTGTAGAAGATATTCGCGAACGTACCCATATGGCTTTCCTGCCTAAAACACTTCTTTATTTAAGAGCTGGTGGTCGTGTCTCAAATTTAGCTTTTTATGGAGCAAATATTTTGAAAATTTTTCCAAGCATCAAATTGGAAAATGGGTATTTGGTACCTGGGAGAAAATATCGTGGATCCTTTGATCGTGCTTTAAAGAAAATGATAAATGATTTTTTTAAAAGCTATAACATTGACCCTGAGACCGTTTTAATAGTAGGTGCTCCTAGTGTAGATGATAATTATAAAGAAGTAATTTATAATCTGCTAAGGGAAAATGGTGTACAAGAAGCTAGATTGATGAGAGCTGGTGCGGTGATTTCATGTCATGGTGGTCCCGGTGCAATCGGCATCACAGGGATTGAAAAAAACATTGCAAAATTGTAAGGAGTGATTAGATGACAAATTATAATGATTTTATGAGTTCGTTCAATAGAATAGAAGATTTTTTAAAAGACTTAATTGATGCTAAATATAATATGCCTTTCTATAAGCTATTAGAAGAAGCTTCGAAAAGAGACAAACTGGCTAAGCAGTTTTATCAGGAGTTGAGAACTATGTCTGATTTGCGAAATATAATTGCACATGGAGATCCAAACGACCCTGTGGCACTACCTTCAGAGTCAACTCTTGAAAGGATAAAATTTATCGAGAATCAATTTACTAATCCATTGAAGGTAAAGGATGCATTTAAAAAAAGTGTTAGTGTGGTAGATGCTAAAGATAGTTTATCAGAGGTATTAAGTAATATTAATAAATATCATTATTCGCAATTCCCGGTTGTTAAGTCAGGAGAATTTATCGGTCTTATAACAGAAAATGGGATTACCAATTGGTTGGCTGCGAGTGTAGAAGAAGATACAATCTCTATAAAAAATACATCGGTACAAGATGTAATCCTTGGTGATGAAGAAAGTGACAGTTATAGTTTTTTACTGACTACAGATACTCTATATGATGTTATCGATAAGTTTGAGAAAATCAGAAAGATGGGGAATAGAACAACGACAATTATTGTATTGAACCGAAAGAAAAGTCCGGTAAAAATAGAGGATATTTACACAATATTAACTCCATGGGATTTAGATACAATTTATAGAAAATTAGGAATGGGCTTAGAGCAATAGTATCATTCGCTGAAGCAAATATTAACAGGCAAATGTAAATTCTGGAGGTAATCCAATGAACCTAACAACAAACATCAATTCACCAAACGCAATAACTGGAGATGAAGACAATTATCTTTCATATTGGCTTAAGAGATCAATTAAACGGGCCAATAGGATTGATATAATTGTCTCTTTTCTTATGGAATCAGGCGTGAAGATGTTAGTTAAAGATCTTGAAGATGCCATGGATCGAGGAGTGAAGATGAACATTCTAACAGGAAATTACTTAAGTATAACTCAGCCACAGGCGCACAAAGAGATCTATCAATAAAGGATATGATTGAAAAGGAGTATTATAGAGTTAAGTAGCTTATTGGTAAAATACCAACCCGCACAGAGTTGTTTGTTCTTATGGATGAAGAGGTCTATTAAAGAGCCAGAAGAAACGCCAGTTTGAATCCATTCAAGGGATATTTGAGTTTTCTTGATGATTTGAATGAGCTTACTCCTGGTGAGAAAATGTTGGAAGATTCATTTGCAGGTGACTTTATTACGATGGTTGAAAAAACATCAATGTCAAAAACCTACAAGATGCCAGTTCTTTTAGCTTTTTACAATGAGGGTGATCCTAAGCTTTAGGACGAAAGAATTCTTCAAGAATAGACTGGAAAAGAAAATGAAAGATCTGGAGATAGAGTAGAATACAATTAAGGAGGTGGATTTAGATGGATTGCATATTTTGCAATCTTGATGAGTCCAAGATTATTCTTGAAAATGAAGGCGCCAGGGCTATTTTTGATATTTTCCCAGTAAATGAAGGCCATATGCTTATCATGCCAAAGAGACATATTGAAACATACTTCGATGCCAATGAT
Organism: Bacillota bacterium; assembly: GCA_051744365.1. Classification (GTDB taxonomy): domain Bacteria; phylum Bacillota; class Clostridia; order Tissierellales; family Tissierellaceae; genus Gudongella. The sequence continues at coordinate 3,103 of JBNJCX010000004.1, forward strand.
GAGGATAAGGAGTATCTGTGGGAATTGGTTGAGGAGTGTAAGAGTTACTTGGACAATGAGTATAGTCCGGACGGCTACAATGTTGGGATAAACTGTGGTGAGGCGGCAGGACAGACTGTCATGCATCTTCATATTCATTTGATTCCAAGGTATCTTGGTGATATTGAAAATCCTAGAGGTGGAGTAAGAAGGGTTATTCCTGAGAAGAGGATATATTAATTAAGAGAAAACAAGTAATTGGCAATGGGGAGATGATTTTGAATATGGGGAAAAAGAAAAAGAGGAAAAAGGGTGCTGGGATTAATATTGAAGAGTGGACAGAGGAACAATACGAAGAATATCTGAAAGGTCTATATGGTATGGAGTATATAGCCGGATACACTGACGGGGGGATGCCATATGGAATATTTTGCGATGAGGATGATGATGTCGAGTTTGATTCTACAGATTCCATGAGTGATTCAGATGAAGGTATACCTTTTTAAGTGATACTTGTTCACATTTTGGAATCTAGATGAAAATTTTGAATAATGTGCTCTTACTTAAGATATTAATGGACAAACCACCAATTGGTATGCTTAAATTAAAGAGGAAGAAATATGGATTAATTTATGCGCTTGAAAAGCTGGAATCGGCTAAGATTGGAGTCCAGGTTGGGATAGGTGACCACGGAGGCTAAAACACATGGCAATAAAGAGCACAAAAAAATTGAAAGAGCTAAATGCATATTTCCTGCCTAAAGATTTTGTTATTGAGGAAACACCAGATGATATTGATAAGATGGGTCTGGACGTAGACGACCCTCTTAGGGATTGGATTCTGAAGTTTGAGCAGAATAAATATGAAGCTTTGTATCATTTAGGGTTTTTGGAGAAGGCTAAATGGTTTTCTCCAGCTGTTGATTACCTTTACAATGTTTCAGATTTGCTAATAAAAAAGCTGTCGAGGCAGCCTGACATTGAATTCAGTCGAGAGTTTGTGGATGAAGGATTAACAGAAGATGAGATTAATAGGTTAATTGAAGAGGTACCGTTTGTAATTGGCATGGAGCACGTTAATCCCACTTGGCTAGTAATGCTGTGGGAAAGATTGCTGATTGTTTTTTGCAAGGAAATCAAAGGATATGATGGTACAGTCGCAAGGTATTTTGCAGAATACAACTCCAATATCAATTTGGCTGGGAGAGTGTTTTTTCACCTTGTAGAAAACAAGGATGAGCATTACCCCTTTGCATTTATGGCCACTTACTCAACAAAACCGACCAAGAGTAAAAAAGCATTACATACACCGCTAAAAAATGCACTGGTGGAGTTTAAAGGAGATGAAAAGCTGCTTCTATCCCTAATGGCTACTGTTATTAAGGCATCGGATCAAAGCCAATTGATATCAGAACTTTTAGAGAGCGGCGAGTTGTTTTCACCCTTGAAGCTTACTGTTGAAGAGGCATACACCTTCCTTAAAGAGATAAGGATATATGAAGATGCTGGCATAATGTGCAGAGTGCCGGATTGGTGGAGAAAAAAGAGTAATTCTCTTCAGCTTTCTGTCACTATCGGAGAAAAGGAACCATCCAAGGTGGGATTAGATGCAATAATGGATTTTTCACCTACACTAAGAATTGGGGATGAAGAGCTTACTGAAAAGGAATTGAAGGAGTTTCTCTCAATGGCTGAGGGATTGGTTCAATACAAGGGGAAATGGGTGGAAATAAACAAAGAAAAGCTGGAAGCCGTACTGCAGGCTTTTGACAAGGTGAAGGATCTTTCAAAAGGGGAAGTATTGTCACTTGGTGATGCCATGAGAATGGAGCTGAACATTGGTGAAATTCTGGACATATCCACTGATGAAATCGATGTTTCTGTTTCAAATGGTCAATGGTTTAGAAACATGAAGGAGACATTGACTCAGCCAATTTCTACACAAGCAATTGATACAGTGCCGTCGTTTCATGCAACCCTAAGAGCATACCAGGAAAGAGGATATCAGTGGCTATACAGGATGTCACAGTTTGGATTTGGTGCATGTCTAGCAGATGATATGGGTCTTGGAAAGACAGTGCAGGTTATAGCTTTCTTGGAGTATTCGAGAACTCACCGAGCTGGTAAGGCTTTGCTTATCATTCCCGCTTCGCTGATTGGAAACTGGCAAAATGAAATTGAAAGATTTGCCCCTGAAATGAAATATCAAGTATTGCACAAGAGTGCAGGAAATGGTTCAGTGGAAATAAATGAAAGCGACACGGCATTTTTATATATAACCACTTATGGTATGGCTGTTCGTTTGGAGGAGCTAAAAAACAGGGAATGGGATTATCTGATTCTGGATGAAGCCCAGGCTATAAAGAATCCTAGAACAAAGCAGACGAGGTCAATAAAAGAGATTCCTGCCAAGATGAGAATTGCCATGACTGGAACACCGATTGAAAATAGATTGAGTGATCTGTGGTCATTGTTTGACTTTCTCAATCAGGGACTGTTGGGTACTGTAAAAGAATTCACTAGCTTTTCGAAGGAGCTTGCTGAGGATGGAAGAGGTTATGCCAAGCTAAGGAAGATGATTCACCCATTTGTTCTGAGAAGGTTAAAAACTGACAAAAGCATCATCTCTGATTTGCCTGACAAGCTTGAAATAAATGAATATTCGGCTCTGTCCAAGAAGCAGGTGGCTCTATACAAACAACTAGTTGATCAGATTGCGGTAAGTCTTGAAAACTCTGAAGGAATTGAAAGAAAAGGACTAATTCTATCCAGCATCATGAAATTCAAACAAATATGCAATCATCCTGACCAGTATCTGGGAAGAGAAGAATTTAAGCCTGAAAACAGTGGAAAGTTTGAACTCTTGAGAGAAATATGCGAGACAATTTATGAGAAAAGGGAAAGAGTTATTGTATTTACTCAGTTTAAGGAGATGACTGAGCCAATCTCAGATTTTCTGGAAAGCATATTTCAGAAAGAGGGTTTTGTTCTACATGGTGGTACTCCGGTGAAAAAACGGAAACAAATAGTTGAGCAGTTCAATGGAGAACACTACATTCCATTTATGGTGCTTTCATTAAAGGCAGGAGGGGTTGGACTTAACCTTACTGCAGCTAACCATGTTATCCATTTTGACAGATGGTGGAATCCGGCAGTTGAGAACCAGGCGACAGACAGGGCTTTTCGTATTGGTCAGAACAAGAATGTCATGGTCCACAAATTCGTCACAAAGGGTACGATTGAAGAGAAAATTGATGCTATGATTGAAGAGAAACAAAAGCTGGCCGGGGACATTTTAAGCGCCAGTGGAGAAGCTTGGGTTACTGAATATGATAATGAACAGTTGATGCAGTTATTCTTGTTGGGTGGTGATGTTCATTGAGTAGATATGGGTACCCGAAGAAGGCATCCGCAGCTGAAATAAAGTCTAAGGCAAATAAAGCTATTGAAAGGTTGAGAAAGAAGAATCCGGATATTGAGCCAGTGATAATTGAGGGCAGGAATCTGGCGAAGACCTGGTGGGGAAAGGCATGGAATCAAAATCTGGAAAGCTATGCCGATTACAGCAACCGGATATCCAGAGGTAGAAGCTATGTTCGCAATAATGCAGTCTTGGATCTTAAAATATCAAAAGGTGTTGTTATGGCACTTGTGCAGGGAAGTAGCTCAAAGCAATATGTCGTAAAGATTCAAATAGAAACCTTGAGCAGCGAGAAATGGGATCAGGTTACTGAGATTTGCAATCGCAGAATAGAGTCACTGGAGCAATTGATTGAGGGAAGATTCCCCAAAGAGCTTGAGGTTCTTTTCACTGAGAGAAAGTATGGGTTGTTCCCAGCCCCAAAGGAAATACATTTTAGCTGCAGCTGCCCAGATTGGGCAATCATGTGCAAGCACGTGGCAGCTGTATTGTATGGTGTTGGAGCCAGACTGGATGCGGACCCTATGCTGTTCTTCGAGCTTAGAGATATTGATGGTCAAGAGCTTGTGAGAAAGTCAATGGAGAGAAAACTGGAGAATATGTTGAAGAATGCTGGCAAGAGAAGCGAGAGGGAAATTGATTCTGAAGATGTGTTGGATATATTTGGATTGTAGGTTATACAACGCATCCAAGGACTTCTTGGTTCCAGTTTTTATTGTGTACAAATTCGGAAAATGATATACTGAGTAGTAACGAGAGATTTAAAGAAGAGAATCACTTAATTAGTTTGGTTAAACAGTATGTGAGGAGAATTTACAATGAAAAAACTGAGGACAATAATTTTAATATTTTTAATACTTACTGTTGTAACTTTTGGGGTTTTTGTAATGAGTAATAATACTCTATTTCAAACCAGAACCAATATTAGTTCAGAAACAGCACTAATACAGGATAAATTAGTCGAGTTGTCAGAATGGACAACACTTAGGTATGAGTATAGCAACGTCATTGTAAGTCGTACAGAAAAGACCCTATCATTAGGTGTTACTGATATCAACTACGGAGAAGCAATAAGGTTGATCGAGTATTCTGGATATCTAAAAGCAGGAACAGATTTTTCAAAAATACAAATGTCTTATAATGAGCAGTCTGAAAAAATGTTGGTTAGAGTCCCAAAATCCAAAATCCTCGATAATGTTGTAGATACTGATACAACAAAAGTGGAAGATATTAAAGGTAATATATTTTCAGATTATCCAACACAAATAATTTTTGATGAAATAAATGCAGAGAAAAAACAATTAGAAGACGAGAAAATCAGCCAAGGTTTTTTGGAAGAAGCGGACAATAGATTACGCCAATTGTTAACTTCCTTTTTAGCGACCAATGGATACAATGATGTTGTTATCGAATTTTATTAATTGCTTAAAGGAAAGCAGTTCGATCCTGAACTGGTGGAAGAATTTGTTGAGATGATGAAAAAAGCTAAGCTACTTAAATAGTATTTCATCTTAGGAGGTTAATTTGGATAAAAATTATAAAGAAATTCAAATGTTAAAATTGAATAAATATGCTAGAGAATATATTGAAAACAAAGATAGCAAGGTAGATTATCAAAAAAATCTGAACAAATGAAGGAATTTACAGGTGCTGAATATGTAATGTTTAATATTTTTGACGAAAATGGAAAAGATTTTACCCTTGTTGGTTTTGAAGGAAATAGAAATAATATAGATAGAGCAATGGATGTAATCGGATATAATATAATAGGCAAGAAATTCAAGTATGAAGAAGGTAGAAATGAGAAGTTTAAAAAATCAATAGTTACCAAAGTCGATTCTCTAGAAGAACTGGTGGGCAATGCATTGCCCAATGCAGCCATATCAATAATCGAGAAAGTATTTAGAATAGATAGTATCCTTACAGTTAGAAAAACAAAAGATGAGAAAACCATAGGAAACTTCACCTTGATATTTTCTGAAAATCAGAATGAAAATGATGATGAAATGCTAAAGCTTTTTGCATCACAGGTGGGTCTGTTTATTGATAAGATAAGCTTTGGAACAAAGCCCATGTCTGCTGCGAATTCTGAAAACCTTGTATGAAAGATTGCTTTTCCTGATTCAACCCTTATTACAACTGTTTTCATATGGTCTGTCAGAACTGTTTCTGGAACGCCTCCAAAATATTCAAATGCATTCAGCATGCATCTCACAAGACTGTAATAGTCGCATCTCTTTGTGAATTCTACGTATTTTGCTCTTGAATTACCCATAATCATTATGAATGCTGGAGTCTAATGGCTCTTTCCTTGGCCGTCTATGTAGTGGACAATACCCCAGTCCATCTGTGCCTGTTTTCCAGGAGGTGTCTCGTACCTTTCCACTGCTTTGCGGGTATTTAACGGTCGAAAAGGCTTTATGTAATCTTCAATATCTTGTTTGAAAGGATCAAGCTTTGAACCTTTCGATTTCCCTGACAATCCATGCCTCAGAATTTTTCCACGGTTATCAATGTATTTCTTTGCTGTGTTTTCTGCTATGCCTAACTCTTTTGAGATGGCATAAGGGCTCTTGCCCTGGTCTGATTTTTCGCGTATCATAGTAATTAGCCCACTCCTTATCATTTAGTACCTCCATAAAAGCATTCGCCATACTTCTATGGTATTCATTTGTTAGGTGTGGGTCAATTTTAAGCCGGCTTTTTGCTTCAATTATATCCCGGCGATGACACAAAGCCTTTCACCAAGACAAGGTAATCGCCTATGGAGTATATGAGCAAGCAATTGTTCCCTTGGAAGATTTTTTAAAGAAGAGTAATGCCATATAGACTGTGGTATTTATTTAATGCTTTAAGAGATATATTTGCATTTTCCCAATCTTGTCTATAGTGTAAGGGGAAATGAAGTTGCATTGTCTGTTGTCGATGGGAAAATAATATACTCTGACGGGAAAATCCAGGGGATAGATGAACGAGAAATTCTCCTTGAGGTAAGAAAAGACACTGATGGAATCGGAGAAAGAGCAGCTGAGGAATTTTGGAAAGTTAATGGCACAAATGCTGGATTTATGATAGAGGACAAACTGTAGGGTTACCTTATTTGTGTCAAAAATCTTATATCAAAAAAAGGAGCTGACTATATTTTTAATAGCCAGCTACTTTTCTAATTACCCTAATTAATCTCATGAACTTCCAAATCACGATCCTTCATAATCCAAGCCTCATTCTCATAATGATAGGTTACTGTTAGGGTGTAGTGACCTACCATCTCCGTTGTGGTTTCCTGGGTCATCTGGTACTCTCTAGGATGGATCATTTCCAGCTGATAGTCGCGGTCTTCGATAATTGTAGTTATCCCGTCCTTAGGGGGCAATACAAGCTCTCCGTCCATATAATCATAGTAGTTGTCTACATAAGTTTCTGCAAGCTCGCGATCTGCGATTTCTGAGATATGCTCAACCAAACTTTCCTTGCTATCGAAATCTACAACTACCCAGCTGTCAGACTCTGTTTCCTGATACAGCCGATTCTCAAACTCTGCCTCCAAGGCTAAGGCATCATCTTCTGTGAAGTCTTCCGTTTGGATCATTTGCTCAACCAATATAACAAAGAGTTTGGAGGCTTCTGCCCTTGTGCTGGTTCTGTTTGAACGGAAGGTATTGTCAGGATAGCCTTTGATGATACCTAGTTGGACTGCCGTGTAGATAAAGGGGACGTATTCGTCCTCAATCTCATCGGCATCCGCAAAGCTTAATTGGCCGCTATGAGTTTCTTCACCTATTGCATTAACAATGATTTTTGTCATTTCCTCACGGGTGATGGGACGATTGTAATCTTCAAACTCATCCTCTTGTATCAATCCATGTTCAATTGCTTTTGAAACATAGGGATCAAACCACGAGCCAGATCCCGCTGCCGGCTTGTAGCTAAGGGAAATAACAGTAACCTTTAAGAATTCTGCCACTGTTATTTCACCGTCAGGTCTAAAGGTCTGGTCAGGATATCCTTGGATAAGCCCCAGTGTGACAAGCTTTGTAACATAGTCATAGTACCAGGCTTTTGCGTAGATATCACTAAGATCCATTGGAATATCATAACCTGTACCTTCTTCATAAAGTGAATACCCCATTGGATAGGAATCTTCTTCAAAGAACATAAGCTTTTCTACAGAAATAACTCCTGTTCCTTCTCTGATTTTTCTTTGTTCATAATAATCACTGTTTGTATCTTCATACCTTACAGTGAAAATCATGCCTTCTTCTGTATCTTCAATATCCGTGATTGTAGATTCTAGTGTAGTGGCTCCTTCAGAATTTTCCACCTCCTGATTCCAGGTAGTCCCTTCCTCCAAAGGCGTTCTAATCAGTTCTATCTCATCATATTCTGAATCCAGCATCACTTCTTCTATTTTTGTCTGGATGATCACATCAGAGTGAACAATATACTCCAGATCAAGAGTGAAATCCTTATCAGATTCGCCATCAGACATATCGTGCACTGCACCTTTTATGAAATAGTGTTTTGTGTTTTGATCTACTACAATACTCTCAATTTCCATATCATGTCCATACTCTACGCTTCCGTGGTATATCCATTTAAAGTTGTTATATTGAGGAAGCAGGTCTATGGGTTCTAAGCCAGAGTGGGATTCTGCAAAAGCACTTAGAGGGCTTAATACTAAAGCCAGTATCAATATAGCAACTATCTTTGAATGTGTTAACTTTCCTGTGAAATTCAACTTAAACTCTCCTTTCATATATAAAATAACGCTTATTATTTATTTACCCAAACAGAAGAGAGATATCATTACAATTCTATTAAGACCAGACGCTGATACCATATACCTTCAAATAATTGTTGGGTAAATGGTTTTATTTGTTTAGCTTGAAAAGAAATATATTTTAAAATATCCAAAAATATATTGATTAGTCAGGAAAGTAGTAGTATTATGAATGTAGGACAGCTGTACAGTAGAACAAATACTTATTAAGATTGGAGGCTATTTATGAATATTAAGAAGAAAAAAACAAAATGGGCTGTTATAGGTGGTGGAAATGGTGGTCAATCTGCAGCTGGCCATTTGGGAATCATGGGATTTCCTGTTACTCTTTATGACATTATGCCTGACACTGTTAATGCTATTAACTCTCAAGGAGGCATTCATGTAGATGGTGCCGTAAAAGGCTTTGGAAAGATTGAAAAGGCTACTACTGATATTGGTGAGGCGATCCAAGATGCAGAGATAATCATGGTTATTCTACCTTCGAACTATCATAGAAGCATTGCCAAGGCGATGGCTCCCTATGTTAATGAAAATCAGATAGTATTTATTCATCCAGGTGCTACTTTCGGAGCTTTTCAATTTAAACAGGTTTTCAAAGAAGAAGGATGTAGTGATAATATAGTTATTGCTGAAGCGCAGTCGTTGATTTATGCTTGTCGTTTGAATAAACCAGGGTACGCTTCTATTAAAGGGATGAAAAAGAATCTAATGGTAGCTGCAATTCCAGCTAACAAAACACAGGAAGTTGTAATCAAGATACAAGAAGCATTTCCTGATATAATTCCAGGCAAGAATGTACTGGATACAAGTTTAAATAATCTAAATGCGATTATGCATCCGGGGCCAACATTACTTAATGTATCTATGATTGAATCACCATATGACTGGAGATATTATTGGGATGGCATAACTCCAACAATTGGAGAATTTATAGTTGAAATGGATAAAGAAAGAATAGATATGGGTGAAAAGCTAGGTCTAAGTATACCCCCCATTCTGGAAATGTATAAAACATTGTATGGAGTAGAAGGTAGTACATTGACAGAAGTTGTTAGAAAAACCAAAGCCTACGAAGAAGTAATGGGACAGAAGAGAGTAGATACAAGATATTTGACGGAAGATATTCCAATGAGCTTGGTACCATTTGTTTCGATGGCTCAGCAGTTGGGAATGAACTCTGATAAAATGGAAACCATCTGTAGACTAGGAAGTTATATTCTAAAAGAGGATTTTTTCAATAGTAGCCGTACCATGGAGAATCTAGGGTTTGAAAAAATGACTGCGGAAGAAATAATTGAATATGCAGAAACTGGCATTAAGTAATCAGTTAAATAGTTTTGAACTGGGGGTCTGTATTATTTAGCAGATTCCCGTTATTTTATTGGCAATCGATAAAGATTTCACAAATCTGTATAATTGTGGTACAATTATACAATAAAACAATAAGAGGGTGGTATATTGATTACTCCAGCTAAGAAGCAGAATTTATATGAGGAAATTTCCAGGCAAATAGTGCAGATGATAAATGAGGGTCAATGGAAGCCAGGAGACAAGATTTATGGAGAGCTAGAACTTTCTAAGCAATTTGAGGTCAGCAGAAACTCCATAAGGGAGTCAATAAAGGCATTGGAATTGGTTGGTGTACTTGAATCACGTACAGGAATCGGAACTTTTGTATCAGAGCAAGCAATTGTGAATATTAATAGTATGCATTTGTCTGATCTGATTGAATCTGAGACCACACTTGTGGAGCTTATGGAAACTAGATTGATTATTGAACCGGGATTAACTTTTTTGGCAGTAAAAAATGCTACTGATGATGATATTGAAGAGCTGGAAGCTATAATTCAAAAAGGAAAGAAGGCATTAAAGGAGAAGAACTATACCTTTGACCTGGGATTTGAGTTTCATAAGAAAGTTGTAAATATGTCCCAAAATCGGATACTGATCAATTTAATGGACAGTATAACTGAGAATCTAATTGTAACAAGAGGGAAAGTATTTTTTCAGCATTTGAATGAGTACATACTAAATTCTGAGCTGGATGAACACTTAAAAATGCTTGAATGCATCAAGAATAGAGATGCCGTGATGGCAAAAAACCTTATGCAGAGACATATTGAAGGTTCTTTGAATATAATCAAAGAAGGAAATGAATAAGTAAAATGCAAATTCAGTCTATTCGATTGGATATCAATAAACAGTTATATGCTGCCTTACGAATCTAACAAATATAGTTTGTTTATTCGTAAGGTTTTTTATGTAAAAAATACGTGCATTTATAATAAAAGTATGGTAGTATGGTTGTAGTACAGCTGGACAGATGCAAAAGAGCTTTAAATTTCGGTAAAGTTAATTCAGTAGTTCGTACTTAATTGGATGGAGGTGGGTAAATGGAAAAAAAATTGATCTGGAATAGATCCATGGATATTCTTGGTAAAGTTCAAGAGATTATCACAATGATTCTAGCGATAACACTTCCAGTATTAGTTGTAATTCAGGTTCTTCTGCGATATGTATTTCAAGTTCCTTTGATGGGAATTGAGGAATTAATGTTATTTCCGATCATATGGCTGTATATGATAGGGGGAGCTAATGCTTCTCGAACACAAAATCATATAGAATGCGGTATTTTGACATTGTATGTTAAAAAAAGTGGAAGTCGTGCAATATTCAATATTGTAAGAATCACAATTTCATTACTGGTTAGCCTATGGTTGACATATTGGTCATATTGGTACTTCACCTATTCACTTGGCGTATGGAAATACAGTCCATTACTCCGTTTGCCAATGTTCTTCGCAGAGTCAGCCGTATTTGTAGGTTTGGTTTTAATGACATTCTACACTTTACTTGAGCTTTTAGATGTTTACAAGCGATCGTTTAAAGTATTAAAAACCAGTAACAAGGAGGTGATTTGATGGACATGCTAACCATAGTTTCAATTGATGTAATTCTTTTGGTATTATTGCTTATGTTTAGTATACCCTTGCCTTATTGTTTTGGTGGTGCATTGGCTTTTATGGCAATAGCGGGAGGTGCATCGATGAGAAGTATGATGCTTTGGGGATTTACACAGATGATAAGCCCAATTCTATTGGCCAGCCCTCTATTTATTCTCGCAGGTAGCATAATGGCAAATAGCGGTGTAGCTAAGCATTTACTTAATTTTGCAGATATATTCGTAGGAAGAATAAAAGGTGGAATAGGTGTTGTAGCAGTAACCACATGTGCAATTATAGGAGCCATATCTGGAAGTGGGTTTACTGGTGTTGCAGCAACAGGTCCAGTACTGATTCCTAGAATGGTTGAACAAGGATACCCAAGAGGTTATGCTACTGCTCTTGTTACAGTATCATCGGTATTGGGATTATTGATACCCCCAAGTGTTATAATGATAATTTATGGGTGGGTAACTGAAACATCTATATTGGCTGCATTTCTGTCTACAGTAGGTCCAGGTCTTACAATTGTGGTATCATTTTCTGTGATAAATATGGTTTGGGTTAGAAAGATGCCTAATATCCAATTAGAAGAAAAGTTACCTGCAGTAGAGATGAAAAAGAGAAATTATCAAAGAATTATAAGAGCATTACCAGCTCTATCCTTGCCAGTTATTATTCTAGGAGGTATTTATGGCGGTGTATTTACACCATCTGAGGCGGCAGCAGTAGCTGCAGTAGTTTCCGTGCCAATAGGAATTTGGATTTATAGAGAGATTACAATGAAGAAATTTCTGAGAGTTGTCAATGAATCTTCCATTTCAATAGGTGCAATTATGACAATGATAATGTTTACTCTGATGTTAAGCCAGACATATGTGCTTTTGAGAGTACCTCAGGCGCTTATAGAAATAGTATTTGGAATTACTACAAATAAAATTCTATTACTTATTGTCATCAACATATTCTTGTTTTTGGTAGGAATGATTGTAAATGATGTTACGGGCATGATCCTGATAGCACCCCTCTTATTGCCTTTAGTTACCGAGTTGGGAATAAGTCCAATCCAATTCGCTGCTATAATGGGAGTCAATTTAGCAATGGGAGGTGTTACTCCACCGTATGCAAGTATTTTATACTTGGGTATGCGTATCGGTAAATGTGAATTTTCAGAGATACTAAAACCTACTTTGATCTTTTTATTATTAGGATACTTGCCAGTAGTATTTCTAACTACCTTCTGGGCTCCGTTATCGATGTACTTGCCTACATTGATGGGATTTGTAAAATAAATTGGGTTATAATATGCTTAATAGATAGTTAGGCATGCAGTTATTAGTTTAGCATTAAGCTAATTAATTAAAATAAAGGGGGCAATGTCAATGAATAAGAAGCTTTCAAGAAGCAAGATATCATGGGTATTGATTGCAGTTATGAGTCTGACGTATTTATTAACAGGTTGCGGCGGAGCAAGTGAAAATGTTGGAGAAGAAGCATCTGGATTTGGTTCCAGAACTTTGAAAATTGGGCACGTTAGACCTGAAGGAACTTCAACAGATGATGATATAAACGCATTTATTGGTACTGTTACAGAAAAAACTGAAGGAAATACAATCTTTGAAGTATATCCAAACAGCCAGTTAGGTGACTATGCAATAGTACAGGAGAGAATTGGGATTGGCGACATTGAAATGCAGCTTGCACCTGCAGCCCCCAATCTAAATGAAGCAATTGTACTACCAAGTGCACCTTATTTAGCCAGCACATGGGATGAAGCTAGAGAAGTATTTGCACGTGATGGGGTTCTATATAATGAAATAGAAAAAATGTTTGAAGAAGAAAATATTAAGATGTTAGCGGGTTATCCAAAATATTTTGGAAGCATTATTACTACAATAGAACCGAATGAACCTGGCGATCCTTATGTTTCTAAAGGTGTAAAAATTCGAGTTCCAAGCATCAAATCCTTTGAATTAACAGCACTTTCATTAGGTTATATCGCAACTCCTATAGCGTTTTCTGAAGCATTCACATCAATCCAAACAGGTATTGTAGATGGTGCAATAGGCTCAGGCGGTGAAGGTTATTGGAATAGTTTTAGAGATGTTACAGAATACTATCTTCCTGTCAATTCACATTTTGAAATATGGTGGTTACAGATGAGCATGGACGTATGGAATAATTTGTCAGCGGAAGAAAAAACGATTGTTGAAGAAGCTGCTATGAAACTTGAATCAGATAGATGGAATGTAGCTCCTGATGAAGAAAAGAAATATGAAGAATTACTTGAAGATAACGGGGCAGTAATAATTCGATTTACTGACGAAGAATATAAAGTTATGGCTGAAAAAGTAAGAAAAGAAGTTTGGCCTGAAATTAGAGAATTTTATGGTGTTGAAATCTTTGATAAGGTTACACAACAATAATCATTGGAAGTAATTATTTAAGCTAGATTAATACTGGCATATAGACTTAAATATTAGTGGAAGAGTTTAAAAGAACCCCTCCAAGTAATTGCAATTACTTGGAGGGGTTCTTTTAGATATTTTAATAGGTCCGATAGCATCATTGACTAGAGCCAAAGAATCCTTAAAATATTGTCTGATATTTGGGGATCTGATATTTGGAGTACAGGTTTTATTATGCCCTTTTATTGGTATATGAATAATGGCAGGTATTTTTGTTAGTTGACGTGGTAATTTAGGAAGGAAGGGTGATGCTGTTGAAAACCATAGCTGTTGCAGGTACGTATGATAGCAAAAGGGAAGAGTTGATGTTTGTTAAGGATGTTCTTGAAGGCCTTGGACTTAATACACTGACCATAAACTGCGGGGTTTTTCAACCGATGGTAAGTACGGATATAAAGAGCATCAATATTGCTGCAGAAGTAGGCGAGAACCTAAGAGAGATTGCAGCCAAGAAAGATAGGGCTTTGGGTACTGAGGTCCTTTCCAAGGGCATGGAAAAGATTATTCCAAGACTTTATGCTGAGGGCAGGTTTGACGGGATTATTTCCCTTGGAGGAAGCGGTGGGACATCCCTTGTAACTCCAGGAATGCGGGCCCTTCCCGTTGGAGTTCCCAAGGTAATGGTGTCGACTCTGGCATCGGGAAATGTCCAGCAATATGTAGGAACAAGTGACATTATCATGGTTCCTTCAATTGTGGATGTATCAGGGCTGAATTCAATTTCAACAAGGATATTCACAAACGCTGCCCTTGCAATTGCGGGGATGGTAAGCTTGGAGCATAAGGAGAAGGCGGTCGACAAAAGGCCGCTTATTGGGGCCACAATGTTCGGCGTTACCACTCCATGTGTAAACAGGGCCAGGGAATATCTGGAGGAGCAGGGATATGAGGTATTGGTATTCCATGCAACAGGAACCGGCGGAAGGACAATGGAGAGGTTGATTGAGGAAGGATACTTTGAAGGAGTACTTGACCTGACGACAACCGAGTGGTGCGATGAATTGGTAGGAGGGGTGTTGGCTGCAGGTCCAAACAGACTTGAGGCAGCTGGGAAGGCAAAGGTTCCCCAGGTTGTATCTGTGGGAGCGCTGGATATGGTAAACTTTGGACCAATTGATACAGTTCCTGAGCAGTTTAAGGGAAGGAACCTGTATAAGCACAATCCAACCGTAACACTGATGCGGACAACCGTTGAAGAGAACAAAAAACTGGGCGAGATAATCGCCCAAAAGCTTAATATGACTGAAGGTCTGACAGCCTTGATGCTGCCCTTAAAGGGAGTTTCAATGATTGATGAAGAAGGCCAGCCGTTCTTTGGACCGGCAGAGGACCAGATGCTGTTTGATATGTTAAGGAAGGATATAGACAGAACCAAGGTTGAACTGATTGAAATGGACAACAATATAAACGATGAGGAGTTTGCATTGGCAGCTGCAAGGAAGCTTTTGGATCTAATAAATGAAAATAATTAGAGAGGTGATAGTTTCATGGATAGAAATGAAGTGCTTATAAGATTAAAAGGACAGATCAAGGCTGGCAAGGCCATTATCGGTGCAGGAGCAGGTACCGGCATATCAGCAAAGAGCGCTGAAGAAGGCGGAGTTGACCTGATTATAATCTACAACTCCGGAAGGTACAGGATGGCTGGCCGTGGTTCTCTGGCTGGGCTTCTTCCCTATGGAGATGCCAATCAGATTGTCGTTGATATGGGTAGTGAGGTTTTGCCAATAGTCAAGGATACTCCGGTACTGGCAGGTGTATGCGGCACAGATCCCTTCAGGATGATGGATAAGTTCCTAGAGCAATTGAAGGCACAGGGCTTTTCAGGAGTTCAGAACTTCCCTACAGTTGGACTGATTGACGGGGTATTCAGACAAAACCTTGAAGAAACCGGTATGGGATATGACCTAGAGGTGGAAATGATAGGAAAGGCTCATGAGCTGGGTCTGCTTACAACCCCTTATGTGTTTGATACAGAGCAGGCAAAGAGGATGGCTGAAGCAGGTGCAGATGTTATTGTTGCACATATGGGGCTGACCACAAAGGGATCAATTGGAGCCCAGACAGCATTGACACTAGATGAGTCAGTAAAGAGGGTGCAGGGGATCTGCGATGCAGCCAAAGAGGTGAATCCGGATGTACTTGTAATATGCCATGGAGGACCTATTGCAATGCCTGAGGATGCCAGGTATGTCCTTGAAAGGACCATTGGAGTATCAGGATTCTTTGGAGCTTCAAGTATTGAGAGAATTCCAACCGAGGTTGCAATTAGGGAACAGGTTGAGGATTTCAAAGGGATAAGGTTGTAAAGAGATGTTTTAATAGTATTAAGGATTTGGACAGGTAAGCTGAAGTTTTGGTTTGCCTGTTTCTTGCTAATATGGTTTATATAAAGCATATACTTACAAATATTTTCAATTGATAGTATAATATTGTAGTATTAGTGTATAGTTTGAAATTTAAATATTTGATCTCTGGAAAGCTGTTTAATAAACAGAAATATGAAGGGAGATAATCATGGCTACAGTAAAAATTGGTAATACTGGTATTATAGCTAATAAGAATGGGTTTGGAGCTTTGCCTATACAAAGGATTGACAGCTCACAGGCTAGGCAAATATTAGTCCGCGCATTTGAAGGAGGCATCAATTTTTTCGACACTTCTCGTGCTTATAGCGATAGCGAGCAGAAAATTGGCATGGCATTATCGCATGTAAGAGACAAGATACATATTGCAACAAAAACCAAAGCTGGTAATGCAGATGAATTCTGGTCAGACTTGGAGAAATCACTTGGGTCATTAAGGACCGATTACATTGACATATACCAGTTTCATAATCCTTCATATTGTCCAAAACCTGGGGATGGCACTGGATTATACGAAGCGATGCTGGAAGCTAAAAGAAAAGGACTAATCAGACATATTGGGATAACAAATCACAAAATCAATGTAGCCAAAGACGCGATAGAATCAGGTTTATATGAGACTATACAGTTTCCGTTCAGCTACTTGGCAACGGAGGATGAAGTGAAGTTAGTTGAGATGTGCAGGGAAAATGGGATTGGTTTTATAGCAATGAAATCATTGGCGGGCGGCCTAATTAACAATTCAAGGGCAGCTTATGCGTATCTTTCACTTTTTGAAAACGTATTGCCGATTTGGGGAGTACAAAGAATTAATGAGTTGGAAGAATTCCTCGAGTATGTAAACAATCCTCCTGTGATGACTCCCGAGATAAGTAAATTGATTGAAAGTGATAAGAGTATCCTTTCAGGAGAATTTTGTAGAGGCTGTGGCTATTGTCTACCTTGTCCAGCTGGGATTGACATCCCTAATGCAGCAAGGATGTCATTGATGATTAGAAGAGCTCCCACAAAAGGCTTTTTCGGGGAAGATTGGCAGATTAAGATGAATAAAATTAAAGATTGTATAGATTGCAGGCATTGTTTAGAGAACTGTCCATATGGGCTGGATACGCCGAATCTATTGCGGAGAAATCTGGAAGACTATGTTGAGACAATCAAGACCAGTTCAGATATTTAGATGGAAAGAAAAACATAGCATCTAAAGAAAGTATCTAGACAGGTTAGCTGAAGTTTTGGTTTGCCTGTTTTTTATATTGCTCTTCAACAATATGGTTTATTAAAACTTTTGTTGAAAACTTGATGTAAATCAATTAGATTATAGTTAGAAAGTATTTTATTTTTAGAAAAAAATGGGAGGTAACAATGAGAAAATTAATGGAATGTGTACCAAATTTCAGTGAAGGTAGAGACGAAGCGTTAGTTGAGAAAATCATAGATGAGGCCAGAAAGATTGAAGGAATAACTATTCTTGACTATTCATCTGACAAGGACCACAACAGATCGGTTCTTACCATGATCGGATCACCTGAAAAGATCAAGGAAGCTGCAATCAATACAGCAAAAAAAGCTGCTGAGCTTATTGACATGTCTAAGCATGAAGGAGCTCACCCAAGAATGGGAGCGACAGATGTTATACCCTTTACACCAGTTTCAAATGTGACTATTGAGGAGTGTAGGGAAGTTGCAAATAAAGTTGCAGCTGAAATCGGAAGCTGGGGCATACCAGTTTACATGTATGAGGAGTCAGCATCAAAACCTGAAAGGCAAAATCTTGCAAAGGTAAGAAAAGGCCAGTACGAAGGTTTCTTTGACAAGATCAAGGAAGAAGAGTGGAAGCCAGACTTCGGACCACAGGAAATGAATGTCAAGAGTGGATGTACAGCAGTTGGTGCAAGAGTTCCACTGGTAGCATTTAACATTAACCTGGACACTCCAGATGTGGAAATTGCAAATGCAATTGCTAAAAAAGTAAGACATATTGGCGGAGGGCTGAGATTTGTTAAGGGTATTGGCCTGAAACTAGAGGAAAGAAACCAGACCCAGGTTTCAATGAATCTTGTAAACTACGAGAAAACATCCATATACCAGGCTTTTGAAATGGTAAAGATGGAAGCTAGAAGATATGGTGTTAATGTAGTTGGTAGTGAGGTAATCGGAACAATCCCAATGAAATCACTTCTTGATGTTGCAGAATACTATCTGCAAATTGAGAACTTTGGCATTGACCAGATTCTAGAGAAAAGATTGTTGGATGAACAATAGAAATGATTATTGATGATTTTAAGGCTCGCGTAATGCGAGCTTTTTTTTAGACAGGAACCTCCGAGATTTGCAGTTTGGGTTATGAATATCAGAAGAGGAGTAACATCCACTAATAACTGTATAAAAGAGTATATTCATACATTACGGGTATAAGTGTAGATATGAAAACAGATAGATAATACTAGAATACCAATACGTAGGAGGTTTTATTATGAATGATAAACAAAGAGATATTATGAAAAATGGCAATGGTTTTGTAGCTGCACTGGATCAGAGTGGTGGAAGTACTCCAAAAGCACTGTTGGGCTATGGGATAACTAAAGACAAATATGACAATGATGAAGAAATGTTTGATTTAGTGCATAAAATGAGAACTAGGATTATAACAAGTCCAGGATTTAACTCAGAACATATATTAGCAGCTATTCTTTTTGAACAGACTATGGACCGAAAGGTAGAAGGCATGTTTACGGCGGATTATTTATGGGAGAAAAAGGGAATAGTTCCAATTCTTAAGGTAGATAAGGGACTGGCAGATGAAAAGGATGGGGTACAGCTTATGAAACCAATTCCAGAGCTGCGAGAGTTACTGGATCGAGCAGTTGAGAAAAGGATTTTTGGCACCAAAATGAGATCGGTGATTAAAAAGGCTAATCCAGAATCGATTAAAAGAATTGTTCAGCAACAATTTGAAATAGGGAATCAAATAATGGCAAAGGGCTTGGTGCCCATTCTGGAACCGGAAGTTGATATTAATAGTGAAGATAAAAGGGAATCTGAAGAGATTCTTAAGAAAGAGTTACTAAAGCACCTGGATACACTTTCCGAAGGGCAAGAGGTTATGTTAAAACTTTCATTACCGAGTGAAGATGGTTTTTATACTGAATTGATAGAACATCCAAAAGTTATGCGTGTAGTTGCTTTATCAGGTGGTTACAGCAGAGAAGAAGCTGTAAGACTCCTTTATAACAACCCGGGTTTAATTGCAAGTTTTTCAAGAGCGCTAGTAGAAGGTTTAAGTGTTGATCAAAGTGAGAAAGAGTTCAATGATATGCTGGACAATTCAATTACTGAGATATATAATGCTTCGATCACCTAAAAGTTAGAATAAAGGAAAGCAAGTCAATAGATCAAGCTTAATAATGGTTTAAGGCAGGGTGTTTAAATGAAAGAAAGAATAATCACTAAAAGGGGTTTCATCACAACTAAATGGGCCGGTGGAGAAACAACCCAGCTGGCAATATATCCCCAGGATGCGGTTTTTTTCCAGAAGGATTTTCTTTGGAGAATTTCATCGGCTACATTTACATCTACCGAATCAAAGTTCTCCGATTTCAGCGGATATCAAAGATATATTCTTCCACTGGAAGGAACCTTAAGCTTATCCCATAAGGGATTGTATAACAGAAAATTGGAGAAATTCGAAGTTGAGTATTTTGATGGTTCCTGGGATACTTTTTCAGAGAACGCCCTGGACTGCAGAGACTACAATTTTATTGTAAAGAATGGCAATCTTGCAAAGCTGCAAATCCTAAATAAGGGAGACAAATATACTTTCAAGGGATCAGAAATAGCAACCGTTTTCTCTAAGGAAGATTTTGTTCTGGAGCTATGCAACAAAGGAGAGAAAAGGGAAATCGAGGGATTTTCACTTCTGGTTCTTGAAACTGAAGTAGAAGAAGAGATTAAAATTATAGGCTGTGATTCACCGGTTATAATTACGGAATTCTTAATTGAGAAATAGAGACAAAATAATTAAATTGACAGACATACCTCTAGAGCTTGTAGCGGTATGTCTGTTTTATTTTACTAAAAAGTATTATAATATGAAGATAGGTTTTATTAAAGACGATCAGATTTGAAGGAATACTATTAGAGCAATTAAGAAGGGGGAAATAATTAATGTCTTATATCGGTTATATTGCTCCTACAAGAAAAATGGCCAATATGGCAAGGGAAGTATTTGATGAGCATGGGATAGATGTTGTTATTGAAGTGGGATGTCTTGAATCAGGTTTAAAAAAAGCTGAAAAATTGGTGAAGGAAGGTGTACTAGTCCTTATTTCTAGAGGAGGAACGGCATTACTCATTAGAAAAAAGCTGGATATACCCGTTATTGAAATACCAATTACTGCGGCAGATATAGCTAAATCAATAGTTGAGGCTTCTAAACTGGGAAGAAAAATAATTATTATTGGTTTCTTTAATTTAGTACAAGGAATCGAAAACTTTAACCCTCTCTTAAATGTTGATTTAAAGCAAGTATATATCAACAATGAAGAGGAAGCATATAGAGAAATCTTAAAAGCTAAAAAAGAAGGTATAGAGGTTATTATTGGCGGAGCGATTCAACACAAAATGTCAAGAGAAGAAGGGATGAAATCCGTTTTTTTAGAAACTGGGTCCTTGGCAATTTATCATGCATACGGTGAAGCCGAGACTTTACTGAATTCAATTTTAAAAGAACAACAAAAGTCTCAAGAAACAAGAGCAATTTTTGACTATGCCAGAGATGGTTTTCTAGCTATTAATAAGTACGGTATTGTAACACTTATCAATTCTACTGCAGCTAAGACAATGAATTGCAGTGTAGATACGGCTATAGGGAAATCCTTGGATGAAATCGCTCCCAAATTGACAGATTTAAAAGACGTACTTAAGGATGGAAAAGAATGTATACACGACATCAAAAATATTGGACAAATGAATATTATGTACAACAGAATTCCGATAATTGTAAATGAAGAAATTGTAGGAGCCGTAGCTATTTTTCAGGATATTAATGAATTGCAGGAACAAGAAAGAAAAATAAGAAGAGAATTTTACACAAAAGGATTGTATGCCAAATTCACATTTGAAAGCATTAATGGAGTAAGCAACAATATAAATACTGCTAAAAGCTTTGCAGAAAAATTCTCTAGGACCAATGCTACGGTATTAATAAAAGGTGAAACCGGAACAGGTAAAGAGATGTTCGCTCAAAGCATTCACAATGCAAGCTTGAGAAGTACCGGACCATTTGTCGCTGTTAACTGCGCTTCCTTACCGGAAAATCTGTTGGAAAGTGAACTTTTTGGTTATGTGGAAGGAGCATTTACAGGAGCTTTAAAAAAAGGAAAACCAGGGTTGTTTGAATTGGCACACAAAGGCACTATCCTATTGGATGAGATTAGCGAAATTCCTTTAATGCTACAAGGAAGGCTGCTAAGAGTGCTGCAAGAAAAAAGTGTTATGAGATTGGGAGACGATAAAATAATACCGATAGATGTAAGAATTATAGCGACGACAAATAAGGATTTGGTTGAGGCTGTAAGAAATGGTGAGTTTAGAGAGGACTTGTTCTTTCGCTTGAACATATTAAGGCTAGACCTGCCACCTCTAAGGGATAGATTGGAAGATGTAGAAATTTTAGCAAATGATTTTCTTGAGGAATACAACAATAGGAACACGCATTTTATTTTATCAACATCTGCATTAGATATTTTAAAAAACCATAAATGGCCTGGAAACATAAGAGAATTAAGGAATCTCATAGAAAGGCTTTCCATCATCTCGACAGCTGACGTCATTGAAGATACGCTGATTAAATTATATATAGATGAAACCGATAGGATTTTCAAGAAAGAATTTGAAGATCACAACATAAGTGAAAATTCTAATGAGGTGAATGAAAAGCCTACAAAAATAGAAATTTTTAAAATACTGGAAAGGACTAAAAATAACAAAACAAAAGCAGCTGAAGTATTAGGTGTCAATAGAAGCACCTTATGGAGATGGCTAAGAGAAATGGAATAAACAAGAAAACCGTTGCATGCAACAAACATGCAACGGTTAATGCGTTGCGCGCAACGCTATTTTGTGAAAGGATCTATTGCGATCTTGGAAAAATTCTGCTTTATAAAATATATTTTTCCAAGCATGGATTAAAACAGAGCTTGTTGTAAGCAAGTCTTAGTCGTTTAGAGAAAATAGTCTTAAGTTTATTTGTATTTGTCGATCAGTTTGGCATAATAATTGCTTTATATAAGCTGTATGGAATTTATAAGTATATAGAATCATTGAGGGGGTTTGGAGAATGAGGAAATTAAAAACGGAAGATCTTATTCCTATAATTAACAAACTTTGTAAAAAAGCTTGTTATGAATTAGAAGTTGAATTTGTTGACAAACTGAAAGATTCCTTTGAGGAGGAAGAATCAAAATTAGGTAAGGAAGTACTTGATGAATTAATTCAGAATGCTGAATACGCCAAGGAAAATCAGGTAGCTTGTTGTCAGGATACAGGAGTTACAGTTGTACATATGGAAATAGGTCAGGAAGTAGTCTGGGAAGGAATGTATCTAAATGATGCTGTAAATGAGGGAGTAAGACAAGGATATGGAGAGGGTTATCTAAGAAAATCTGTTGTCGGGGATCCTCTTATTAGAGAAAACACGGGTGATAATACTCCTGCAGTCATTAGAACGGATATCGTTGAAGGTGACAAGGTAAAAATTGTTGTCATGCCCAAGGGAGCTGGCAGTGAAAACATGAGTAGATATAAAATGTTAACACCAGCCGATGGTTCGGAAGGTGTTAAGAACTTTGTATTGGAAACAATAAGACTAGCAGGCGGTAAAGCATGTCCTCCGCTGATTGTTGGAGTAGGAATAGGCGGAACAATGGATCATGCTACCTGGATATCAAAAAAGGCACTTCAGAGACCTTTGGGTGAAGCAAACAAGGCAGAACACTTAAAGAAACTAGAGCTGGAACTTCTGGAGGAGATTAACAAAACCGGTATTGGGCCATTGGGACTAGGTGGTACGGTAACTGCTCTAGATGTAAATATTGAAGCTTTTCCATGCCATATTGCAAGCTTGCCTGTCTCAGTGAATATACAATGCCATGCCAGCAGACATGCAGTAGAAACCATATAAGTGAGGAATGAAGGAGGGATAAATATGAAAGTAAAACTTCCATTGACAAAGGAGTTTATAGAAAAACTCAACATAGGAGATGTTTTAGAACTTACAGGATACATATATACCGCAAGAGATGCTGCACATAAGAGGATGGTTGAAGCCATTGAACGAGGGGACAAACCACCGATTGAGCTTGAAAATCAGACTATATTTTATGCAGGACCATGTCCGGCTCCGCCAGGTAAACCAATTGGGTCGATAGGACCAACTACCAGTGTTAGAATGGATCCCTATGTAGAGACATTATTAAAAGAGGGACTTATTGCCATGATTGGAAAGGGAGATAGATCTGATTATATCCCACCGTTAATGAATAAATACAAGGCAGTATACCTGCTGGGAATAGGTGGTGCTGCAGCAATTATGGCCAGAAAAGTCAAGGAAGCTACAGAAATAGCATATAAAGACTTAGGTCCAGAATCCATCAAAGAACTATATGTAGAAGATTTGAAAGTCATAGTAGGTATTGATACAAAAGGTCGTATTCTTCATGAAGAAGGTATTGCAAAATACAAAAAGAATTAACCTGCATTAAGGGGATTCAACAGATGACATTTTCACTTGACCAATTTAAATTTATGTGTAAAAATATTATATATTACAATAGTCGAAATTATAAAAAAACAATCAGACTAAGCAGGATTATAGTATATATATGTATTGGCAATAGCAATTTTACTTACATCACGCAGAATAATAGGGGGTCTAGCTATGCATGCAATTGAAAAGATACTGGCCCGTGCTTCGGGAAATGACAAGGTATCTGCAGGAGAGATTATAAAAGCGAAGGTTGATTTTGCAGAAATTAACGATCTATACTTGCAAACTATTTACTCATTTTATGAAATGGGTGGGAAGAAAGTATGGGATAGAGATAAATTGTGTTTTGTGTTTGACCACTATGCCCCAACGCCTACAATAAAAGCTGCCCAAAATCATAAGGAAATGAGAGAATTTGTTAAGCAGCAATCCATAACACATCATTTTGACATTGACGCAGGGGTTTGTCATCAGGTTATGCCTGAGGCTGGGCTTGTTTGGCCTGGTATGGTTCTGGTAGCTACAGATTCCCACACAACCACCCATGGTGCATTTGGTGCTTTTGGAACAGGTGTGGGTGCTACAGATATGGCAACCATAATGATTTCTGGAGAGATATGGTTCAGAGTTCCAGAGATCATTAAAATAGAGATTAACGGTAAAACCCAAGAAGGTGTAATGGCAAAGGATGTCATACTACATATTTTAGGAAATTTAGGCGCAGACAGAGCAGTATATAAGGCAATAGAGTATTCTGGTACGTATATTGATGATTTAGGTGTTGCTGAAAGAATGGTTATCTGCAATATGTCTGTAGAGATGGGTGCAAAAACTGCATACATAAAGCCAAATCAAATAGTACTGGATTACATTCACAGTAGAACGGATAGAGAATTTGATTTGTTGGAAACGGATTCTGATTTTGAGTTTGCTGAGAGCTACAGTTTTGATATAAATGACTTAGGGCCACAGGTTGCCATGCCGAATAGCGTTGACAATGTGGCTTCGATGGAGGGTGTGCCAAAAGTGAAGGTAGATCAAACATTTATTGGAACTTGTACCGGTGGGCGTATAGAGGATATTGCAGCAGCAGTTGAAATCCTAAAAGGCAAAAAAATAAACAGTACTACACGCTTGATCATTATTCCAGCTTCCAAGGAAGTCTTTTTAAAAGCAACACAACTTGGATATGTTGAAGAACTAATAAAGGCTGGTGCCACTTTTTCCACTCCCGGCTGTGGACCTTGTCTAGGTGCGCATGAAGGCGTTTTAGCTCCAGGAGAAGTTTGTGTAACTGCTTCCAATCGTAATTTTCCGGGTAGAATGGGCAGTACTGATGCATCTATTTATATAGCATCACCAGCGACAGTCGCTGCTACTGCCTTAACGGGTGAGTTAGTCGATCCAAGACAAGTGACAAAGGAGGCTAATGACGATGAAACAAATATCAGGTAAAGCCTTTGTTTATGGAAAAAATATCGACACTGATCAAATATATCCAGGTAGATATTTAGACTTGGTAGACCCTAAGGAGATTGCTGGGCATTGTATGGAAGGTGCTGATGAATCATTGGTTAACAAAATAAATTCTGGTGATATTATCGTGGCAGGAACAAACTTTGGATGTGGATCTAGTCGTGAGCATGCCGTTATAACTTTGATTCATGCAAAGGTAGGAGCAGTAGTTGCGGAATCCTTTGGGAGAATATTTTATCGAAATGCAATAAATCTAGGGCTTCCTGTATTGGTATGCCCAGGAATCACAGAGAAAGTCGATACAGGTGATGAATTGAGTGTCGATTTTATTGAAGGTTTTGTAGAAAACAAGACAAATAACAATATAATGCAAGGCGAGAGTTTCTCTGATTATATTATGGAAATAATTGAAAGCGGCGGCATTAAGCCACTTTTTAAAAAAATATATGGGAACAATGATTAATAACTTAAAATGCTCGTCCTCGGTTAAATCACAATAGTTATATTGTTGATAGAGCAGAATATGAAGTGTTCAAATGGTCGTAAATAAATCTAATGATATTATTATGGCTATAAAAAGAAACTACCGAGGAATTGACATATTATAATCGACTTGATTTAAAGGGGGGGATTCATTTAACGTATGTGACAAGTAATTATAGACCTTGAAAAATAAGAGGAGGGTTAAAAGTGAAATTTAATAAGACAAGTTTGCTTGTAAGTTTACTACTTATTCTTGTATTGGCTCTTAATTTAACAGGATGTACATCAGAACCTGCTGAGGAACCACAAGAACCTGCTGAGGAACCACAAGAAGCTGAGGAGACACCACAAGAAGAAGCTGCGGAGGAATATCCCACAAAACCTATTAATTATATACTTCCATTCGATCCCGGTGGAGAATCTGATATTACAGCAAGAATCCAACAGCAGCCTTTAGAGGATGTTTTGGGAACTAGCGTGATTGTTCAGTACAAGCCCGGAGGCGGAGGTGCCCTTGGATGGCAAGAACTAGTAACTAACACAGATCCTGATGGCTACAATATAATGGGATCAAATTTACCTCATATTATTCTTCAACCTCTAGTTAGAGACGATGCAGGATACGAGACAGATGAATTGGTTCCAATTTACTATTTCCAAGCTACATCTAATATACTGGCTGTAAGTAAGGATAGTGATATTGATTCTGTTGATGAATTTGTTGAGTATGCAAAAGCTAATCCTGGAGCGGTTACGTTGGCAGGAAGTGGTAGTTACAGTGCAAACCACCTTGGAGTATTGGTATTCAATGAAGTTGCAGGAATTGATACAACATACATACCAGAGACAGGATCTGGTGGAGCAATTCCTCAATTGCTAGGTGGACATGTAACAGGTTTGATGACGTATACAACTATGGGAATCAACCATAGCGAAGATTTGAAGGTTCTAGCTGTAGCGGCTGAAGAAAGAAATCCATCTTTACCTGATGTTCCTACATTTAAAGAATTAGGCTATGATTATGTGGAAGGCGCTTATAGAGGAGTTTCTGGTCCTCCAGGATTGCCTCAAGAGGTAATAGATACATTAGCAGCTGCATTTGCAGAAATCAACGCAGACCCTGACTATCTTGAAAGAATGGCTGAGATGGGGTTTGAAATACTTGACTTTGGACCTGAGGAATCTAGACAACTTATTGCTGAGAGACAAGTGTACTATGAAAACATGTTAAGAGACTTAGAATTAATAGACTAATTTTATATAACACCCACTCACGCGAGTGGGTGTTATAAAATCAACTTGTGGGGGGGATATAGTGGGTAATTTTATAGATGCATTTATTTTAATTTTAGATATTAAACTTATGCTTTTTATGTTAGTAGGAACAGTAGGCGGTATGATTGCTGGAGCATTACCAGGATTTTCAGCTACAATGGCAGTTGCCTTGATGGTACCATTTACATTTACCATGAGTCCAGTTGCAGGTTTGGCAACCCTTGGAGCTATATATACGGGTGCAATTTTCGGAGGATGTTTTTCAGCAATTCTGGTTAATACACCTGGTACACCTTCTTCCATTGCAACAACATTTGATGGTTATCCCATGACAAAACTAGGTAGAGGTGAAGAGGCTCTTCACACAGCAACATTTGCTTCATGGGGTGGAGGAGTTATCGGGGTTTTAACACTAATGTTTTTATCAATTCCTTTAGCAAAAGTGGCACTAAAGTTTGGACCTCCAGAATATTTTTGGGTTAGTATTTTCGGATTGACAATTATCGCCAGTTTAGCTTCAAAATCATTAATGAAGGGAATTGCAGGCGGGATTTTTGGTCTTCTCGTAAGTATGATAGGTGTTGCACCTATTGGCGGAGATGTTAGATTCACTATGGGCATATCTACATTCCAAGGAGGAGTAGAAATTTTGTCAGTACTTATAGGGTTTTTCTGTATTCCTGAAATGTTAAGGATAGCCGGAGAACTCAACAAGGATAAACTTGTAGCTGTTGATCTTAAGCATCAAACCAATGTATTAAAAACGGCATTTTTAAATAACTTTCGAAAGCCCGTTAATTTCATCAAATCTTCGATTATTGGCTCCTTCATTGGTGTTCTTCCAGGAGCTGGAGGAAACATAGCAAATTTAGTAGCTTATAATGAAGCACAGAGATCATCTGATGACCCGGATAGCTTTGGAAAGGGAAATCCAGCTGGTGTTGTGGCAACAGAATCCTCAAATAATGCCACAGTAGGATCTTCCATGGTTCCGCTTTTAACATTGGGTATACCGGGTTCTCCGGCAGCAGCAGTTTTGTATGGAGCATTAATGATTCAAGGACTGAAGCCAGGACCTCAGCTGTTTACAACTAATGCCGACGTATCCTATGGATTTATGATGGCTTTGCTGGTTGCACAATTTATGATTCTTGTACTCGGTTTAGTGGCTGGAAAATCTGTGTATAAGGCTGTTACCAAGATTCCTGAGAGGATACTTGTACCGTCAGTAATACTTCTTACAGTTCTGGGTTCATATGCCATCAGAAACAATGTAATGGATGTAATCGTTATGTTTGTAAGTGGTCTGATTGCATATACTCTAAAAGAGTTCGGCTTCCATCCTGGACCGATAGTACTTGGCTTAATACTAGGACCTATAGCTGAAAAAGGGTTTGTTCAAGGATACTTAATGGGACAAGCATCCGGACAAAATTTAATGATATTTTTCACTAGACCAATATCCATAGTTTTAATCATAATCACAATTCTATCTGCTGCTTGGCCTTTATTTAGAATGTTAAGAGAGAATAAAAGGAAAGGAGTTGTGAACAGATAATGAAAAGAAATACTGACTTATATGGCGGATTATTCATGATTCTAGTTTCATTACTTTTCTTATCAAAAATAAGCAAACTTAATGAGTACTCAAGATTATTTCCTCAAGCTATAATTTTTCTGCTTATTGCATCGGGGATAGGATTGATTATCAAATCAATAAGAAAACCTACCCGCACTGTACTATTTACTTTAGATGATAGAATAAGTGCTTTCCTGGTAGCAGCGATAACATTGGCATGGGTACTTTTATTTAAACACATAGGTTTTGTGGTTACTGGGATGGTGGCATTGACTGCATTATTAATCGTATTAAATGATAAGAAGAATCCTAAAGAGTTTTTTAAATCCTTTTTTATTGCTGGCTGCTTAATTGCAGGCTTATATCTCTTATTCTCCAGAGTGCTTTATGTACCATTTCCAAGAGGTTTGTTCTTTTAAAAGAGAAGATTTAATGAGGAGGATGAGAATATGAACAGTGTAAATGAGTTGACCGAACTAACTGATATTGTATCCAAATTTACAGTATTAGTAGGCAAGAAACTGCCTGATGATGTAACGGCAAAGCTTAAGGAATTGCGCGAAGAAGAAACTGTCCCGATGGCACAGATGATTTATGAGACCATGCAAAAGAATCAGGACATGGCTTACAATTTGAATCGACCATCATGTCAAGACACAGGTGTAATTCAAATGTTTATAAGAGCAGGATCAAAATTCCCATATATAGATGATTTGAGTACTGTTTTGAAAGATGCTGTAGCAAAGGCAACAAAAGAAGGACCTCTAAGACATAATGCAGTAGAGACTTTCGATGAGTTTAACACGGGAACAAATACTGGTACAGACGCTCCGTGGTTGTACTGGGATCTAATTCCAAATAGTGACAAGCTCGAATTGGACGTCTATATGGCAGGTGGGGGATGCTCACTTCCAGGTCAGGGAAAGACACTGATGCCAGGAGAAGGCTATGAAGGTGTTGTGAAATTTGTGCTCGATGTTATGACCTCATACGGTTTGAATGCATGTCCCCCGTTATTGGTTGGAATAGGAATAGGCACGACAATAGATTCTGCTGCATACATGTCCAAAAGGGCACTTATGCGTACTGTTGGAAGCCATAACCAAAATCCAAAAGCTGCTGAACTTGAAGAACAAATGGTCGCAGCAATTGATTCAATTGGACTTGGGCCTCAAGGATTGAGAGGATCAAAATCAGTAATGGGAGTCAATATTGAGAATTCTGCAAGGCATCCATCCGTGATTTCAGTAGCTGTCAATGTTGGCTGTTGGTCTCACCGTAGAGGAACAATAAGAATTAATAGCGACTTGACATATGAGATGCTGACACATAAGGAGGAGACACTATGAAAAAAATATTAAAAACTCCAATTACGTCAGAGGACTTAAAAGATATAAAAATAGGCGATGTTATATATCTTGATGGTCATATTGTAACTTGTAGAGATGTAGCCCATCGTAGACTGATTGAATATGGGCGAGAACTGCCAGTTGACTTGAATGGAGGAGCGATTTTCCACGCAGGTCCAATTGTTAGAAAAGTAGAGGGTCAGGAAGATAAGTACGAAATGGTATCGGTAGGACCAACTACCAGTATGCGTATGGAAAAGTTTGAGAAAGAATTTATTGAAAAGACAGGTGTCAAGATTATCGTAGGAAAAGGTGGAATGGGTTCAAACACAGAAGCTGGATGCCGAGAGAATAAAGCAATTCATTGCGTTTTCCCTGCCGGTTGTGCAGTTATTGCTGCTGAAACTGTAGAAGAAATCGAAGATGCCCATTGGATGGATCTTGGTATGCCAGAAACACTCTGGGTCTGCAGAGTAAAGGAATTTGGACCACTGATTGTTTCCATAGATTCTGATGGCAACAATCTATTCGAACAGAACAAGATAACCTACAACGAAAGAAAAGAAGAAGCGCTAAAGGATCTTTATTCCAAGGTTAAATTTATCAAATAGAGCGTTTGATTAGATAATATAGATATTTGGGGGTTAGATTTTGAAAACTAAAATTGGATTTGGATTTTCTCCTCAGGAACTGTCTGTGCCGGATGAACTGGTTATGGGTATTTTAAGGATCAATAAAGTAGAAGTCGGTCTAACAGGTGCCGAGGAGGTAAAAAGGTCATTAGAACACCCAATCGGGACTCCAAAACTAGGGGAGATAGTTAAGCCAGGCGAAAAAATAGTTATTATAACCAGCGACATCACAAGACCGGTTCCGAGCTACAAGATTATTCCAGTTTTACTGGATGAACTGTACAAAGCGGGTATATCCAGAGAAGACATCAAGGTAATTTTAGCATTAGGTAGTCATAGAATGCATACAGATGAAGAAAAAGTAAGGCTACTAGGAAAAAGAGTATACGATGAAGTAGAATGCATTGATTCTGATAGTAATAATTGTATTAGAATGGGTGAAACAAAAATAGGTACACCGGTGGATATATTTAAGACTGTTGCTGATGCTGATAGGAGAATCTGTGTCGGAAATATTGAGTATCATTATTTTGCTGGATACAGCGGTGGGGCAAAGGCAATTATGCCAGGTGTTTCCACACCAAGTGCAATACAGGCAAACCACAGCATGATGATACTTGAAGATGCCAGGGCGGGAAAGCTAGAAGGAAACCCAGTCAGAGAAGACCTGGAAGAGGCAATTGAATATTGCCCGATTGATTTTATTGTAAATGTAGTACTTGACGAGAACAAGGAAATTATTTTCTCTGTAGCTGGAGATCATATAGAAGCTCATAGAGAGGGATGCAAATTCCTGGATAAGATTTATAAAATTGAAATCGAGGAGAAAGCCGATATTGTAATAGTATCACAAGGTGGAGCTCCAAAAGATATTAATCTTTATCAGACTCATAAAGCTCTTGATAATGCTAAACATGCGATCAAGGATGGTGGAATTATTATTTTGGTTGGATCCTGTTCAGAAGGTTTCGGAAGCAGTGTATTTGAAGAATGGATGACTGAAGCCAATTCTCCAGATGAGTTAATAATAAGGATTAGAGAGAACTTTACACTGGGCGGACATAAAGCAGCAGCAATTGCAATGGTACAAAAGAAAGCTAAGATATTCCTGGTTTCGGAAATGGATCCTGAAATTGTAAAATCCATATTTATGGAACCATACAATAATGTACAACAGGCTTTTGACGATGCTATCAATGCTATGGGCGATGACGTTAAAGTGTTGATTATGCCAAATGGAGGATCGACATTACCTATTATAAAAAAACAAACAGAGGAGTAGATGGTTGCATATGAATTTAAGAGAAGAAGCACTCAAATTGCACAGGGATAACAAAGGGAAAATTGAGGTAGTTAGCAAAGTAAAAGTGGAAAACGCTAAGGACCTGAGTCTGGCATACACGCCTGGAGTAGCCGAACCTTGCAAGGATATAGAAGCAAATCCCGAATTGGTTTACGAATATACGAGTAAGGGAAATATGGTGGCTGTAGTAACTGATGGATCTGCTGTTTTGGGCCTTGGAAACATAGGATCATTGGCGGGGTTGCCAGTAATGGAGGGGAAAGCGGTTCTGTTTAAGTCTTTTGCCAATGTAAATGCTTTTCCGATCTGTCTTGAAAGTCAAGACACTGATACGATAGTCCAAACAGTCATTCAAATTGCACCTTCTTTTGGAGGAATAAACCTCGAAGATATTTCAGCGCCTAGATGCTTTGAAATTGAAGAAAGGCTGAAAAAAGAATTGAATATACCAGTTTTCCATGATGATCAACATGGCACGGCAATAATCGTACTGGCAGGGATAGTCAACGGATTAAAGGTAGTTGGGAAAAGAATGGAAGAGGTAACTGCTGCCATAAGTGGTGCTGGTGCTGCGGGTATTGCAATCGCAAAGTTACTTGTCAATGCAGGTATTAAGGATGTAATTATTTGCAATAGTAGAGGAATATTGGATAAAGATGATGAGAAACTAGATCCGATTAGAAGAGAAATGGCTATTTCAACTAATAAATTGAATAGAAAAGGTTCCCTGGCAGATGCGATGGTGGGAACAGATATTTTTATCGGAGTTTCAGCTCCTAATATTGTTAACAAAGAAATGGTTGAAAGTATGAATGATAATTCAATTGCTTTTGCTATGGCAAACCCTGTACCTGAAGTGTTGCCGGAAATTGCATTGGAAGGTGGCATAAGAGTAATGGGAACGGGTAGATCAGACTTCCCAAACCAGATAAACAATGTGTTGGCATTCCCCGGTATTTTTAAAGGGGTATTTGAAGTAAGAGCATCAGAGATAAATGAAGAGATGAAGCTGGCTGCGGCTTATGCCATAGCAAGCCTTGTAAGTGATGAAGAATTGACTGAGGAATACATAATTCCTAAGGCTTTCGATGAAAGAGTTGCCGTTGAGGTATCAAAAGCAGTCGCTGAAGCTGCAATAAAGACGGGCGTAGCTAGAATTAAATAGGAGCATTAAAGTTACTTTAGATAAATCGCAAGAAATAATGGTAATAAGCTAATACCTCTGTCAACTTGGCAGAGGTATTTCTGTTAATCTTCGAGGAAAAGTATTATACTCTATATTGATGGGATTTAAATAAATGTCGATTAGGCTTAATTGGCACTGGGGGATAAAAGATGGATTTAGGAAGAAAGCTCTATTCAATGGGTGAAATATATACAATCCTTTATACGGGAATACGTACAGCTCCATATATGTCAAAGGCAAAGAAGAATGGTGAGCTCAATACTGAGTTTATTGAAAGGATCATGATTGCTGTAACTGAGGTAAACGGATGTGCAATATGCTCCTACGCCCATACCAAGATGGCACTTGAAGCTGGCATGAGTGGTGAGGAAATACAGAAGATGCTTTCCGGGGTAGTTGATGATGTACCTGAAGATCAGATTCAGGCTATTATGTTTGCCCAGCACTATGCGGATAGTCGAGGAAAGCCTACAAAAGATTCATGGGATAGGATAGTTGAAACCTATGAAAAGTCAAAATCCATGGGAATACTTGGAGCCATTCGAGGTATTATGATGGGTAATGCCCTGGGGATTCCTTGGAGTGGTTTTTCCAGCAGGATAAAAGGCAAGCCAGATGAAAGAAGCTCTCTTGGATATGAGATTGCTGGTATAGTATTGGGATCGTTGTTAATCCCATTTGCACTGGTTCATGCAGCGATAGCTTCAATACTTCGTGTAAAGGTTGTTGATTTTCAGTAGGCTTTTTGGTGCAGAAGAGATTTTGGAATATGAAATAGTAAGATATAATGCTGCCTGAGGGCAGTTTTTTTTACTCCTAAAATATAAGAGCATACAAAAAAATCCAACTTAAGAATAAATTGCTTTTTGTATTCGTAATGAACAAAATGGATACCAGTGTATTTTTTGGAGTAATAATTTTATTATAAACCTGGCAGAATTGTTGTGAAGGTATTGATGAATCAAGATTATCAAGCGTATTATCTTATTCAGGTTTAATAACAATAAATCGAGAAACCCACAAAGAATAACCGCACTTGGACTTGTTATAGTGTTTGGATTTATGAATTCTTGATATCCCTATATGTTAGGATAGCTGTCGTATAAAACATATCTTGTATAATGGAAGTACGACAATAATCCAATAAAGGGAGCGATTATGTTCATCATTTTGACCCAGGATCTTCTTTTGAATTTACGTTGCATTTTTATTGGTGTTAATTTTTGTGAGGTAGTAAAAACAGTTGTTTTTACTACCTCACAAAAGAACGGGCAAGGTCCCCTGTTAACTTTCCAAGATTCATGCGGATTCCCGAAGGAACTCTAGTACTTTCTTTATAAAGAGATCCGGAGCGGTTCTAATTGCTTCATGGCCCTGGCCTTCAAGAAATTTTACTCTACTGTTGGGTAGTGTATTATCGAGAAGTTCCACTTCTTTTATAAAGGGTAGAGGACTTTCAGATCCGGACAATAACAGCGTTGGGATGGTAAGGTCTTTAAACCGTGTAGAATCAAACTTGTATTCTGCTAAAGCCTTCATCTCCCGTGGGAGTGTTGGAGCGGCATTCACCATTACCTTCCAATAGGGTGTTGAACGAGCGTGCTCAATTTCTTCCGATGACATTCCAACCAGGCTTTCCAGAAAAAAGATCAGTGTCTGCTCATTGTTCCCTTCATTTATGTCATCTTCTATCTTAGTGATGGCTTCCTGTAGAAAAATGTCTGATTCATCGATCCCGTTAATGCCCTGGGGCTCATAAAGGATGAGTTTCCTTACTTTTTCGGATTGAAGGGCTGTTTCCAGAGAAATGGTTCCACCATAGGAATGACCGAGTAGGATCACCGGTTGATCAATCTTATCAATGACTGTCGCAATGTCTTCATACTCCAATTCAAGCTTGTACTTGGAAGTGTCACCGCTTTTCCCACGCCCTCGGCGATCAATGGCATAAACTGCAAAATGCTTCCCCAGTTCAGGTTGGATCATCTCCCAGTAACTGTGATCATCAATTGTTCCATGGACAAGGACCAGCGGTGGACCTTCTCCTGTTTTTTCAAAAGCGATCAACGTCCCATCTTTTGATTTGATTGATTCCATCGTTAAAAACCTCCTCACTTGAAACTGTCAATTTCTTTTTTTCATTGATAAAAAATACCTGCTATCGTTCAGTTTATACCCTGGAAATAGATTGATATGCATGAATTTCCCTGTTAGACTTTCACTTCTCTTCCTCAAAAAAGACTTAATGGATACCCTCCTGGCCTATATAAATCACTTAATTTATCTGCATAAAAGATTAAAAATCAACCGTACCCAAATAGTAAACCTTTAAGGTAGCATGCCAAACCGTCACTCCATGTGCTATTACTACAAACTCTATTTGATCTTGGATATGTTTAGCCGCTACATTGTTGGTCACGAAGTATGGGAAACGGAAAAAACAAGCTATGCGGAACAACTGATTCGAAAGGCTACATTAGCCTAAGGAATCAGCGGAAGACCTTTAATACTCCACTCAGACAACGGCAGCCCCATGAAGGTAGCAACATTCTTTGCCACATTAGAAAAACTGGAAGTACAAAGTTCTTTTTCAAGACCTCGGGTAAGTAACGATAACCCGTATTCTGAAGCGCTTTTTCGAATGATGAAATACCGAAACAACTTCCCATCTTCAAGGCTTTGGAAGCCTTGAAGATGTCAGAGATTGGGCAAAATGATTTGTTCAGTGGTACAATCATGAGCATTACCACAGTGGAATCAAGTTCATCAGTACTTATCAAAGACATTACAGACTAGAACAAGAGATTATGGAAAAGCGACAAATGGTGTATGAACAAGCAAAACAGAGACATCCAGAGCGATGGTCCAAAAGCACAAGAGATTGGATATTACCCGAATATGTAACTCTCAATTCAATGGATGAGGAAGAATTTGTTAAACATTCGAAAAAACTTTAAGCATTATACATAGAGAAATATTTTATGCGACAACTATGTTGACAAACACCGATATGAAACACACATCAGATAGTTACGACCAAACACAGCATTTCTAGCAACTAAGAAAAAAGTTGCATTAAAGTTTTCTGAATAGTAAAATAATAGAGACAATTAGATTGCAACTATGATATAACAATTCAATGTGGAATTTTTATTGGATTCGCAATGCTGCAAAAAAATAGTTGAAAAGAGCTGTTAGATATAGTAAAACCCAAGGAATTAAGGGTAAATAATCAATATAGACAGACATCACACAAACCTCCCAGCTACTTAAAGGTTAACTTCTTCCAATGAAGACCACGACTGAAGCTGCTAAAAAGGTTTTCATTGGATTTGGATTCTTCTCTGAGTTATTATTTCCAAAGGATAGGAAAGCTCACGATGTATTTAGTGCACTTATAAACAGTATTGACAAATGGGTTTTGACTATAGCATAGACCTGTTGTAATGGAGGTTTGGAATGGAAAATTACGTTCTGGAAGTAAAAAATTTAAGCACCAGTTTTTATAGTGGTAAAAAAGAAATTCCGGCAGTTGAAAATCTTAGCTTTAGTATTTTGAAAGGAGAGACTCTAGGAATAGTTGGAGAGTCAGGATCAGGTAAAAGTGTAACTGCTTTGTCAATCATGAGACTAATACCCAATCCCCCCGGAGAAATAATCGGAGGGAAGATTTTATATAAGGGCTCGGATTTGCTGAAAATAAGCGATGAAAAAATACGACAAATCAGAGGGAATAACATATCAATGATATTTCAAGAGCCCATGACATCTCTAAACCCTGTATATACAATTGGCAACCAACTGTCTGAGGCTCTGATATTACATAAAAAACTCTCGAAAAAAGAGGCAATGGACAAATCTCTCCAGATGCTAATAAGTGTAGGGGTTCCTATAGCTGAAAAAAGGCTTAGACAATATCCACATCAATTAAGTGGCGGAATGAGACAAAGAGTCATGATTGCAATGGCACTTTCCTGCGAACCTGATATTTTGATTGCAGATGAACCGACTACCGCTTTGGATGTAACCATACAAGCTCAAATATTAAATTTGATTAGGGAAATGAAGGACAGGATGGGGACAGCTGTTTTGCTAATAACTCATGATATGGGGGTCATCGCGGAAGTTGCTGACAAGGTTTTGGTAATGTATTGCGGAAGGGCAGTCGAATATGCTGATGTAAGGACATTATTCAAAACACCCAAACATCCTTATACCATTGGATTATTGGAGTCAATACCCAATATAGAAGGTGAGAGGAAAGAGCTTCATTCAATAAGGGGTTCAGTTCCAATTCCAGGTCAGATTACTGAAGGCTGCAGATTCAAGACCAGGTGTGATTATGTAATGGAAAAGTGCAAGACACTGGAACCGCCTATTTTTGATGTTGGAGACAGCAAAGTGAGATGTTGGAAGTATGAGTAGCAGGGGTGATGGGATGAACAATAATATTTTGGAGGTCAAGGATCTAAAGGTCTATTTTCCGATAAGAGGACAACTGATACCCAAGACAATTGGACATGTCAAGGCTGTGGATGGAGTTGACTTTAACATAGGATATGGCGAAACCCTTGGATTGGTTGGTGAGAGCGGCTGTGGCAAATCCACAACCGGTAGAGCAATATTGAGGCTCTTAAAAGTGAATTCAGGAAAGGTTTTATTTGAAGGAAAAGATGTTCTAAAGCTTAACAAGAATGAACTTAAGGAAACCAGGAAAAACATGCAGCTTATATTTCAAGATCCATATGCATCACTAAATCCAAGAATGACCATAGGCGATGCAATTGAAGAGGTCCTCCATGTTCATAATTTTGGAACAAAACTCCAAAGAAAGAGTAGAACAGAGGAACTGATTGAATTGGTCGGTTTGAGCAAGACATATTTGACACGACATCCACATGAGTTTAGTGGGGGTCAGAGACAGAGAATAGTGATTGCAAGAGCATTGGCAGTAAATCCAAAGCTGTTGATATGTGATGAACCTGTATCAGCTTTGGATGTATCAATACAGTCCCAAATAATAAATTTATTGGAAAACATTCAAAAGGAACTGGATATTTCATATTTA
This sequence comes from Bacillota bacterium, assembly GCA_051744365.1. Taxonomy (GTDB): domain Bacteria; phylum Bacillota; class Clostridia; order Tissierellales; family Tissierellaceae; genus Gudongella. The sequence goes on from JBNJCX010000004.1 coordinate 41,177, forward strand.
TTTATTGCTCATGATTTAAGTGTTGTTAAACATATCAGCAATAGAATCGCTGTGATGTACTTGGGAAAGATAGTTGAGGTTGCAGATAGCGATGAATTGTTTAGGAATGCGCTGCACCCGTATACACAAGCTCTTTTGTCTGCAATTCCAGTAATTGATCCAGATTCAAAAAAGGAAAGGATTATATTGGAGGGCGATATGCAGGACATTATAGATCCACCAAAAGGGTGCAGATTTAATAATAGATGCATGCACGCCATGGAGCGCTGCTACAGTGAAGAACCGGAGACAATCGATTTTGGAGGGGGTCATACTATTGACTGCCATCTTTACAAATAAAAAATTATAGGAGGGGGACAACTGTGAAAAAGAATGCTACTAGAAAATGGACTTTGGCACTATTGGTACTGTTCACTATTTCATCCATATTAACGGGATGTGCAACCAGTGATACAGTGGATGGACCATCAGAAGAATCAGAAGCACCTGGAGAAAAAGAGAAGGTGCTTGTCATCGGTTATGAAAGAGATGCAGAAATACTGGACCATATCAAGACAGGATGGTATTCGGATGCATTGGTTTATATTTATGAAAGGCTGGTATCCAGAGATTATGATTTCAATTACGTGCCAGGGCTGGCAGAATCATGGGATACGTCTGAAGACGGGATGGTTTGGACATTTTACTTGAAAGAAGGAGTTAAGTTTCACAACGGAACTCCATTTACTGCAAATGACGTCAAATGGACACTTGACACAATTTTAGATCCTGAGACCGCATCACCTGCTCAAAGTGATTTTGCGGCAATCAAAGAAGTTGAAGTAGTGGATGATCTGACTGTAAACATAGTATTGAACACACCCTTTCCCAATCTGTTGTTTGTACTTTCAAATACTGCGGCAAGTATTGCCAGTGAAGATGCATATGAGCAGTATGGGGATGAATATGGAATCAAGTATGTAATTGGAACCGGGGCATATATGTTTGAAGAGTGGATACAAGGGGACAAGATTGTATTGGTCAAGAACCCTGATTATACATGGGGACCGGAATGGATGTCCAATACCGGACCTTCCACCATCGACAAAATAGTCTTAAAGACAATACCGGAGGAAAACTCCAGACTTATGGAATTGCTTTCGGGTAATGTTCATATACTAAGAGATGTACCGGCAACCTTTATTGACAAGGTTGGAGATAATCCGGATGTTGAGATATTCCGTGATGAGTCAACAAAGCTTGGATATCTTGCATATGCAACTGATAAGGAACCATTTACAGATTTAAGGGTTCGTCAGGCGATAAATCATGCTATCAATAAAGATGAGATAATAACCTATGTATTCAGGGACATTGGCATAGCGGCGGATGGTTACTTGCCTCCGGCTTTGAAAAGCGAATATTATGCAGATAGCAAAAAAGATGGATACGAGTACAATGTTGAAAAGGCTAGAGCATTACTTAAGGAGGCCGGATTCGAGGATGGATTGAAATTGAAACTGGCAGCAGAAAATTCAACCGAATACAGTAGACTGGCAGAAGTTTTGCAAAATCAACTTAAGGATGTAGGTATCGAAGTAGAAATTCAATTATATGACAGTTCAAGCTATACAGCCATGCTTAAAACAGGTGAACAGGAATTGTTCCTGAGACTTTACAGTTGGCCGAATGCTGATATTCTGGATTGGTTCTTGTTATCAAGCCAGATGCCATATCCAAACCATTCAAGATGGAATGACCCAACTACGGATGAGCTTATTAGGGCCGCCGCTTCATCACCTACATGGGAAACCAGAGCAGATGGATATCATGAAGTGCAGAAACACCTTATTTCTCAAGCAGTATGGGCACCAATTTACATTCCTGAAAGGTTAATAGCAGTTAGAAAAGAAGTTCAAAACTTCAAATTGCATCCATGGATAACTTTCTACAACGATGGAATAGATTTGGTTGTAGATTAAATTAAAGAGCATAGAGTTTTCTTGGGATCCCAAGAAAACTCTATGCTGAAATATTCACTGGATTAGCCAGATAAGGAGGGGAGTCAATGCTAAAATACATAATAAAAAAAATCATACTGATGATACCTGTACTTATTGGGTTAACAATTATAATATTTCTGATACTTCATCTTGCGCCAGGGGATCCTGTAGACTTGATTGTTGGACCCAATGCTACTCCGGAAGTTTATGAAAATATCAGAAGGGACCTGGGCCTTGATAAACCACTGCTGACACAATATCTGGTTTTTGTCGGGAAGTTACTAAAGGGGGATCTGGGGGATTCAATACTGCAGAGAAGACCGGTGCTGGACATGATAATCCAAAGATTTCCCGTAACTTTAGAGGTAGGGGTATGGGCCTTGATACTATCATTTGTAATTGCTATCCCAACAGGTATTCTGGCTGCAGTAAACAGGAATTCGACCTTGGACTATGCTGCCATGACTTTTGCGCTGGTTGGAATATCCATGCCCACATTTTTTCTTGGGTTGCTCTTGTTGTACTTTTTTGCCTTTAGACTTGGGTGGTTTCCAGTATCCGGCTATGGCACATGGAGGCATCTGATACTCCCTGTAATCGCCATAGGGGTAACTGACGCAGCTGTTACCGCCAGAATGGTAAGGTCCAGCATGCTTGAGGTAATAGGGCAGGATTATGTAAGAACCGCCAGAGCCAAAGGTTTGGATGAGAATAAAGTAATTAACAAGCATGCCCTAAAGAATGCCCTTATCCCTATAATTACATTGTTAGGAATGAGAATGGGATGGATTATTGGTGGATCGGTAATACTTGAAATTGTTTTTAACAGACCCGGAATAGGACGGCTTATGGTTGATGCAATATTTTCAAGGGATTACCCTGTTGTCCAGGGATCAATGCTTCTTTTAACTGCATCTATATTACTTGGCAATTTAATTGCCGATATACTCTATGCAGTAGCTGACCCGAGAATTAAGTATTAGAATTGATGCAAAAGGCGAGGTGTTATTACGATGGATGATAGAATGGATATTTTTGAGGAAATTGAGCCTGTGGATGACAGTTCAGGTTTTATGGTGCGACTATTTTCAAATAAAATGGCGCAGTTTGGAGGAATAGTAATTCTAGTCGTTTTTTTGTGTGCGATTTTTGCCCCAGTAATTGCACCATATGAATATGATGCAATGGATTTGCCACAAATGCTAAAAGCGCCTAGTTTACAAAATATATTTGGGACAGATGAATTTGGGAGAGACATATTCAGCAGAATAGTATATGGGTCAAGAATATCATTGAAAGTTGGTTTCCTGGCAGTTGGAATTTCAATGATAATTGGTACGACTCTAGGAGCATTGGCAGGGTTTTATGGCGGCATAATAGATCTGATAATTTCTGGGATAACTGATATTGCATGGTCTTTTCCCGTTACTTTACTGGCGATAGCTTTTGTAGCTGCTCTCGGACCCAGTTTGACGAATTTAATAATAGCATTGGCAATTGTCAGCTGGGCTGGCTTTGCAAGACTCGTAAGAGGGCAATTCCTGTCTCTACGGGAAAAAGAATTTGTTGAGGCAGCCAGATCCCTGGGGATGAGTGATGCGAGAATAATACTTAGACATATTTTACCTAACGCTTTTGCACCAATCATAGTACTTACATCTCTTGAGGTGCCAAAAGCCATAATCATAGAAGCTTCCTTAAGCTTCCTTGGGTTGGGGGCGCAACCTCCCGCACCAAGCTGGGGCTCAATCATGAGTTCCGGAAGAGCATATATCATGGAAGCACCCTGGGTCTCGTTTTTTCCTGGGATAATGATCGCACTGATTGTATTGGGGTTCAATCTATTTGGTGATGCACTTAGAGATACGCTTGATCCAAGATTAAAGAATTAATGATAATTAAGTTTAGCTTTAAAACCCTCCTGAGAGAATATTCTCTCAGGAGGGTTTTAGTATATCTTTATTTAGTACTTTTACAGCTTGTCAATTTTTGATGCCAGGATAAAGTCGTTCTCATGAAGGCCCTTTATCTTGTGGGTTAAGAGTTTTACCTGAAGCTTGCCCCAAGACACTGTAAGCGTGGGGTGGTGGCCTTCTTCTTCAGCTAGCTCTGCAATCTTGTTTGCAAAGTCCATTGCGCCCATAAAGTCCTTGAATTTAAAGGTCTTTTGGATTGATGCATTGTCCTCACTGCTCCAACCCTCATCCAGTTCCTTAAGCATATTTTGGATTTCATTGGGTTGCAGGGGTATTGCACCTATCTCGCAGGGAGTGCATTTTTTATTTGAAAGATCGCTCATCTAAGACACCTCCTTTGTCATCTAATGTATATTTACCCAACAATGGTCTGAATTATTGCAATAGTGTTTTTTATGGTGCCAATATGGATGTGCATTGTGATATAATCTAGTTAATTGAGTAATATATGGGAGGAGATAGCATGAGTAAAACCATTGAGACAAGGATTGAGGATGTTACATTGAGATTGGCCAAAGAGGAGGATATTTCGCTGATCCTTGGATTTATAAAGGAGCTTGCTGATTATGAGAAGCTGCTTCATGAGGTTGTTGCAACAGAGGAAATCCTAAGGGAGAGCCTATTTGAAAGAAAGGCAGCAGAGGTGGTTATTGCAGAATACAAGGGAGAGCCTGTTGGCTTTGCTCTGTTTTTCCATAACTTCTCAACATTCCTTGGAAGACCCGGACTATATCTGGAGGACCTATATGTAAGACCCCAGATGAGGGGAAGAGGCATCGGCAAGCTGCTCCTGGCCTATCTTGCCAAGCTAGCCCTTGAACGGGGCTGTGGAAGATTTGAGTGGTGGTGTCTTGACTGGAACAAATCATCCATAGACTTCTACAAGAGCATCGGAGCAATTCCAATGGATGAGTGGACGGTATACAGGGTCTGCGACCAGGCTCTGACGGATTTGGCAGAGGAATTTTAACAGGAGGACTCCAATTGAGATTATACATTACAAGACATGGTCAAACTCAGTGGAATACTGAGATGAGACTCCAAGGCTGGATGAACTCACCCTTGACTGCAAAGGGATTAAGGAGGGCAGAACAGCTTAAGGAGACCATCAAGGATATCCATTTTGATGCAATCTATTCAAGTGACCAGTATCGGGCCCTAAAGACTGCAGAGATTATTACAGGGGACAGGGATATAGAGATAATACAGATTATGGAGCTTCGGGAAATAGCCTTCGGACTTTGGGAGGGAATGAAGCTATCTGATATAAAAAAGAAGTATTCAAAGGAATTTCACAATTATATGAACAATCCTCTTCAATACAAGTCCTATGGAGGGGAATCGATAGAGGAGTTTTTTGACAGGGTCCAAAGGGGCCTTCAGGTGGTTCTGGAATCAGGAGGAGAGAATGTCCTGATTGTAGCACATGGCGTCACAATAAAGGCACTTGTTTCCATCCTTAAGGGACTGCCGAAGGAAAACATTTCAAAGCTTCCTGTTTTCCCTGGAGCATCCTTAAGTATCTTTAAGAAGAATGGCGACCTTTGGGAAGTGGAACTTGAGGCAGATACCTCGCATTTTTATGAATAGCTGACAGCAGCGACAGACCTGAGCTTCAGGGCACCAGATCCCACAGCTTTGATAGATTTACTGATTAACATTTGAGAGGAATGAGTCGTATGAGTAAAGGCAATGGTTTTATCAGGGAGACCCTAAGCTGGATTTTCTCCCTTGCCATAGCGTTGTTGGTAGCGCTTTTTATAATATCAAACATCGTATCCATGACCATGGTTATGGAGCAGTCGATGGAACCGACCTTCAGTCAGGGAGACAGGTTGATTGTAAACAGGATAGGGTATTTTTTCACCAGTCCTGAAAGAGGGGATATAATTATTTTTGACAAGAACCCGATCGATAAGGGGATTATCAGAAATATGATAAATGAGGTAGGTGACATAAGAAACAATTTCAGGTTCAGATTTACTGGAAGCGCGGAAAAGAACCTGCTTATCAAGAGAGTGGTTGCCGTTGGCGGGGACCTGGTGGAAATAATTGACGGAGAGGTCCATATCAACGGGGAAAGGGTGGAGGAGCCATATATAAATACAATAACATACTCCAGAGGAGACAGCCAGTGGCAGGTACCCCAGGGCAAGCTGTTTGTACTGGGAGACAACAGGGAGAACAGTCTTGACAGCAGAGTGTTGGGTTTTATAGATGAGCAGCAGGTCAAGGGTGAGGTTGCCCTTAGAGTATTTCCTTTTAGCAAATTCGGGGAAGTGGAATAGATAATCCAGGAGGGACAAATATGAGGATGCCGGAGAGGATACAATTGGCAAATCTGCCAACAAAGATTGAGAAGCTTGAAAAACTGAGCAAGGAGATAGAGAAGAACATCTGGATTAAGAGGGATGATCAGACCGGTACGGAGGTATCGGGAAACAAGGTCAGGAAGCTCCAGTTTGCCCTTAAACAGGCGAAGGAAATGGGCTGTGACCACCTGATAACCTGTGGCGGCATCCAGTCTAACCACGCCCGGGCAACTGCAGCAGCTGCGGCAAGACTTGGAATGGGATGTACTCTCTTGCTGCGCGGACAGGACGCTTGTGACAAGGAAGGGAATCTATTCCTTGAGACCCTTATGGGTGCAAAGACGAGGTTTATAACTGCCGATGAATATGCCGATTCCAGAGGAGAGATAATGGAGGGCATTAAGAATGAGCTGGCTGAGGAAGGCAAGGAGGCATATATACTTCCTGAGGGAGCTTCAAACGGAATCGGATCCATCGGATATCTGGATGCATATAATGAAATAGTAAGTCAGGAAAAGGAGCTGGGTATTCGGTTTGATGCAATAGTTACAGCTGTAGGCTCCGGTGGAACCTTTGCGGGCCTGTATGCCGGAAATGAGCTGGATGGTAGAAAAAGGGATGTTTTGGGAATAAATATCTCAGCTACTGCGGAGCATTTCAAGAAGAGGGTTGGGGAGCTTATTGAGGAAATGAAGGAATACACGGATATTTCCTTTACTGCCAAAGAAGAGGATATATTAATCGTCGATGGATATCCTGGACTTGGCTATGCCATTAGCAGGGATGAGGAGCTGGATTTTATTAAGAGTATTGCAAGGCTTGAGGGACTTGTTCTTGACCCGGTCTATACTGGAAAGACAATGTATGGACTTGTTGAGGAAATAAAGAAGGGAAATATGGATAAGTATGAAAACATTCTGTTTATCCATACTGGAGGTATCTTTGGATGGACCCGGGAGGTGAGAGGCCGAGTATGAAAATTGAGTGGAATATAAGGTACCTTACCATAGCTGTATATTCCTTTGTTGTAATTGCACTTAGCATATTATTTTATCTAATAGCCTCTGATATAACAATATTCAGTGAAAAGGTTTCGAAATTTTTCAGTACGCTGCAGCCCATTATTATTGGTGCTGTAATGGCATATCTGTTTAATTTTATCCTTGAGATTATCGATAAGTACATTATCAATCCAATAGATAAGAAGGATAAAATGCCAAAGTTTAAGAGGACCCTGGGTATAATGATAACCTATGCCATAATCGGAACTCTAGGCTACCTTTTTGCAATAATCATAATTCCACAGATTATCTCCTCGGTTGCAAAGCTTGTAACCCTTGTGACCGAGAACTTTGAAGATATATCGATGTGGGTAATAGATCAGATTGAGAGTCTACATATCAGGGAGGATTACCTCCAGTTTATTGTGGAGTGGTGGAATGGAGTTTTGGATAATGTATTTGGATTTGTTACAGGGCTGATTCCAGTTATAGGCAATGTAGTGGGAGTTGTTCTTGCCAGTGTGTGGAATATCGTTCTTGGGCTTGTTATTTCAGTATACCTTCTTTTTGACAAGGACAGATTCAGGGCACTGGGAAGAAAGGTTACATACGCCATCTTTTCGGCTCAAAGGGCAAACAGGACTCTGGAGCTTACAAGAAGGGCAGATACAATATTCGGAAGATTTTTAAGCGGTAAGATTCTGGATTCATTTATAATAGGAGTTCTTACATATATCATTCTTTTGATATTCAAGATGCCATTCCCTATACTTGTTTCCTTTATAATTGGAATTACAAATATTATTCCATTCTTCGGTCCGCTGATTGGATTGATACCGTCGTTCTTTATTATTGCGATTGTATCACCCATACAGGCACTATGGTTTATACTGATTATTGTATTGATACAGCAGTTTGACGGAAATATACTTGGACCTAAGATCCTGGGGGACTCCCTTGGCATATCGGCATTCTGGATTCTTTTCTCACTGCTTATTGCAGGAAGTCTCTTGGGTTTTGTTGGCTTGATAATCGGCGTACCGCTATTTGTATTTATATATTCCATTATCAAGGACAATGTTGAAAGAAGGCTTGCGAAGAAGGGTCTACCAATCGAGACCAAGGAATACTTCTAGGATTTGTTGCGGATAGAAGTGACTGTATGCCTAAGCATCATTACAGGGTGGTAAAAGAGCATGCGGGGGGCTGAGTATCTCATAACCTTCCTTATCTTTTCACGGTGATCTTCATCGTAGCAGTGCACCTTGCAGGCTGAGCAGAAGGTTTTTTCCTCAATGAAGGGGCAGTTGTCGACTTTATAGCAGCAGTATTCCTTAAGCTCAAGGCACTCATCCCGGGAGAGGGAATTGGACTTGCCTTTGTAATACAGGTCAATCATAAGGGTAATAATTTGTTTTTCCTTATTGATTTTTTCCTGGACCGAAACTGAACTCATGGTCGGGCACCCCCCTGTGGTGTTATTATGGGTAAATTATATCACAATCAGATTGACGAAAGAAGATTATGGGAGGACAAATGGAATACTTCGAGTATGGATCAAAAGAAAAGGAGTATCTATCAAAGAGGGATCCCGTCATACGGGACCTTATAGAAAAGTATGGACATATTCAAAGGGAGATAAACCCTGATCCCTTTTCAGCCCTTGTGGGGAGCATAATTAGCCAGCAGATATCCACAAAGGCTGCTGAGACCGTAGAGGCGAGACTGCTGGTGAAGGCGGGAGAGCTTTCACCGGATAAGCTTTGGAGAATGAGCGAAGAGGAGATTCAGGAATGCGGATTATCCTTTAGAAAGGCTGGGTATATCAAGGGTATTGCCCAGGCGGCCGTGGAAGGGAAGGTTGACTTTGAAGGCCTTAGGGAAATGGAAAACCATGAGATTGTGGAAAGTTTGGTCTGCCTGAAGGGTGTTGGGAAATGGACAGCTGAAATGATGCTGATTTTTTCATACCAGAGGATGGATGTACTGAGCTTTGACGACCTGGGGATAAGGCGTGGACTCTCAAGGGCCTATGGTCTGGAGGAGATTAGGAAGGAACAGCATGATCGTTTCAGGGAGCTGTTTAGCCCTTACGGTACTGTGGCGTCCCTTTATATCTGGGAGGAGTCATCCAATAAAGAATAATTGAAAGGAGAGGGATAATATGAGAAAGATAGTTTTTTTTGCATTCAGAGGAGACGATATGTGCTTTATGCATCTAGTCCTAAATGCCATTGATTTTCACAAGAAGGGCATACCTGTAAAGATAGTAATGGAGGGAGAGGCTGTGACCATCATTGAAAAGCTTGAAAAGACGGAGAACAAGCTTTACTTAAAGGCCAAGGAACTTGGACTTTTTGACTGCATCTGCAAGGCCTGTTCAGCAAAGCTTGGAGTATTGGAGTTTAACCAAACTGTTGGAATACCCTTGAAGGGAAATCTTGAGGGTCATCCTGCCATGGAGGACTACATAAAAGACGGCTACGAAATCATCACGCTCTAAAGGCTATAATCTAGATGGAGCGCCCTTTGGGGTGCTTTTTTGCATTCAAATAATATTTTGATTAAAGAAAAGATTCATGTTATAATGAACAGGTGTAGAATTTAAACTTGTTTGAAAATTGCAGTAATTGAAAAGGTTATCATATCTTTTAAAATTCTAGTTAGGGGGAATGTATCTTGAAAGCGTATTCAACGGAAAAGATCAGAAACGTAGCCCTTCTCGGGCACAGCAGTAACGGAAAAACCACTTTAACAGAAGCAATGCTATTTGCAACAGGTGTGACTACAAGGCAGGGAAAGGTGACAGAAGGAAACACGATGTCAGACTTTGACAAGCAGGAGATTGCCAGGAAGGTTTCAATCGGAACATCAGTAATACCTGTGGAATGGAATAATACCAAGTTCAATATCCTGGATACTCCCGGATATTTCGACTTTATAGGTGAAATGTATGGAGCAAAAAGAGCCAGTGAAGGCTCCGTTCTTCTTGTTGATGCCTCCTCGGGAATAGAGGTAGGAACTGAAAAGGCTTGGAAGAACCTTGAGAAATATGATACACCAAGAATTATATTTGCAAATAAAATGGATAAGGAAAATATCAACTTTGACAAGTTGCTTGAAGATTTGATAAGTCAGTTCGGGGACAAGATCGTTCCTTTTGCATATCCCACTGTTACAGGTGAAGGATTCAAGGGCTTTGCAAATCTAATAGATGAAGTTGCATACGAATACGATGGAAAGAATAGAAAAGAAGTTCCCCTAAACGAGGAGCAGAAGGCAAAAATCGATGAATACAGAGAAATATTCATGGAGAGAATTGCGCTGTCTGAAGAGGAGCTTATGGAGAAGTACTTCGAAGGTATACCATTTACCAAAGAAGAGGTAACAAGAGGTATCAGGGGAAGCGTTTCAAGCGGAGCCTTGGTTCCATTGGTTGTGGGAAGTGCTGAAAAGACAATCGGCGCGGACTTCCTTCTAGACGTTATACAAAGATATATACCGTCTCCTTCCGATGTGGGAAGTGTAAAGGGCACAAAGAATGGAGAAGAAATAATAAGAAAGGTAGATGTGAGTGAGCCTTTCTCAGCAATAGTGTTCAAGACAATCGTCGACCCGTTTGTTGGAAAACTTACGCTGTTCAAGGTTGTATCAGGAAAGCTCACCAAAGACACCGACCTTTACAACTCAACAAAGGAAAAGACTGAGAAGCTTGGCGGGTTGTTCCTGTTGAGAGGCAAGAATCAGGTTGAGGTTTCTGAAATTATGGCAGGAGACATCGGAGCCACTTCGAAGCTTCAGTATACCCAGACAGGAGATACCCTCTGCGATAAGAATGACCAGACCCTTTATGAGACGATCAGGTATCCACAGCCTACATTGTTTATGGCAGTAGAGCCTAAGAACAAAGGCGACGAGGAAAAAATCGGCACATCCCTTAACAAGATGATAGATGAAGACCCCACATTTGTAATAGAAAGAAACGCTGAGACCAAGCAGCTGCTCATAGGTGGACAGGGCAACATGCAGCTTACTGTTATTGTTGATAAATTGAAGACAAACTTTGGAGTCGACGTAGTTCTGAAGAATCCAACAATTGCCTTCAGAGAAACCATTAAAGGATCCTCAACAGTTCAAGGCAAGCACAAGAAACAATCCGGAGGAGCAGGTCAGTACGGAGATGTCCATATGAAATTCGAGCCATGTGAAGAGGAATTTATCTTCGAAGAGCAGATCTTTGGAGGATCGGTTCCAAGAAACTTCTGGCCGGCAGTTGAAAAGGGAGTTAGAGAATCCCTTGACCACGGAATATTGGCAGGATATCCTGTTGTTAATGTAAAGGCAATTTTGTTTGATGGTTCCTACCACGATGTAGACTCAAACGAGATGGCATTTAAGATCGCTGCATCAATTGCATTCAAGAAGGGCATGGAGGAAGCAAATCCAATACTTCTTGAGCCAATAGTCAGGGTTGAGGTTTCCATACCTGAGGGCTACATGGGCGATGTAATGGGCGATATGAACAAGCGTAGAGGAAGAATCCTTGGAATGGAGCAGCAGGAAGACGGAAGTCAGAAGATCATAGCAGAGGCTCCACACGTAGAGATGTTCCAGTACGCAATCGACCTTAGGGCAATGACCCAGGCAAGGGGAAGCTTTACTATGGAATTCTCAAGATATGAAGAGGTTCCACAGATGATTGCAGAAAAAATAATCGCTCAGGCAAAGGCAAATAAAGAAAATAATTAATTGAGATTTCAGCTCGGTTTTATGCCGGGCTGAAAATTTATACAGCTATTGAAAAATGATGGTTTACAGGCAATTATTTTTGTGGTACAATATGTGTAATAAAATATAAATTGTTATGACAAGTACAAAAAGGCATCTCTTTTTGTGGGCTGTCAAACGATAAAGGCAAACCTATTGAAAGATAGGGACGCAAAGCTATAGGGCCTTAAAAGGCAGCCAGCTACCGAAAGGAGAGTTTACAAGTGAAAAGGAGATTTTTGAGCCTTTTAATGGTATTTGTTTTTTTGATTGGATCAATAGGAATATCCAACGCAGCAGGGAGCTTTGAGGTGGCTTCAATAGACAGCAGTCATCTTAGAATAGACAGCGTGGCATATGGCAGCAATATGAGGATAATGGTTGAGAAGGGTGCTGAAAAGTACTTTTACAGCATGAACAGCACTCAGGAGAACATACCCCTTCAGCTTGGGGATGGAGTCTATACTGTCAAGCTGTTAAAGAACATCGATGGAAACAGATACCAGGTTCTTGGCACATCCGAAATGAATATTTCAGATTGGGACAAGGATGTATACCTTACATCAAGCCAGCCTGTATACTGGGAAGGGCAAGCTGCAATGGAGGAACTTTCAGCAGTCTTGTTTGACGGGACTGAGACTGACTACCAAAAGGTCTTAAAGGCATACAATCATATAGTCAACAATATCCAGTATGACTACGATAAAATAAACAGAATAGATAATTCATATATTCCTGAAATTGATGAGACCATCCAAAGCGGTCAGGGAATCTGCTACGATTACTCGGCGCTGTTTGCAGGACTTATGAGATCACAGGGAGTGCCCGCAAAGCTAGTTAAGGGATATGCAAAGGGAATAGATGTATACCATGCATGGAACGAGGTTTTCGTTAATGGAAACTGGATAACAATCGATACTACATTTGATGCAGCATACTACCAGAAGAACATGAGTGTTCAGATGATAAAGAGCGAAACAGATTACCAGAAAGTCAGAGAATATTAATTAAGCCTGTTAAGGCTTAATTTTTTTGGGTAAAAGACAAAGAAAGTCAAAGTCAAAAGGAAGTGATTGTGTGGCAGGGCTCAGCAATATAATTGAACAATTTCTGAAGGAGCTTATCGAGGAAATGGGTGGCGTTGTAGAAATCCAGAGAAACGAGCTTGCAAGCCAGTTTGAATGCGCCCCATCACAAATAAACTATGTCTTGAGCACCAGGTTCACACCCTACAAGGGGTACTATATTGAGAGTAGAAGAGGTGGCGGTGGGTATATTAGAATTGTAAAAGTTAAGCTTCAGCAGGATTTGAGTCTTAACAATATAATACAGAATATCGTTGGCGAATCTCTTACTGAAAACAAGGCATATGAAATTATCGAGGCACTGGTGGATGAAGATGTTATATCCGTCAGGGAGGCAGAAATCATCAGGGCTGCTGTCAGCGACAGGTCCTTTGGCAGTGGAGCTGGAGACAGGAATTCACTCAGGGCCTCTGTCCTAAGGAATATACTGCTGGTTTTGGTCAAATAGATTGGAGTTGGTGACTGATTATGAAATGTGAATCCTGCAACGAAAGAGAAGCGACGGTTCATTACACTAGTATAATAAACGGAGTAAAAGAGGAGCACCATCTCTGTGAGATATGCGCAGCTGGAATCCAGAAGAACATCCAGGATCATTTCCCTTTGCACAAACTCTTTGAGGGTATGACTGTAGATACAAAGTGTCCCAACTGCGGATTAATCTATGAAAAATTCAGGTCCAGCGGCAAGCTGGGCTGCTCAAAGTGCTATGACGCCTTCGGCAAGGAACTGGAAAATGTAATAAGGGGGATACACGGGCATACAAAGCACAACGGAAAGATTCCAAGACGTGGCTATTCAATGGTTAGACATCAGGAGGATATGGACCAGCTTAACATAGAGCTGCAGGAGGCAATCAAGATGGAGGAGTATGAAAAAGCCGCTGTCCTCAGAGATGAGATAAAGAGGATAAAGAACATTATGGATTCAGACCAAAGAGGTGAATGATATGACTATCTGGCTTGACCCGAAGGACTATGACACTGTGGTTGTAAGTACTAGACTTAGGGTGGCAAGAAATATAAGGAATGATGTATTTCCGCTGTATTCCACGAGAGACCAATCACGGGAAACGGCTGATAAGATAATCCAGGCAGTAAATGAGCAGTTCAATGAGGGGGAGTATGAATTCCACCGCCTGAATGAAATGGAAACAAGAGAAAGAATCAGTTATATGGAAAATCACGTAATTAGCCCTGGGCTACTTGAGAATATTGACAAGGGCTGCTTCTTTATAAGGAATGACGAGAATGTGACCATTATGATAAACGAGGAGGACCATATCAGACTGCAGACACTTCTACCAGGGCTGGAGCTGTTGGAAGGCTGGAAGCTTTGCTCACAGATCGATGATCTGCTGGAGGAAAAGCTGGATTTTGCATTTCATACGGAATACGGCTATCTTACAGCCTGCCCCACAAATACGGGAACGGGTCTGAGGGCATCGGTGATGCTGCATCTTCCGGGAGTAACAATGACTGGTCATACCGCAAGCATAATAAATGCCCTGAGGAAAATCGGACTGACAATAAGAGGAATATACGGCGAAGGTACAGATGCAGTAGGAGATCTGTACCAGATATCCAACCAGCTTACTCTGGGCGAATCAGAAGAGGAGATTATTGAAAGGCTCAGCAAGGTGGTTCAGCAGCTGATAAAGAGGGAAAAGAACACCAGGGATTTCCTCTATGAAAAGAAACAGCCTGAAATAGAGGACAAGGTCTACAGGTCCCTTGGAGCCTTGAGAAGTGCACGGATTCTGTCGTCAAAGGAGGCCATGAGGCATATCTCAAGGGTCAAGCTTGGCTCAGACCTTGGAATATTGAAGGATTTCGGGGGAAGTGAGCTGGTAAGGCTTATGATATGGATCAAGCCGGGAAATGTACAGGTATCTGAGAAAAGGTCAATGGATAAGCAGGAGAGAGACCGAGTCAGGGCAGACCTGACCAGAGAATATTTCAAGTGATGGAGGTTTAGTATGGGAATGTTTGGAAGATTTACTGAGAGAGCACAAAAGTCAATTTTACTGGCCCAGGAGGAAGCTAAGAAGTTCAACCACAATTACGTGGGAACCGAGCATCTTCTGCTGGGGCTGTTGGCAGAGGAACAGGGCGTTGCTGCAACAAGCCTTAAGGAGATGGGCGTCACCTTGGATAATGCAAGAAAGCAGGTATACGATATAGTTGGAATGGGTGAGGAGAACATGGAATTGGTTGGCTTTACACCCAGGACCAAGAAGATATTCGAGCTAGCGGTTTCAGAGGCAAGAAACCTGGGTCACAACTACGTCAGCACTGAGCATTTGATTCTGGGGCTGATTGCTGAGGGAGAAGGAATTGGGGTTACCATCCTGAGACGGATGGGGGTTGATCCTGCGAAGCTCGCTGAGAGTGTTGCCATGAAGGTTACAGAATCAGTGTCAAATAAGCAACAGCAGGCTCAGCAGCAGCAGAACGACAGAAAAGGGCAGTCAAGCATTGAAAAATACAGTATTGATTTAAACAAGATGGCTAATGATGGAGAAATAGACCCTGTCATCGGCAGAAAAAAGGAAATTGAAAGGGTAGTGCAGGTTCTCAGCAGAAGAACCAAGAACAATCCGGTTCTTATAGGAGAGCCTGGAGTAGGAAAAACCGCCATAGCAGAGGGACTTGCACAGAAAATTGTGGAGGGTGATGTTCCTGAGATAATCAAGAACAAGAGAATTGTAACTCTCGATCTACCCGGAATGATTGCAGGTGCAAAGTACAGGGGCGAGTTTGAGGAAAGGCTTAAATCAGTAATGAAGGAGTTGAAGGATGCAGGTGATGTAATCCTGTTTATCGACGAGATGCACACTATCGTCGGAGCTGGAGCCGCAGAAGGTGCAATCGATGCATCGAATATCCTGAAGCCTACCCTGGCAAGGGGGGAGCTACAGATAATCGGGGCTACTACAATAGATGAATACAGAAAGCATATTGAAAAGGACACAGCCCTTGAAAGAAGGCTTCAGCCAATTATGGTTGAGGAGCCAAGCATAACGGATACTGTGAAGATTCTTGAGGGACTCAGGGACAGATATGAGGCACACCATGGCGTAAAGATTCTGGATGAGGCCTTGGAGGCAGCAGCTGAGCTATCGTACAGGTATATTGCAGACAGGTTTCTTCCTGACAAGGCAATCGACCTTATTGATGAGGCGGCTTCCAAGATAAGGGTAAACACCTATGTTGCACCTGATGATCTGAAGGATCTTGAGGAAAGGCTGGAGGAGCTGCAGCAGGAGAAGGAGGAGGCCATCAACACCCAAAACTTTGAAATGGCTGCTAGTGTAAGGGATCAGGAAAAGGATATCAAGGAGAAGATAGAGAGCAGAAAGATAAAATGGAAGAAGCAGAAGCAGGAGAAGAATCTGGTTGTGGGGTATGATGAGATAGCTGAGATTGTATCCAACTGGACAGGAGTTCCTGTAAGCAGGATGACAACGGAGGAAAGCGAAAGACTTCTAAAGCTTGAGGATGTTCTCCACAAGAGAGTCGTGGGACAGAACCAGGCTGTAAAGTCAGTTGCTGCAGCTGTAAGAAGGGCAAGGGTCGGCCTGAAAGACCCGAAAAAGCCAATCGGAAGCTTCATTTTTGTTGGGCCTACAGGTGTCGGCAAGACCCACCTGGCCAAGGCTCTTGCAGAGGCACTCTTTGGAGAAGAGGATGCCATGATAAGAATTGATATGAGTGAATATATGGAAAAGCACTCGGTATCAAGGCTTGTGGGATCACCCCCGGGATATGTGGGATATGATGAAGGCGGCCAATTGACTGAGGCTGTAAGGAGAAAACCCTATTCGGTTATTCTATTTGACGAGATTGAAAAGGCACATCCGGATGTATTCAATATGCTTCTTCAGATATTGGATGAGGGTAGGCTGACTGATTCCAAGGGAAGGACTGTTGATTTCAAGAATACTGTTATAATCATGACCTCAAACGCAGGGGCGACCTCCCTTAAGAAGCAGAATGTATTGGGCTTTGCTGCAGTTGAGGACAAGTACACCCAGGAATATGAACGGATGAAGGATATCATTACTGAGGAGCTCAAGAGAACCTTCAGACCTGAATTTTTAAACAGACTGGACGAGGTTATTGTATTCCACGGACTCAAGGAAGAACAGGTTGAGGAAATTGTGGATATTATGGTTAGAGACCTTGAGAAGAGGATGGAAAAGATAGGCGTAAATATCCAGATATCCAAGGAAACCAGAAAATATATTTCCAAGCAGGGCTTTGATTCTGTTTTCGGAGCAAGGCCACTTGAGAGAACCATAAGAAAAATGATAGAGGATCAACTTGCCGAGGAAATACTCAAGGGAAGTGTTTCCAAGGATGAAAAGATATCTGTTGAATATGACGGCGAGAGACTTACATTCAATAAGTCTGAACAGATGACAAAGGAGCCGGGAGGAGAAACTATTGGCGAAGAAGACCAGAATCAATAGATGCGGTGAGTGCGGCTATGAAATGGTGGGATTTATGGGTAGATGTCCACAGTGCGGCGCATTTGGATCCTTGCACGAGGTTGAAAGGGACGAAGGCGGACCCACTAAAAAAAAGAAGACAACCATAGCTTCAGAAAGACTAAATAAAGTACAGACCAAGAACAGTGAGAGAGTGCGGACCTCTATCGGAGAATTTGACAGGGTTATGGGAGGCGGAATAATCAAGGATTCCGTCACCATTCTTACAGCCAAACCGGGTGCCGGGAAATCAACCCTGCTATTGCAGGTTGCAAACGACTTGGCAAAGCAGGGTGTAAAGACTCTCTATGCATCCGGCGAGGAATCCACATCCCAGATAAAGTCCCGTGCTGACAGGATATTAAAGGAGATTCACGATGACCTCCACGTGGTATCAGACAACAGTCTGAATTCAGTTCTGGATATAATCCAGATGACAGATGCAAGGTTTATAATCATTGACAGTATCCAGACTTTCACCCTAGACGAGTTTCCCACATCCAGGGCAGGCTCCCCTACACAGACCATGGAGTCAGCATATGAGCTTGTAAGGATTGCCAAGAATCCCGAAAATCCGAGAATAGTTTTTATTGTGGGACAGATGACAAAGGATGATGAGCTGGCAGGAGTCAGGGCGCTGGAGCATCTGGTTGACACTGTGCTTGTTATAGAAGGCGACAGCGGCGAGGAGCTGAGAAGTCTGGTTTCCTCCAAGAACAGATACGGATCCACGGGGGAAATGGGATTTTTCAACATGACAGAGGATGGAATGGTATCAATAGACAACCCTTCTGAATACTTTATGACCAAGCGTTCAGAGACAAATCAGGTTTCAGGAAGTGCACTTACTGTAGTAAGGGAGGGTACAAGACCAATACTTCTTGAAGTGGAATCACTGGTGTCGCCATCCTTTACACCATATCCTGCAAGGATTGGAGAATCCATGAAAAGAGAGCAGATGAACACCTTGGTTTCAATTCTTGAGCAAAGGGGAGGTATTCCACTATATGACAAGAACGTGGTCATAAAGACCACAGGCGGAATCAAGCTCAAGGAGCACTCTGCCAATCTAGCTGTAATTGTAAGCATTGTCTCATCGGTCTACGACAGACCTGTGGGAAGCGATACCATATTCCTTGCAGATGTGGGATTGACAGGGGAATTGAAGAAGGTTCCTTCCATTGACGCCAGGCTTAGGGAGGCCGACAGGATGGGAATACTGACTGCATATGTAGCAGCTGATTATGGCGGTGGAGCCAAGCTTAAGAATCTTAAGGTTATGAAGCTTAGGACTTTGAAGGAAGTATTGAATAAGGCCTTTTAGACAAGAAAATGCACCCTGAAAAAATGTTCAGAGTGCATTGATTTTTTGTTCTACTTCATTCCATAGACTCCAAGGGTTCTTGTGCGGTCAAGCTCCTTCTGTACGGTGTCTGCAAGTCTGAAGTCCAGGGTATTGGCCAATGAGGCCAGAAAATAAATGTAGGCTCCGATTTCCTGCTCCAGGACCTCCTTGCAATTGGGGCAAATATTCCCTAAAACATGTGAATCTACCTTTTCCAATGCATCTGTAAGTGTTTCAGAATTGAAGTCCTGCCTATGGGCTTCAATTTTTATGCAGCCACAGGAAGTTGCTGATTTTGCTACAGCTCTATTGATCCTGGCGTTATACTCGTCAAGCTTTGTCATTATGTCCAGGATGCTTTTGTGTCTAACCAATGTCCCGGCCACCTGGTCCTGTAATTCGTCTATAAGATGCTCCTGATTCGCTCTGTTAACCATATGAACCTCCTCTTGTATAGTTCTCAACTTAATTATAAGGTTTATTACGGCAGGTTGTCAAACTGAAAAGTGGTGGATTTTGAAGGTTGTTAAGTTCTGGTTATTAATTCAAAATAATGTTGACAGTAAATATTGTTCTATGATAATATATAAGCTTTACTTATGGATAAATTTAGGTTATAATAATAAGATAAAGTAATATTATGGGGAGGTTTATATATGTTCAAAATTGGCGATAAGATTGTTTATCCAATGCACGGTGCAGGAGTAATCGAAAAGCTTGAGACCAAGGAAATTCTGGGTGAAAAACGTGAATATTTTATAATCAAGATGCCCATTGGAGATATGAAGGTCATGGTCCCAGTGTCCAATGTGGATGAGGTTGGAGTAAGGGAGATAATATCTTCTGAGGAAGTGGAGGATATCATGTCCATTTTAAGGGGACACAAGTCAAAGATGCCTCAGAATTGGAATAGAAGATACAGAATCAACATGGACAGAATAAAAACAGGTGATATCCATGAGATAGCTTCTGTTGTAAGAAACCTTAAGATCCTTGACAACGAGAAAGGACTGTCCACAGGGGAGAGGAAAATGCTAAGCAATGCCAAGCAGATGCTTCTTTCAGAGCTGGTTCTTGTAACAGGAGATCCCTATGAAGAAATAGAAGCCATAGTGGACAAGGAAATAATGGAAAATGAAGGCTTGGAGGAGGACAATGAAGTTTTGGAAGAGGATAATAAAGAGTAAAATTAAACTGGTAATCCATATACAATAGGTATATAATGAAAATTATGAAAAAAACAGGAGGTGGAATTATGTTCAGGAAAATAGCCAAGGTTCTCATTGGGCTCTTTGGTATGCTTCTGGGTTATCTTGCATACACTGGGTTCAAGAGCCTTGAGTTGGTAAATGTCACTGGCGTGTCTGAGCTTGCTGCCATTATTATTTTTATTGCTGTCTTTGGAATTATATTTTTTATTTTTTCTACTAAAATTTTAAAACAAGGTCAGAGCATAGCCAGAATTATTGAAGGAGAGCTACAGAAATACTCAATCCAGAATATTGCACTGGGAGCTGTGGGGCTTATTGTAGGTCTTGTGGTTGCAACCCTTATAAGTCAGCCAATTTACAGGCTGAATATTCCCTATCTGGGAGTTATTGCCTCAATAGTGCTGTATCTGATTTTCGGGTACCTTGGAGTAACGATACCCAACAGAAAGATTGAGGATATAACAACTTCTCTTGGGAACTTCACAGGAAACATCGGTACTGGAAGAAAGACCCTCAGGGATAAGAATGGGGAAACAGGGGCATGCCCCAAGATACTTGATACAAGTGTTATTATTGACGGAAGAATAGCTGATATTGTAAAGACTGGATTTATTGAAGGTCCATTGGTGATTCCAGTATTTGTACTTGAGGAACTGCAGCATATAGCTGACTCATCAGACGGTCTGAAAAGGAACAGGGGAAGACGTGGTCTTGATGTTCTTAATAGGATTCAGAATGAGCTGGATACAGAAATAATAATACATGAAAAGAAATTCGAGGATGTAAGCGAGGTTGATTCAAAGCTGCTGAAGCTTACACAGCATATGCACGGGAAAATTATTACAAATGACTACAACCTTAACAAGGTTGCCGAGGTTCACAGGATTGAAGTACTCAATATAAACGAGCTGGCAAACGCAGTGAAGCCAGTGGTTCTGCCCGGTGAAGAAATGGTTGTGCAGGTTGTCAAGGACGGCAAGGAGGCAGGACAGGGGCTTGCATATCTTGACGACGGAACCATGATTGTTGTAGAATCAGGTAGAAAATATATTGGAGAGACAATTGATGTTATAGTGACATCTGTACTGCAGACATCTGCAGGCCGCATGATATTCGCAAAACCGAAATCATTGTTCGACAAGGCTGTTTAGGAGAGCGGAACGGGTGAAATAAATAGCTACGATTGTTTTTTGAGGTGATTAAATGTACAAGGGAAATTTTGTGTCAGTGATAATTGCTGCTGCCGGTATGAGCAACAGGATGGGCAGCAAAATAAACAAGCAGTTTATTGTCATTGACAATAAACCCATACTTGCCCACACAATAGAAAAATTCGAGTCCTGCAAATATGTGGATGAGATAGTCGTTGTGTCAAAGGAGCAGGAAGTTGACTATTGCCGCAAGGAGATAGTCAGGAAGTATGGCTACAGAAAAGTGACAAATATAATTAAAGGCGGCAAGGAAAGGCAGGATTCCATATACAACGGAATTATGGCCTTGAATGAAAGGACTGACATAGTCCTGACCCACGACGGTGCTAGACCATTTGTAAGGATGGAATCCATAGTAAATGGTATAAAGGGCGCACTGGAGCATGGCGCATGTGTAGTGGGAGTGCCCCTTAAGGATACAATAAAGGTAATAGAGGAAGACAATCTGGTTCATCACACTCCAAACAGGGCTCTCTTGTGGGCTGCACAGACTCCACAATGCTTCCGGATCAAACTGTTGAAGGAGGGCTATGAATATGCAATAGCCGAGGGAATACTGGGGACTGATGACAGCTCCCTTGTGGAGAAGAAAGGATATCCTGTGAAGATGATACTGGGAACCTATGACAATATAAAAATCACCACCCCTGAGGATCTTGTTGTGGCTGAATCCATAGCAAAGGACAAGACTCTGTCCATCTCGGGAAGAGATTAGGAAGTGAAGCTTGATGAGAGTAGGAATCGGATATGATGTTCATAAGCTTGCAGAAGGCCGAAAGCTTGTAATCGGGGGTGTGGAGATACCCCACCATATGGGCCTTCTTGGCCATTCTGATGCAGATGTTCTCGTGCACAGCCTTATGGATGCCATACTGGGTGCCATGAGCGCAGGAGATATCGGCAGGCACTTTCCCGATACGGATAATGAATACAAGGATATTTCCAGTATGGTCCTTCTTGAGAGGGTATATAAAGTTATGGTGGAAAAAGGCTACAGACTTGTGAATGCAGACAATGTAATTGCAGCTCAAAAGCCGATGCTGTCGCCATATATTGACCAGATGAGAGAGAACATAGCCAAGGTCCTAAATGTATCCGTAGAGGATATAGGAGTTAAGGCCACTACCACAGAAGGGCTGGGCCTGGAAGGTCGCCAGGAGGGAATGTCCTCCTACAGCACATGTCTATTGGAAAAATCCATTGACAATAAATAGGCTTTTGTGTAAACTTATCAGTGTCAGCTTAGATGGGAGCTAGTATTGTATCAAGGTCCAAGAGAGGAAATCCATGGCTGGAAGATTTTCGTCCCTCTGATGCAGGAACCTGTCCCGGAGCTTTTCGTCAAAACGAAACGGTGGCTACGTTACAGCTATTGAGTGAACCAGAATGGTTTATAAGAGTGGTACCGCGGAATATACCTTTCGTCTCTTGGTGAGACGAAAGGTTTTTTGTTTTAGACAATAAAAATTTGAGGTGAAAAGTATGAGAATGTCAAAAATGTACATGCCTACACTGAGGGAGACCCCTTCAGAGGCGGAGATACCAAGTCATCAGCTGCTTTTAAGGGCAGGGATGATCAGAAAGCTCGTAAGTGGAGTGTATTCCTACCTTCCCCTTGGTCACAGAGTAATCAGGAAGGTTGAGCAGGTTGTCAGGGAAGAGATGGATGCAGCAGGCTCACAGGAACTTTTGATGTCCGCTATTCAGCCAAAGGAGCTTTGGGAGGCCTCGGGCAGATGGGAGAACTTCGGTCCTGAAATGTGGAGACTGAGGGACAGAAACGATCGTGAATTCTGTCTTGGACCCACACATGAGGAATACTTCACAGACCTTATAAAGGATGAAATAAAATCCTACAAGCAGCTGCCCCTTAGCATCTACCAGATTCAGACAAAGTACAGGGATGAAAAGAGACCGAGATTCGGACTTATGAGATGTAGGGAATTTATAATGAAGGATGCCTACAGCTTTGATGTGGATGAAGAGGCAATGAAGGTTGCCTACCAGAATATGTGGGATGCATATGACAGGATATTTTCAAGACTGAAGCTGGATTATAAGGTAGTTGAAGGAGATACCGGTGCCATGGGAGGAAAGGTTTCCCATGAATTTATGGCCATGAGCGACGTTGGAGAGGGAGAAATAGCATACTGCAGAAGCTGTGACTTTGCAGCCACCGATGAAAAGGCTCAGGTTGTGTATTCCATTCCTGAGAGCGATGAAGAGGAGAAGGAAGTCCATAAGGTCCTTACACCTGAGGTCAAAACAATTGATGGTCTTGTTGACTTTTTCAATATTGACAGATACAAATTCGGGAAGGCTCTTGTTTTCCTTGCGCAGGGTGAGCCAGTGGTAGTTGTGATACCAGGCGACAGGGAATTGAATGAAACAAAGCTTGCAAACTACCTCTTGGTTGCTGGTCATGAGCTCGAAATGGCCGATGAGGAAACAATCAAGAAAATTTCAGGAGCCGACAAGGGCTTTACGGGTCCTGTGGGGCTACTTGAAAAGACAAGGCTTCTTGTGGACAAAAGAATTACAACTGTAAAGAATATGGTTGTAGGTGGAAATGAAACCGATTACCACCTCGTCAATGTAAACTACGCAAGGGATTTCCAGGGGGAGGTTGTTGATGATCTTCTTATGGTACAGGAAAAAGACCCCTGCCCATCATGTGGTGAGCCCCTATCAACGGACAGGGGAATCGAGGTCGGAAATATATTCCAGCTGGGGACAAAATACAGTGACAGCCTAAAGGCCACTTATCTGGATGTAAACGGTAAGGAACAGCCATTTGTAATGGGCAGCTACGGTGTGGGAGTTTCCAGAAGCGTTGCGGCTGTTGTTGAGCAGTACCATGATGAAAAGGGTATAGTGTGGCCATTTGTAGTTGCACCATACCATGCCGTGGTCACTGTTATTAACTCCAAGAAGGAGGAACAGCAGGAGCTTGCAGAGGAGATTTATGCTACCCTTAAGAAGAAGGGTGTGGAGGTTCTTCTGGATGATAGAAACGAAAGGCCTGGAGTTAAGTTCAACGACAGGGAGCTTATCGGTATTCCTATCCAGATTACTGTAGGTAAGATGGCCGGGGAAGGAATAGTTGAGTATTCTCTGAGAAAGAGGGATGAAAAGCAGGAGGTAAAGGCAGACCAGATTATTGAACTTGTTATGGAGGCCTTCGAAGAGGAAGGATTCTCTCTTTAGAAGATTATTTGTAGGGTATTAGAATACTGAGAATTGATTAATTCAGGAGGTGTGTGAATTGAGTGATATAAGAGTCAGATTTGCCCCGAGTCCTACGGGATATCTTCATATCGGAGGCTTGAGAACTGCACTGTACAATTATCTTTTTGCCAAGAAGCACGGCGGGAAGTTTGTATTGAGGATTGAGGATACCGACCAGACCAGATTTGTTGAAGGAGCAATTGAAAATCTTATTAACTCCCTTCATTGGGCAGGAATCCAATATGACGAGGGAGTATTTGTAGAGGATGGCAAGATTGTCGAGAAGGGAGATTTTGGACCCTATGTCCAGTCAAAGCGTCTGGACATATACAGAAAATATGTTGATGAGCTAGTTGAAAATGGGCATGCATACTACTGCTTCTGCTCAAAGGAAAGACTGGAAACAGTAAGAGAAGAGCAGAAGATGAAGGGAATGGTCCCCAAATACGACGGCTTCTGCAGAAACATATCCCTTCAGGATGCAAAAGAGAGAGTAGCTGCCGGCGAGGAGCATGTTGTCAGATTAAAGCTTCCACACAATGAGGATATACATTTCCACGACCTTGTAAGAGGAGATATAACAATCAATACAAATGATATAGATGATCAGGTGCTGTTGAAGTCAGACGGATTCCCGACCTATCATATGGCAGTGGTTGTTGACGATTACCTTATGGGGATAACCCACATAGTTAGGGGAGAGGAGTGGCTACCTTCAACGCCAAAGCACGTGTATATGTATGAGTCCTTTGGATGGGAGAAGCCCACCTATGTTCATCTCCCAACGGTTCTTAACAAGGAAAGGAAGAAGCTCTCAAAGAGACATGGTGATGTTTCTGTTGACGATTTCAGATCCAAGGGCTACCTGCCCGAAGGGCTTGTAAACTATCTTGCGCTTGTTGGATGGAGCCCTGAAGGCAATGAGGAGATCCTGTCCATGGAAGAAATGGTTGAGAAGTTCACCTTTGACAGAGTGTCCAAGACAGGCGGAATATTCGATAAGGACAAACTTGACTGGGTAAACAGCCACTATATAAGAAGCGAAGAGCTTTCAAGGATAAAAAGCATGGCACTTCCATACCTTATTAAGGCTGGCTATATGGATGAAGCCTTTGCAAATGACAATCCTGAATGGGTTGATGTTCTTATTGAAACTGTAAGGGAAGGAATGGCAACAGTTGCTGAGATTACGGAGAAGGTAGAATTTGTTTTCGCAGAGGATCTCATCTATGAATCCGAAGACTTTGACGAGTTTTTAAACACGGAAAACGGTAGGATCCTGATGGAGGCCATTGTAAAGGAAGCTCAGGAATCAGAAGAGATTACAATGGGAAATGCAAAGGATTTTATGAAGAGAATACAGAAGGAAACAGGAATCAAGGGCAAGAATCTGTTTATGCCTACCAGGATTGCATTGACAGGCAGTGCCCACGGTCCTGAGCTGGTAAATATACTTTATCTTCTTGGAAATGGAAAGATTGCAGACAGGGCTCGTAAGGTGCTGGACATAATTGACTAGTGGCTGCTTCATAGGATAAAATAGGAGTAGCAAAGACAGGATTTTTAAGATTTCTGGAAGACCAAAATCCGGTTTTGGCAAAAATCGTCTCTGCTGAAACAGGGACGATTTTTGTTAGAGTGATATTGAGGAGGATTGCTATGAAGCTATTTAATTCATTGACCAGAACCAAGGAGGAATTTGTACCCATTGTGGAGGGACAGGTGAGCATGTATAACTGTGGTCCTACTGTCTACAACTTTATCCACGTGGGAAATGCAAGACCACTTGTAACTTTCGATACATTAAGAAGATATTTTATCTACAAGGGGTATGATGTAAAATTTGTGCTGAATTTCACAGACATCGATGATAAATTAATTAACAAGGCCAAGGAGGAAAACATCACTGTCAAGGAGGTTGCCGATCGTTATATAGAAGCATTCAAGGAAGATGCAGGAGCTCTCCGCATATACGATTACAACACAGTGAATCCAAAGGCAACGGATTATATATCTCAGATGATTGATTTTATCAAAGCTCTTGAAGAAATGGGTGCAGCCTATGAGGTTGACGGGAATGTGTACTTCAGCATAGAAAGCGCCAAGGATTACGGCAAGCTCAGCAAGAAGAATATAGATGAGCTTGTAAGCGGTTCAAGAGTAGATATAAATGAAGACAAAAAGAATCCACTGGATTTCGTCCTATGGAAGAAGAAGAAACCGGGGGAGCCTTCATGGGACAGCCCGTGGGGCGAGGGGAGACCAGGATGGCATATTGAATGTTCAGTTATGGCCAAAACCCTCCTTGGAGAGACAATTGACATCCACTCAGGAGGAGAGGATCTTCAGTTCCCTCATCATGAAAACGAGATAGCTCAATCAGAAACATTAACTGGCAAGCCATTTGCTCATTACTGGCTACACAACGGGATGCTTTTTGTGGACAATCAAAAGATGTCAAAGTCACTTGGAAACTTCTTTACACTGAAGGAAATCCAGGAGGAGTACGACATGGAGGTACTGAGGTTCTTTCTGCTGTCTGCGCATTACAGAAAACCCATCAACTTCAGCAGAGAGATAATGGACCAGAACAAGAACGGGCTTGAGAGACTTTACAGTGCCAAGAAAAACCTGGAATTTGTATTGAAAAAGGATCTGCCTGAAACATTGGAAAGCGATGAATCCATTATGGCTGAAATCGACGCTTTCAAGAAGAGCTTTGAGGACAGCATGGATGATGACCTAAACACTGCAGATGCTATTGCGGCAATATTTGATCTTGTTAAATATACAAATTCAAATTTGGATGAAGGTTCATCGAGAAGGACAGTTCAGTATGCATATGACACCTTGATGCAGCTGGCCAAGGTTCTTGGAATTTTAACCAAGAAGGAAGAAATTCTTGACGAGGAAATCCAGAAGCTTATTGAGGCAAGAAACGAGGCCAGAAGTAGCAAGGACTTTGCAAAGGCTGACCAGATCAGGGATGATCTTCTGGAAAAGGGAATTGTTCTTGAGGATACGAGAGACGGTGTGAAATGGAAAAGGGCGTAGGGGCAACCGGTGGGATATCCTTCCGGGATGTAAACAGGAGCCTCGAAAATGAAGATTTCAGGATGATGTCCCCACTGCAGCTTGCATATATTGGGGATGCTGTCTTTGAGCTCCTTGTAAGGACGGCGATACTGTCAAGGGACGTTAATGTAAACAAGCTTCACAAGGAGGCTACAAAGTATGTCAAGGCAAATGCTCAGGCAGATTCAGCCATGAAGCTTGATTCAATCCTTACTGACGATGAGAAGTCCTTTATAAGAAGGGGAAGGAATGCCAGAATCAATTCATCCCCAAAGAATGTTGATCTGAGAGACTACAAGCATGCCACAGGCTTTGAGTGTTTGATGGGGTATCTGTATCTTTCGGGGAATGATGAAAGACTAATCCAGCTTTTTACGTATATATACCAGTCCGGCACAGAAGGGGGAACTAATAATGAAGGTTGAATTGTTGAGATACACTCCTGACGGGGAGAAGCTTATCGCATCAGCGGCAAAGCTATGCTACTCGCCCGTAGGGATCAGTGATATTGAAGAAGGACAGGATGAAAAGAAGGTAAAGTCCTTCCTTAAGCTCCTTATGGATCTTGGACATGAAAGTCCAATTGAGCATGTGAGCTTTACATTCGGGATCGAGGGAGTGTCAAGGACCCTGACCCATCAGCTGGTAAGGCACAGGATAGCGAGTTATTCACAACAGTCCCAGAGGTATGTAAGACTTGCCCAGTTTGAATATGTCAGACCGCCACATATAGAGTCGGACCCTGAGTCCAATAGGATTTTTGCGGAGGCAATGGAGGCTGACCAGAGAGCGTATGACCAAATATCGAAGAGGCTTTTTGAGAAGCACTACAAGAGGTATATTGATGAGGGGCGAAAAGACAAGGATGCCCGCCAGAGAGCTGAGAAGGAGGCCATTGAGGATGCAAGATACGTATTCCCCAACGCCTGTGAGACAAAGATTGTTGTAACCATGAATGCAAGAAGTTTGATGAACTTTTTTGCATTGAGGACCTGCAATAGGGCCCAGTGGGAGATAAGACAGCTGGCCATAGAAATGCTGAGAGAAGTGAAGAAAGTTTACCCCGTATTGTTCTCTCATGGCGGACCGGGCTGTATAAACGGACCTTGCCCCGAGGGTGAAATGACATGTGGCAAGATTGTGGAGGTCAGGGAGTTTTTCAAAAAATTAGATGATGAGATTGCAGCAGATGCTGCCGTAAAATAGAGGAGAATAGATATGAATGAAATGTATGTACCTGGTAGAAATCCAGTTATGGAGCTACTTAAATCAGATAAAAAGGTGGATAAGCTGTACGTCCTTAAAGGAGACTTAAAGGGTTCAATAAATAAGATAATGGGTAAGGCAAAGGACATGGGAATCGTTATACAGCAGGTTGACAAGAACAAGCTTGACTCAATGGCAGAAGGCAATGCACACCAGGGCGTTGTAGCACTTGTAACAGGATATGAGTATGCTGAGGTGGATGAAATTATTGAGTATGCCAAGAGTAAAAATCAGTCTCCATTCGTTATTATTCTAGATGGAATCGAGGATACCCATAATCTTGGTGCCATAATAAGGACAGCTGAGTGTGCCGGAGTACACGGTGTGATAATCCCCAAGAGGAGATCAGCCATGGTAAATCAGACGGTATACAAGAGCTCTGCAGGAGCCGTTGAGCATATGAAGATAGCTCAGGTCAATAATATTGTTAAGACTATGGAGGAGCTTAAAGAGAAGGGTCTCTGGCTGTACGGGGCAGACATGGATGGTGGCTCCGAATACTTCAAGACTGAGCTCAAAGGTCCAATCGGACTTGTAATCGGTAACGAAGGCAAAGGTCTGTCAAGGCTTGTAAAGGAAAAATGCGATGTGCTGGTCAGAATACCAATGAGTGGTAAGCTAGGCTCCCTGAATGCTTCAAATGCTGCTTCAATACTTATTTATGAGGTTGTGAGACAGTCATATGAAGGGGAATAAGAAACAGAGGGAGTATCTTTTTGTAGACGGTTACAACATAATAAACTCATGGGAGAATCTCAAGGAGATATCAAAGGTCGATCTTGAAGAGGCCAGGACAGCACTTCTTGAGATTCTCGCGGAGTACAAGCATTATTCTGATATAGATATATATGTAGTGTTTGATGCCTATATGGTTAAGGGTAACAACAGGAGTGAAGAGGAATACAAGGGTCTTCACGTTATCTATACCAAGGAGAATGAGCTTGCAGACCACTACATCGAAAAGGTTCTGGATGAAATTGGACGGGAAAAGAGCGTAAGGGTTGCAACATCTGACTGGGTCGAGCAGCAGATTATCCTTTCCAGAGGTGGAATAAGGATCTCCGCCAGGGAGCTTAAGGCTGAAATCCAGGATGAAATGAGAATGGTCAGCAGAAAGAGAAAAAGGCTCAACACAAAGAATGACATAATCATAGGAAGGGTAGAAGATCAGATAATCCACAAGCTGAAGGACTGGAACAAGAAATAACCACTAACATCAGGGAGGTTTCAGAATGGTTTTCGACAGACAGGGTTCGGGCAGTGAGAAGATTTATGATGGAATGTCAGATGAGGAGATTGTAAAAAAAGCAAACGGGGGCGACCTTCTGGCGCTTGAGCATCTCATTTACAAGTACAAGGATCTTGTCAAGGTAAAGGCAAAGGTCTATTATATTGTGGGAGCTGACCGGGACGATATTATTCAGGAGGGTATGATTGGATTATACAAGGCCATCAGAGACTTCAGAGATGAAAGGACATCATCCTTCAGGAACTTCGCAGACATCTGCATTACAAGACAAATGATAACTGCCATAAAGACTGCCACCAGACAGAAGCACCTTCCCCTTAATGGTTATATATCCCTGAACAAGCCAATTTTTCGCGACGGTACTTCTACCATGGGCGACACTGTGACCAGCGACGGTGCAACTGATCCCATGGAGCTTTTTATCGGCAAAGAGGAGCTTGATGACATGGAACAGAAGATCAACGGCATGCTCAGCAGCCTTGAAAAGCAAGTCCTTTCATTTTATGTGGAAGGCAGGAGCTATGAGGAAATCGCCCTTGACCTGAACAGACGCGTCAAGAGCATAGATAATGCATTGCAGCGGATCAAGAGAAAAATTGAAAGATATCTGATTAAAAAAGAATGAGTATTGACAAGGATATTAATCAATAGTAAAATATCTTATTGTAAGCCCACGTAGCTCAGTAGGTAGAGCACTTGCATGGTAAGCAAGAGGTCACCGGTTCAAATCCGGTCGTGGGCTCCATTTAAGACTGGCAACACCTGGACAAGTTTTCTTAAGCATAGGATAATCCAAGGGAGGAATTGAGAAATGGGAAAGAAAAAGTTTGAAAGAACGAAACCACATGTTAACGTAGGAACAATCGGTCACGTTGACCACGGAAAGACAACTCTAA
>JBNJCX010000005.1:0-67778 GCA_051744365.1 Bacillota bacterium
AAATAACTTATTTTATACTGGATACAATAAGGGATTACTCAGAAGAGATGCACGAAGTATTTGCAATGGAAATCTAGTTATTATTTAACAAATTATAGTTGACAAATACGATCAATGATTATATACTTATTAATAAGTTAATATCCTACAGTGAAGGGAAGAGTAATGTCGGATTATAGTCCAAGCGAGTCAGGGCCGGTGTAAGCCTGATACGATATCTTGCATGAAGAACGTCCCGGAGTATCTGATCGAAAGACAATGTCAAGTAGACTCAGACGGTATAGCCCGTTAAAAGCTATGACGTATCGATTAATTTCTGTACGGAAGAGAGTGAGCATTATTGCTAATTTAGGTGGTACCGCGAAAGTAACCTTTCGTCCTTTGTATTTGGACGAGAGGTTTTTTTATTTAAAAAAACATAAAGGGAGTGATAAGAATGATGATGGTAAATGGTTTTACTGCCAGAGAAGCACAGGTTGGAATCAAGCATATCAAGGATTTTTTTGAGAGGAAATTGGCGGATAATCTTAATCTTACTCGTGTATCTGCACCATTGTTTATAGAGCCAGAAACTGGTCTGAATGACAATCTCTCCGGAACAGAAAGGGCGGTATCCTTTCAAATGAGAAAGTACGAACAGAATCTTGAGATAGTACAATCGCTGGCAAAATGGAAGAGAATGGCGCTCAAGTGGTACGGTTTTGGAATAGGTGAGGGACTTTACACAGATATGAATGCAATCAGGCCTGATGAATTCGTAGATAATATCCATTCGATTTATGTGGACCAGTGGGACTGGGAGAAGGTAATACGTAAGGAAGACAGAAACCTGGAATATCTAGAGAAAGTAGTTAGGGCAATTTACGGGGCATTTAAGGAAACTGAGGAATTTATAAATGAAAAGTATCCAGCAAGGCTATATAAAAAGTTGCCGGATGAAATTACTTTTATCAGCACACAGGAGCTTGAGGACCGATGGCCTGATGCTATTCCTAAGAAAAGGGAACATCTTATAACCAAGGAACATAGAGCTGTATTCATATACAAAATCGGCGGTTCTCTTGAGTCTGGCAAACCACATGATTTAAGAGCTCCAGATTATGATGACTGGGAACTTAACGGCGATATCCTATTCTGGAACCCTGTTTTAAACGAATCCATAGAACTGTCAAGTATGGGCATTAGGGTTGATCAAAAATCATTGGAGAAGCAGATTAAGCTTGCTGCCGCCGAGGATCGAATGTCTTTGGACTATCACAAAAAGCTTATGGCAGGGGATCTTCCATATACAGTTGGAGGAGGAATTGGTCAATCGAGGATATGTATGTATTTTCTACAGGCGAAGCATATAGGGCAGGTTCAAGCATCTGTATGGACCAGGGATGAAGTGATGAGATGCCAGGATGAAGGAATATTCCTGTTGTAGATAAAATGATTTACAAATGTTTTAAGGTACAGTTTTTAGTAGGTTTTATATGAGGCTAAATTTTAGCCTCATTTTCTTTGTTAAGATTTTGTAACAAATCAATCCAATTTTATTAAACAATTCTACAGTGTTTTGTAGTATAATGATTATTACCGCCATCCATATTGTGGCGGGGGAATTCTTAAGGAGGGTTGCTATAGATGGCTTTATCTAATGACACATTTTATGATCTATACGAAGGATTAAAGCACAATTTTTTATTTAAAAATGACCTTAACAGCATACATATCCTTTTGAATTTGTACGACATTGAAGACAATATAAGAAATATTTTTCCAAAGTATGTATCAATCAAATACCTGAGAAACCACATATCCAGGATTCTTAAGAACAGACGTGGGAATCAGTTGATTGCCATGAACCTTGGGGAATTGATACACGAAGACATTAACAGGCTCGAATTGCTCTTATATCTTGAGGGGTACAAGGGAGGGTTCATAAGCATAAAGGAAGCCAACAGATTAGAGGACATCACTGTAAAGACATGTTCAATCAATGAATTGTATTATCAGAAGTATCTCTTTCATTTTGATACATTCACAGAGGATGTTCAGGATCTGCGGGATGAGATTTTTTCAAATCTGGAAAAAGATGAGGATTCAAACAAGCACCTTCAAAATCTCATTGGAAGGTATTGTGAGAAGGTCATAAGAAACAAGATTTTCAGTCTCAACAGGTATCTGGATAAGCAACTAACCATAGACTATAAATCGTCATCAGCAAATATTACAGAGGATGAAACTCTACTTACAATGGACGATTTATCAAACGTATACAATGAGGTAGTAAAAATAGTATCAAGGAACGGAATGAGACTATATAAGGATGCCTACTGGAATGGATTGAATGACAGGGTCCTTAAGAGATATCGATAGGGCAATTATAAAATTATGAATACGTGGATTACCCTCTGACGAATAAATCAGTCAGAGGGTTTTAAATTCTGGTTCTTATTTTTGTGGCAAGTATGGTACAAT
Organism: Bacillota bacterium; assembly: GCA_051744365.1. Classification (GTDB taxonomy): domain Bacteria; phylum Bacillota; class Clostridia; order Tissierellales; family Tissierellaceae; genus Gudongella. Next base: position 2,464 of record JBNJCX010000005.1, read on the forward strand.
AGATGAAGGATTAACACATGAGAAGAGGTGCATTATGGTGATTTTGGGAGTTGACCCTGGTATAGCCACAGTAGGCTATGGGGTTTTAGAATGTATTGGAAATAAATTCAGGGTAATTGACTATGGAGCCATAATAACACCTTCTGGAGATCTTTTTCCCGACAGACTGAGAGCCGTATACGATCAGCTAAATGACATTATCATAAAATTCAGGCCCGATGAGCTTGCAATAGAAGAGTTGTTCTTCAACAAGAATGTTAAGACTGCAATTATGGTTGGGCATGCCAGAGGTGTTGAAATACTGGCAGCTGTAAATCATAATCTTGATGTTTATGAGTATACCCCATTGCAGGTAAAACAGGCCGTGGTGGGATATGGAAGGGCTGAAAAAAGGCAAGTGCAGGAAATGGTAAAGATACTTCTGAACCTGGATAAAATTCCAAAACCAGACGATGCTGCAGATGCACTGGCTGTAGCAATATGTCACGGAAGCTCCCTGAAATTCAAGGAATCATTTAAAATGAGATAAGTGGGTGAAAATTTATGATAGATTACATAATAGGTAAAATCAGCCATGTTGGAGAAGACTATTTCCTTTTGGAGAATCACGGTATGGGCTATAAAATAAACACTTCGACAAATACACTGGTTCAACTGTTGATGGGCGATGAGAGACAGCATATATTTACTGATATGATTGTACGGGAGGATTCAATAAGCTTATATGGGTTTATAAGTGAAGATGAAATAAAAATGTTCAAGCTGCTGCTAACGGTTTCCAAAATTGGACCTAAAGTAGCCTGTGGAATTCTTTCCGCATTGAAACCTTCACAGATTCAAAAGGCTATTATGTTTAAGGATGTAAGTACTTTGTGCAAAGGCCCTGGTGTGGGTAAAAAGACTGCTGAAAGGATAGTGCTTGAGCTGAAAGACAAGGTCAAAGGTGGATTTGAGGATGATGGCTTCTTTGATGATGAAATAATCCCCCTTGACAATGAAGCGGTCGAAGCTCTTATTGCATTGGGTTACAGCAGATTTGAAGCTCAGAAGGTGTTCCAGGGGACTGATCTATCGGGAATGGGTGTAGAGGATATGATAAAATTAGGATTGAGAAGGCTTTCAAGGTAAGGCTTGGATGTTCGTCTTGCTTTGCATAATCGTAGAATGTTGTTATAAAAGGCTTCATTAAAATCTTGTTATAAGGAGATTAAATAATGGATGAAGAAAGAGACAGAATATTAGCAAGACATATGCATATGGACGATGTGGAAAATGAAGCAACCCTAAGGCCTAAGTGGCTTGATGAATACATTGGGCAGGATAAGGCAAAGGAAAAGCTTGATATTTTTATCAAGGCTGCGAGGGGTAGGAGTGAGTCTCTTGATCATGTACTGTTATATGGTCCACCTGGGCTTGGGAAAACCACGCTTGCAAATATTATTGCAAATGAGATGGGAGTAAATATAAGGGTGACGTCAGGACCTGCAATAGAAAGAGCTGGAGATTTGGCGAGTATTTTGACCAATCTTTCTGATGATGATGTGCTGTTTATAGATGAGATACACAGAATCAACAGAACCGTAGAGGAGGTATTATATCCTGCAATGGAAGACTTTGCCCTTGATATTATTATTGGTAAAGGGCCTTCAGCAAGGTCTGTTAGGCTTGACCTTTCGAAGTTCACCCTAATAGGTGCAACAACAAGAGCAGGACTACTGACATCGCCTCTACGTGATAGATTCGGAGTAATGCTGAATCTGGATTTATATAATCCTGAAAATCTTATGGAGATAGTCACCAGATCAGCAAGGATACTTGATATTGAAATTGATCCTATGGGCGCATATGAAATAGCAAAAAGATCAAGGGGAACTCCCAGGATAGCCAACAGACTGTTAAAAAGGGTCAGGGACTATGCACAGGTCATTGAGAACGGTGTAATAACAGAAGACATAGCCAAAAAAGGCCTAAAGGTTCTTGAGGTAGACCAACTTGGTCTGGATGCAGTGGATAGAAAACTGATTCTTACATTGATAAATAATTTTAAAGGCGGACCGGTCGGAGTGGATACTCTGGCGGCAGCTACAGGAGAAGAAAGAGTTACAATTGAGGATGTATACGAGCCTTTTCTTCTTCAGATGGGATTTCTGAACAGAACTCCAAGAGGTAGAATGGTTTCTGAGAAGGCTTATAGACACTTTAACATACCTCTTCCAACAGAGGAATAATCTAACAATAGGCTGGTGAATTTAATGAAGAGGATTTTTATTTTTTTTATAGCTTTAATAATTGCTGTTTTCCCGGTTGCTTCACATGGAAGGGAAAGCATTGAAGTCGATTATATAGACGTAAGAATCGGTAAAACATATTCATCTCTGGAACGTGTCAAGCTAACTTCAGAGGATGGTTATATTCTATTCCAGAAAAATGACAAGGATGAGGAACTTTTGTTAATTCCAGCGGACACCCTTTATATCAGCCTTTCTCTGGGAAGATATGATGAAATTGATGTGTATGATGAATCAAATACATATGTAACCACGTTGCCTGCTAACGGGTCAGTTCTGTTTGGTGGCGAGGAGTATGATGGTAATATAATTGATGTAAACGGAAAGGGTTACAGAGGATATATTTCATTCCTTGGAAGCAGAAACGGACTTAGTGTGATAAATCATATAGATATTGAAAGCTACCTCTATGGCGTTGTTCCAAAAGAAATCCCTGCAATGAGCGGACATGAAGCATTGAAGGCGCAGTCTATTGCAGCGAGAGGCTATACGTATTCGACCTTGATGAGGCATGCAAATGAGGGCTACAATGTATGCGATACCACTCATTGTCAGGCATACGGCGGATATGAATCGGAGCATTACAACACAAGCCTTGCAGTCGATGATACAAGAGGACTGGTAGCATCCTATGATGGAGTAGTTGCCAATACTGTATTCCACTCTTCATCAGGAGGTCATACTGAAAGCAGTGAAAATGTCTGGGGAGGAAAGGTTCCATATCTGGTAGGTATAGAAGATAGTTTCTCCTTGAATACTGTCAACAGCAATTGGACAGTTCAGACAGATGTGAATGAGCTAAACAATAAACTTCTGGCAGGCGGAATAGACGTTGGAGAAATTGAAAATATTGAAATCGCAGAAAAGTCAGATTCAGGAAGAGTCGTTCAGATGGTTTTCATCGGGTCCAGTGGAGATGTGGCAATAACAGGTGACAGGTTCAGAAGTATTCTTGGATCCACCAATATAAAGAGTACACTTTTCAATATTGAAGGCTCATCAGATCAAAATGACAGTGACGATGTAGTGATATATGCAACCACAGACAGTAGAATACAGAGATTGGATATTGACAGGGTTGATATTAGTATCATATCAGGAGATGGAAGAATCAGAAGTTATAGAAGCGATAGTCTAAGTGTAATCGGTAATGGTGGAATTATTGCATACAGTTCTCCTGAAACCATTGACATTTCACGAGGTGGTATTGTAATATCTGGAAGGGGTTACGGACATGGTATAGGCATGAGTCAGTACGGAGCCATTGAAATGGCAAAGCTTGGCTATGACTTTGAAGAAATCCTGAAATATTATTACACTGGAATAGAAATTACCAAATACTAAATTAAGGAAGTTGTATATGAAAACAAGTGAATTTTATTATAATCTACCAGAGGAGCTTATAGCACAGCATCCCCTGGAAAACAGGACCAGTTCAAGACTTTTAGTTTTGGACCGCGAGAATAAAAAGATAGATCATGGTAGTTTTGTGGATATTCTTGACCATATTCAGCCTGGGGACGGGATTGTGCTCAATGATTCCAGAGTGCTTCCTGCAAGGCTATTCGGGAACAGACCAGGCAAAGAGGAGAAGCTTGAGGTACTTTTATTGAAAAGGGCTGAAAAAGATGTCTGGGAATGTCTGGTAAGACCTGGAAAGAAAATGAAGGCAGGCGGTAGAATAGAATTTGGGGGGGGAATCCTCAAAGGCACCGTCTTAAGAATTGGTGAGGATGGAACAAGATTTATAGATTTCAAACATGGAGGGATTTTTGAGGAAATCCTGGACCAGCTTGGAGAAATGCCCTTACCCCCATATATTACTGAGAAGCTGGAGGATGGAGAGAGATATCAGACTGTGTATTCCAAAAATCCAGGCTCAGCAGCAGCCCCTACGGCAGGTCTGCACTTTGATAATGAGCTCTTGGGTGAGATTCGCAATAAGGGAGCTGAAATCGTGTATTTGACCCTCCACGTAGGACTTGGTACATTCAGGCCAGTAAAGGTTGAAGATATAAATGATCACATAATGCACTCTGAGTTCTATCAAATCAATGAAGAGGCAGCAGAAGCAATAAACAGGATAAAATCTTCAGGCAAAAGGATTATATCTGTTGGAACTACTTCAACGAGGACTCTTGAGACCATTGCAGATGATAATGGTTATGTAAGAGCTGGGTCAGGCTGGACTGACATATTTATTTATCCAGGCTACAGATTCAAGCTTGTGGATAGTCTGATTACCAATTTCCATTTGCCTGAATCTACCCTTATGATGCTTGTAAGTGCCTTTGCTTCCAAAGATTTCGTTATGGAAGCCTATCAGGAGGCGATTGACCAAAAGTACAGATTCTTCAGCTTCGGAGATTCAATGTTTATAAAGTAACCGGGAGGTATAAATGGCAATAAAATATGAACTTATAAAAAAATCAACTGAAACAAAAGCAAGATTGGGAAAAATCACAACGCCACACGGTGAAATAGAGACTCCGATATTCATGCCTGTTGGAACAAAGGCAACGGTCAAGACTATGACCCCAGAGGAAGTGAAGGATCTTGGAGCGCAGATAATCCTTTCAAACACATACCATTTGTATCTTAAACCAGGACATGAGCTCATAAAAAAAGCAGGAGGACTGCACAAATTTATGAACTGGGACGGACCGATCCTTACAGACAGCGGCGGATTTCAGGTATTTAGCCTTGGAGACCTAAGAAAGATCAAGGAGGAAGGTGTAGAATTCAGTTCCCATATTGATGGATCAAAGCACTTTATAAGTCCTGAAAAAGCCATTGATATTCAGAATGCCCTAGGTTCGGATATTATGATGTGCTTTGATGAGTGTGTATCCTATCCGTCAGAATATGAATATACAAAACTATCCATGGAAAGGACCACAAGATGGGCTAAAAGATGCAAGGACCATCACAAGGACTGGGACAAACAGGGATTATTCGGTATCGTGCAGGGTGGAATGCACAGGGATCTTAGAGAGCAGAGCGTGAAGGATTTGCTGGAAATGGATTTCAGTGGATATGCAATCGGTGGGCTAAGTGTAGGCGAGCCTATGGAGACCATGTGTGAAGTATTGGATTATACAACTCCTTTGCTTCCGGAGGACAAGCCCAGATACCTAATGGGGGTTGGAACTCCTGATTATTTGTTTGAAGCGGTTATAAGGGGAATTGACATGGCGGACTGCGTTCTCCCTACAAGGATTGCCAGGAACGGAACAGCAATGACCAGCGAGGGAAAGGTAGTTATAAGAAATGGCCAATATTCAGAGGACTTATCACCACTTGATTCAGATTGTGACTGTTATACCTGTAGAAACTATACAAGGGCATATATAAGGCATCTGTTCAATGTAAACGAAATACTGGCCTTGAGATTGGTAACAACACACAATCTTCGATTCCTTATAAAAACCATGGAAAACATCAGGGAAGCCATAAGAAATGATAATCTTTTGGAGTATAGAGAAAAATTTTACAAGAATTATGGATATTAATTAGATTAATTGGTGATTTTTGCGCCATTTGATGTATAATATTAGATAAAGAAAAGGAGTGATATTTTAATGGAGCAACTTCAAGCGTTTATTCTTCCAATTGGACTTTTGGTAATATTTTATGTATTTGCCATTAGACCGCAGAAGAAAAAGGAAAAGGAAATCAAGGAAATGAGAAGCAGCCTTAGGGTAGGAGACGAGGTAGTAACAATCGGCGGCGTTTATGGAAAGATAGTAAAGGCCAAGGATGACGTACTTACTTTAGAGGTAGGTTCAGCAAAGACAAAGCTTGATGTAACAAGATGGGCTGTTGGTTCTGTTATTAACAGCAGCGGAAGAAACAACAGGACTGATGAAGCAGCTGAATAATTAAGAATTAAACTTCCTGTAATGGGAAGTTTTTCTTTTGGGTTGGAATACTTAAAAATTACTTTATAATGCTTTTTACATATGATATAATCAATCCATTAAAACCTGTTGACCAGGGATAGGAGGAAGGAAATGAAATACATAAAGACATTGACAAAGAGCAGACTTAAGGATACTCTTTCCTATGCCGGTTGTGGTGAGTGTCAGACATCTTGCCAATCAGCATGTAAGACATCCTGTACTGTTGGAAATCAGAAGTGCGAAAATAAGTAGCATAATAGAGAGTGGTGGGTTTATCCACTGCTTTTTATTTGAGATAAATACGAGGAGGAAATAAGTTGAAACAGACCTTGATACATAAGTTTTACTTGAATGAAAAGTATATGGCACTTGATGTCAACAGCGGGTCAGTACATGTTGTTGATGAGCTTGCATACGACATCCTGGACTATCATGGAGCCAAAAGCACAGAGGAAATTGTAGCAGCATTAAAGGACAAGTATGATGAAACCAATATAGTTGAAGCCTGCGGAGAGATAGATTATCTTGTGGAAAACGGAATGCTGTTCTCCGATGCTGAGGATATTGAACACCTTAAATACAATGAAGACAATGTTGTAAAGGCAATGTGTCTGCATGTGGCACATGATTGCAACCTTAAGTGTGATTACTGCTTTGCATCCCAGGGTAACTTCAAGGGCGAAAGGTCAATGATGAACCTTGAGACTGGAAAGAAAGCACTTTTATATCTTGCACAGAATTCCGGTAATAGGAAAAATCTGGAGGTTGACTTCTTTGGTGGTGAACCATTGATGAATTTTCAGATTGTAAAGGATCTTGTAGCCTACGGAAGAAGCATTGAAAAGGAATACAAAAAGAATTTCAGGTTTACTATCACTACCAACGGAGTACTCCTTGATGATGATAAAATTGATTATATAAACGAGAATATGGATAACGTTGTTTTAAGCCTCGATGGCCGAAAAGAAGTAAATGACGCTATGAGACTTACTGTCAGTGGTGATGGAAGCTATGATGTAATTCTTCCCAATATAAAGAAAATGGTGAAATCAAGAGGTGACAAGGATTATTACGTCAGGGGAACCTTTACCAGTAAAAATCTTGATTTTGGAAAGGATGCAATAAATTTCCATAATGAAGGCTTTAAAAAAATCTCCATTGAGCCAGTTGTGGCACCTGAAGAGATGGATTATGCCATTAGGGAAGAGCATATTGATGCAATATTAAAGGAGTATGAAAACTTCTCAAAAGAGTACATCAGGCTGACTGCTGAGGATAAGGAATTTATGTTCTTTCACTTTATGATTGATCTCGAGCAGGGACCATGCGTGGTAAAGAGAGCCGTGGGCTGTGGAGCAGGAAGCGAGTATCTGGCTGTAACCCCGGAAGGCGAGCTGTATCCCTGTCACCAGTTTGTGGGTGAGAAGGAATTCCTGTTGGGAACATTGGAGACGGGAGTAGAGAATACTGAGTTAAGGGACAAGTTTAAGGTTGCCAATGTATATAACAAGGAAGAGTGTAGGAATTGCTGGGCAAGATTCTATTGCAGTGGAGGTTGTCATGCAAATGCACACTATTCCCATGGTGATATAATGAAGCCCTACGAAATCGGATGTGAGATGGAAAAGAAGCGCATAGAATGCGCACTTTCAGTTCTTGCCAATCAAGAGGGTTAGGAGGAAGAGAATGAAATCGAGAAGTATAGCCATACTGGCAGTTATTGTTGCAATAGTTGCAGGACTTGCATTATCTGCTATAAACGGAATAAATATCGGAGGAACCCAATACAAGAATGCCAAGGATTCCATACATCTGGGGCTTGACCTTGCTGGTGGGGTATATGTTGTTCTTGAAGCAGATACTGATGCTACGGGGGAAGAACTCCATAGAATGATGGAAGAAACCAAAGCGATAATAGGACAGCGTGTTGATGGGCTTGGAGTGTCTGAACCTAATATTGCAATTGAAAATGAAAACAGGATAAGAATAGAACTGGCAGGATTGAGTGACCCTCAAGAGGCAATTGAGTTGATAGGGAAAACTGCTTTGCTTGAATTCAAGACACCCTCGGGGGAAACTGTTATTACAGGTAGACATATAGCTGATGCAGGTGTAATAATGAATCCCAGGCAGTTTGGCGGAGAAGATCCTGTTGTTAACCTAGAGTTCAACGAGGAAGGTACTGAGCTTTTCAGAGAAGCCACAGCAGCTCTGGCTGCTGAAGAAAATCAAATGGATAAAATATTGTATATTGTATTGGATGGCGCTGTTATTTCAAGCCCAATTGTGGATGAGGTTATAAATGACGGAAGGGCAATAATTACGGGGGGATTTACAGTTGAAAGCGCAGGGAACCTTGCCACACTTATCAGAGCAGGTGCTCTGCCGGTTGAAATGATTGAATTGCAGACATCTGTAATAGGTCCTACATTGGGACTGGAGGCATATGAAAGAAGCATTATGGCTGCTGCTGTCGCACTTTCGCTGATCTTCGCATTTATGATCCTGGTCTATAGGGTCCCTGGTTTTGTAGCTTCAATCGCATTGATTGTGTATGTTTTGATTGTAGTGGGGGCAATGGTGGGAATCGGTGTCAAGCTAACACTGCCTGGAATTGCAGGCTTGGTGTTGTCAATTGGAATGGCAGTGGATGCAAATGTGCTGATATATGAGAGAATTAGGGAAGAAATCCACGAGGGCAAAAGCATTCGTGTATCAATTGATTCCGGATTCAAAAGGGCATTGACTTCAATTCTGGATGCCAACATAACAACACTTATTGCTGGCGTTGTGCTATATAACTTCGGTACAGGACCAATAAAAGGATTTGGAGTAACCCTAATGATCGGTATAGGAGCATCAATGTTGACAGCGATATTCTTTACCAAATATGTTCTGAGATTGATGGCTCACATAACCGGTGGCAAGAATAAGAAGCTCTATGGTGCATAGGAGGATGAAAATGAACATAATAAAAAATAAAAAATACTCATATATGATCTCCCTGGTCATAATCCTCACTGGTCTGGTTATGTTTTTTGTCAATGGTTTGAATTACGGGATAGATTTTACCGGTGGAACAATGGTGCAGCTTAACATCGGCTCATTTGTAACGGTTGAAGATGCCAGAAATATTATGGATAAATTTGATGATGATGCCAGCATTATCCATGCAGGACCGGAAAAGCACGAACTTTTCATCAGGAGCTCCCTTGACCTTGGGAATAATGAGATAAATCAGATTGTGGATGAATTCGTTGAAGAATTTAATATGGACCCAGAAAATTACCAGGCACAGAAATTTGGGGCTTTTATGGGCAAGGAGATCAGAAACAGGGCTATCATATCCGTAGGCGTAGCAGCATTGCTGATGCTTGGATATATCAGTTTCAGATTCCAGTTCAAATTCGGAGTGGCTGCAATAGTGGCGCTAATACATGACATACTAATAGCATTGGCTATATATGCTATTCTAAGACTTCCCGTCAACAGCTCATTTATTGCTGCCATGCTTACAATAGTTGGTTATTCAATAAATGACACTATAGTTATATTTGACAGAATTAGGGAGGAACTTAAATTCAACGATAAAAAGTCCCTTGAAGAAATCATAGAGGGAAGTGTAAAATTGTCACTAAGGAGAACCATAAATACGACCATTACAACTGTAATAGCAGTTGGTTCCCTGTATATTTTGGGTGTTGAGGATGTTAAGGTTTTGGCCTTGCCACTTCTTTTAGGCATGCTTTCCGGAACTTATTCATCACTGTTTATAGCTACTCCTGTATGGTTTAGCCTAAAAAAGGGTAAAACTATATAAAGATTAATTGGGGAGGGAATAGTATGCAAAAGAGTTTCATATTTATTTTAGTTCTGGCAATTATAATAGGAGTTTTTGCATTAAGCAACAGTGACGTAGTGGAAATAGACTTTGTTTTTACAAGGGTGATGCTGTCACAGGCTATAGTGATATTTATTTCTGTCTTGCTAGGAGCAGCAGTTGCAACATCCTTCGGCGTAATTAGGGAAATGAATCTCAAGAAACAGATCAAGGATCAAAGAAATGCTCTCGAGACGCTTAAATCTGAGAATCAGACTCTTGTTGGAAGAGTGGAAGAAAAGGAAAAACAGTTGAAACTTCTCTATGGAAGAAATGAGGAATCGCCATCTGAGACAACGGATGACAATGATTTATCTGGATATTAAGATTATAAAGTGGTAGAATTTAGATAATATTATCTAAATTCTACTATTTTTAATTGGAGTGATTTTTTTGGAAAAGTGGTTTATTAAAAACAAACTTGGGGATGTAACCAGGACTGCAGTGGAGAATAAAATTTCAGAGCCTCTGGCAAAACTTCTTATAAATCGAGGATTGACCAGTACGAAAGATATTGACGAATATCTGGAACCCAATATAGACAGACTTCATAATCCTTTGCTATTGCACGATATGGATGCAGCTGGACGATTGATAAGGGGGAAAATCCAGGAAGGAAAGAAAATCCTTATTGTAGGTGATTTTGACGTGGATGGGATAATGTCCACATATATACTCTACAGTGTCCTGAAGAACCTGGGGGCAAAGGTTGAATATACGATTCCGGACAGAATTCAGGATGGATATGGCATAAACAATCAGATTGTACTGAATGCAAAGGCATCGGCTGTGGATACAATAATAACATGTGACAATGGAATAGCGGCCTTCGAGGCCATAAAGACAGGCAAGAATATGGGAATGACTATGATTATAACCGACCACCACGATATACCTCATGGTGAGAAGAATGGAAAGTCTGTAAGCATAATGCCTGAGGCTGACTGTATAATAAATCCCAAGAAAAGTATTTGCGAGTATCCGGAAAAGAACCTATGTGGAGCAGGTGTAGCTTTTAAACTTGCAGAGCATTTGGCAGCAGGCTATAAGATAAAAATAGATTCAAAGCCGTTGCTGGAGATGGTTGCCATAGCTACAATATGTGATGTAGTAGACTTGGTAGGTGAAAACCGAATTTTTGTCACTGAAGGGTTGAAAAGACTGAACAACACCTCGAATATGGGATTGAAGGCATTATTCAGTGAATCGGGGCTGGAGGACAAGAAAATCACCGTGTACCATGTGGGATTTGTCATCGGACCTAGTCTAAATGCTTCCGGAAGACTTGACAGTGCTCTTCTCGGCCTGCAGCTTCTGTTGTCTGAAAATAAATCAGAAGCAACTGAAATCGCCATGAAGCTTAGAAAACTCAATGAACAAAGGAAAAATCTAACTGAAAAAGGAACTACGGAAATTGATGCAATGGTAGAAAGAGAATATAAGACACACAAGGTGCTTGTGGCTTATTCCCCTGAAATACACGAAAGTGTTGCAGGAATCATTGCAGGCAGGATAAAAGATAAGTATAATAGACCTACGATAGTTCTTACCAGGGGTAGAGAAGGTGTAAAAGGCTCTGGCAGGTCCATAGAGAACTATCATATATTTGAAGAATTATCAAAATGCAAGGCTCTACTTGGAAAATTTGGTGGCCATCCAATGGCAGCAGGCCTTTCCCTTGAGGAGCAGAATATTGGTAAATTGAGAGAATGTCTGAATCGCAATACAATTTTAAAGAATGAAGACCTTATTCGAAGGGTATATATAGATATGGTGATTTCACTGGATAGGATAAGCTACGGATTTATTGAGGATATCTCAAGGTTGGAACCATTCGGCAAAGGTAATCCAAAGCCTGCCTTTGGACTCAAGGGTCTTAATCTTTCAAAGGCTTCTGTTCTTGGGGCCAAAAGAAATGTTGTAAAATTAGCTTTCAGCAATTCAGCGCCCGACCAGTCAGAAGCAATTATATTCTGTGATGGTGACAAGTGGCTGGAAGAGGTTGAGTATAACTACGGTTCGAAGGAAAAGCAGAAGCTTTTGTCAGGAATAGCAAACAACATCATGCTGGATGTAATCTATTATCCTTCTGTAAACGAATACATGGGAAGATCTTCCATACAAATTGTTATAAATAACTATCGATTCGATAGATCCAGACCAAGAGGGTGAGACTATGCTAGAGAATTTATTGATGAGAATTGAACAATATAATCCACAGGCCGACATGGAATTGATAATCAAGGCATACAATTTTGCAGAGTCTGCCCATGAAGGACAAGTGAGAAATTCAGGTGAAAAATATTTTGTTCATCCTGTCCATGTTGCTATGCTCCTTGCCGATCTAAGTATGGATACACCTACAATAATTGCAGGACTTCTCCACGATGTAATTGAAGATACCAATGTGAGTTATGACAAGATCAAGGAGGAATTTGGCGAAGAGGTTGCCGATCTGGTCGATGGTGTAACAAAATTGAAAAAGCTTCACTACAAGACCAAACAGGAAAACCAGGCTGAGAATCTCAGAAAAATGGTCATAGCTATGGCAAAGGATATACGTGTGATTATTGTCAAGCTTGCCGATAGACTTCACAATATGAGAACCCTCGAGTATATGACTGATGATAAGAAAAAGGAAAAAGCGTTGGAAACCCTTGAAATATATGCTCCTATAGCTCACAGGCTAGGGATATCCAAGATAAAGTGGGAATTGGAGGACTTGTCTTTAAGGTATCTTGACCCTGAAAACTATTACGACCTGGTTGAGAAGGTATCAAAGAGAAGACTTGAAAGAGAGGCCTATATAGATCAGATAATAGGCGTTTTGCATGAAAAGCTCGATGATATGAATCTCAAGGCTGAAATAAATGGAAGGCCAAAGAATTTCTACAGCATATATAAGAAAATGATGTATCAGGGCAAGGCTTTCGAGCAGATATATGATTTAACAGCTGTTAGAATATTAGTTGATAATATAAAGGACTGTTACGGAGCCCTTGGGATTGTCCATACTCTATGGAAGCCACTGCCGGGAAGATTCAAGGATTACGTGGCTATGCCCAAGCCAAACATGTACCAGTCACTTCATACAACAGTAATGGGCAATAAAGGTGAGATTTTTGAAGTCCAGATAAGAACCTATGATATGCACAGAACTGCTGAATACGGAATAGCAGCACACTGGAAATACAAGGAAGATAATTTCAAGACAGACAGTTTTGATGACAAGCTAACTTGGTTGAGACAACTGATGGAATGGCAAAGTGATCTTAATGATCCCAAGGAATTCATGGAAGCCTTGAAGATTGACTTCTTTACAGACGAGGTATTCGTATTTACACCAAAAGGTGATGTTATTAATCTTCCTGATGGTTCGACTCCAATCGACTTTGCTTACCGCGTCCATACAGATGTTGGTAATAAATGTGTCGGAGCAAAGGTCGATAACAGAATTGTACCATTGAATCATAAGCTCAGAAACGGTAATATAGTTGAAATAATAACAAGTTCAAACAGCAGCGGTCCCAGCAGGGACTGGTTAAAGATTGTTAAGAGTAATCAGGCTAAAACCAAGATCAAGCAATTCTATAAAGTAAAGGAAAGAGACAAAAATATTTCCAAGGGCAAGGAATACCTGGAAAAAGAGATTAAAAGATTAGGCTACAAACCATCGGTGATTTTGAAGGATGAATGGCTTAAAAATATTGCTACAAAGGTGAGCATCAACTCAATAGAGGATTTGTACGCATCCATTGGGTATGGAAGCATAACGATGAATCAGGTGATAAATAAACTCAAAGAGATGTATAGTGAGCATTTCAAGCCAGAAGAAAAGGATATAGTCGAAAGCAATATACAGAAAACCTCAAGGAAAGCAAAACCAAAGCAAACACAGGGGATTAGAGTCAAGGGAATCGATAATATCAAAGTCAGGTTTTCAAAGTGCTGCAACCCTGTACCTGGAGATGATATAGTTGGTTTTATAACCAGAGGAAGAGGAGTATCGATTCATAGGAAGGATTGCCCAAACATCAAGTCCGAACTCACAGAAGAGGAAAGACTAATAGAAGTATCCTGGGATTTCGAGAAGAAGTCATCATATAATGCCGAAATTCAGGTCAAAGCAGCTGACAGACCAGGATTATTGGCAGAAATAGCTCTTAAGATAAATGATGCCAATATTGGACTGGTTTCATTGAACGCAAGAACAAACAAGGACAAATTAGTAATCATAACCATGGTACTTGAAATACATGACAAGGAGCAGCTTATCGATTTGATGAAAAAGGTAAGAAAGATAGGAAATGTATTTGAAGTATACAGAGTGACAGCATAAAGGAGGTCAATGAATGAGGGCGGTTGTTCAGAGAATTACATCCGGAAGGGTTCTTGTAAATGACGAGGTTGTGGGAGAAATAGGAAATGGTCTATTGGTTTACCTAGGTGTAGGTGGAAATGATACTGATTCTGACCTTGAATATATGGTAAATAAAATTACAGGACTTCGAATCTTCGAGGATGAAAATGAAAAGATGAATCTTTCAGTACAGGATGTTGAAGGAGAAATACTCGCAATATCTCAGTTCACACTTTATGGTGATGCCAGGAAGGGCAAACGTCCAAGTTTTACCGATGCGGCTTCACCGGATATGGGAGATGATTTTTATAAAAAGTTTATTCAAAAAACAAGCGAAATGGGAATTAATACACAATCAGGTGTTTTCGGAGCACATATGAAGGTAGATTATGTCAATGATGGCCCTGTTACAATTCTATTGGATAGCTCCAAGCAATTTTAAGGAGGAAGAGGATCAATGATGATAAAGAGACTACAGGCCGGAATATATGCAGCCAACTGCTATATCATCCATTCTGAGGATGGATATTCAGTTGTGGTTGATCCAGCTGGCGATGTTAGTGACATAATGGCTTATATTGGCGACAATAACCTTAAGGTGGAGGCAATCATACTGACTCATGGACATGGTGACCATATAGGAGGAGTTGTAGAATTAAGAAATAAACTGAAGGTACCAGTTATGGTTCATGCGGATGATGAAGACATGTTAAAGGATGGGAATTTAAACCTTTCAAGCTCAATGGCAATGGGAGATGTGAGCTTTGAACCTGACAGGTTACTTCAGGATGGGGATATTGTAACAATCGGAAAAAAGGAATTAAAGATAATTCATACTCCAGGGCATACAAAGGGAGGCATATCCCTGCTGGTTGAAGATATTCTTGTTACAGGTGATACATTGTTCCAGGGTTCAATAGGCAGGACTGACCTTTATGGAGGAGATTTTGACACACTGATGGATAGTATAATTAACAAGCTTATGGTTCTTCCTGATGAAACAAAAATATATCCGGGACACGGAGCTCACTCATCCATCGGAGCTGAAAAAATGAAAAACCCTTTTATAAAGGGTAGATTAGAGTGATAAAAATGGTTAAAATTCTATGTGAGGACGTTAACATAAAAACACATGACCCTTACGAACTGGTAAGGGCTTTTTATAGCGAGGAAGAAGTGCAGGTTGTGGATGACAGAACATTTATAACTGAAGAAAAAGATGAAGACGCTGTACGGATATCCATGGATAATAATATTTACAGAGTCTCACTTCTAAGGGGAAATGAAATCGTAGATACTGAAGAGATTCCATATTCGAAACTTGATTTTTACAGAAATGAGCGAGCATCAAGAAACAATACAGTAAAACATCTAATATATAAAGTTCTTGATAGGAATCTAAAAACAAATCTTCCTTGGGGTATACTAACTGGAACTCGACCAGTGAAGATTGCAAAGATTCTAATGGATAAGGGACTTGATATTGATGAAACCCTAGATACTCTAACAGAAGCATATCTACTGAGACCTGACAAGGCAAGACTTATAATTCAGGTTTCTATTGGACAGAAGAAAATTCTGGAATCAATAGAAAAAAACAGCTACAGCATATACATTGGGATACCCTTCTGCCCGACAAGATGTTTTTATTGTTCATTTCCAACATTGAATGCAGATAAATATGGAAGCTCTATGGAAAGGTATGTGGAAAACCTGATCCATGAGCTGGAAGACAATGCCAGTATGATGGAGAAGTGGGCAATAAATACTATATACATTGGTGGAGGAACTCCTACATCACTACCTGTTGAACTAATGGAAAGACTGCTTAAATATATAGATAAAAAGTTTATAGGAGTAAATGAGCTTACAGTTGAGGCAGGTCGGCCGGACACCATAAACAGCGAGTATCTTGAGCTTTTCAAGCGGTATAATGTCGACAGAATAAGCATTAATCCCCAGACTATGAACGATGATACGTTAAAGATAATAGGTCGAAGGCATTCATCAGAAGATATTCTGACCACTTATAAATTGAGCAAGGATATCGGAATTGAGACTGTCAATATGGATTTGATTGTAGGTCTTCCTAGTGAAGACAGGAAGGATATTGAAGATACGTTAAAGAAACTTGAACCCTTGCAGCCTGACAACTTGACTGTGCATACTCTTGCAGTTAAGAAGGGCTCTGATTTTATTGATGATCGAAAGAATTATTCCATGGCCTCTGCTGAAGAAATTCAGGAGATGCTAAGGCTTACAGCTAAATATGCAGAAAAGAACAATTTGATCCCCTATTACCTGTATAGACAAAAACAGATAATGGGCAATTTCGAAAACATTGGGTACAGCAGACCTGATAATCCATGTCTATATAATATTTCCATAATGGAGGAGAAGGAAACAATCATAGGCATCGGGATGGGTTCTACCACCAAGCTATACAACAAGTTGGAAGATAGTATAGAAACAATAGCAAATTTCAGGAATCTTAAGGAATACATGGACAGGTTGTCAGAACTTGAATTGAGAAAAAGGCAGAAAATCAAGGGAATTGAGGATTCATGGAGCCAGATTCAGCTTGACACTTAGGCAGTATTATTTTATAATTATGTAAATTAAATAAACAGACTTTGATAAGGAAGAGTATCAGAAATTATTGGGGCAAGAGAGCTGAAGATGGTGGGAATTCAGCACCAATATTCTGTGAAGACACCTTTGAGTCAGCAGTATATCTGCTCGTGAAATACGTTATAAATTGAGTGAGGAAAACCTAATTAGGGTGGCACCGCGAGATAAGCCTCTCGTCCCTGAAAATCAGAGATGAGAGGTTTTATATTTTTTTAAGGAGGTATAATTATGGGAGAAAAAATGGGAAATCTTAGACGTACTGCCATGTGTGGAAATCTTAGGATGGATGATGTGGGAAGTGATGTGGTACTGATGGGCTGGGTCCAGAGAGAGAGGAACCTGGGGGGGTTGTTATTTATAGACCTGAGGGATACAACTGGCTTGGTACAGATAGTATTTGACGATAAAGCACCTAGAGATATGGTGGAAAAAGCCGAATCTGTAAGAACTGAGTACGTATTGGCAATCAGAGGTAAGGTAAGGGAAAGACAATCCAAGAATCCTAATATGCCAACAGGGGATATTGAGATTCTGGCAGAGGAAATCAAGATACTGGACGAAGCACAGACGCCTCCTATATATATCAAGGACGAAGACAATGTAAGCGAAACAATGAGGCTGAAATACAGATATCTTGACTTGAGAAAGCCTTCAATGCAGAAAAATTTGAAGTTAAGGGCAAAAATTTCAAAGGTGGTCAGGGACTTTTTTTACGAAAATGATTTTGTAGAGATAGAGACTCCTATGCTTACAAAACCTACTCCTGAGGGAGCAAGGGATTATCTGGTGCCCAGCAGAGTAAACCCTGGTCAGTTCTATGCACTTCCACAGTCTCCTCAATTGATGAAGCAGCTTTTGATGGTATCTGGCATGGACAGGTACTATCAGATAGTGAAATGCTTCAGGGACGAGGATTTAAGAGCCAACAGGCAGCCTGAATTCACTCAGGTGGATGTAGAGATGAGCTTTGTGGATGTTGAGGATGTTCTAGATATTAATGAAAAGCTTATGCAGAGACTTTTCAAGGAAATCAAGGGAATAAATTTGGAGCTTCCTTTGATGAGAATGTCATATAATGATGCTATGGACAGGTATGGAGTGGATAAACCAGACCTGAGATTCGAACTTGAGCTTAAGAATGCATCAGAATTATTGAAAGCTTGTGGCTTCAAGGTGTTCAGTGACGCCATCCAGTCAGGTGGAGTTGTAAAGGGAATCAACGTAAAAAATGGAGCAGACAAATTTACACGTAAGGACATATCAAAGCTTGAGGATTATGCAAAAACCTATGGTGCAAAAGGGCTTGCCTGGATGAAGCTGACTGATGAAGGAATCAGTTCACCTATTGGAAAGTTCTTCGACGATAAAGAAATAAATAATTTAACAGAGTTTTTTGAAGCGGAAAAAGGTGATATGCTACTTTTTGTAGCTGATACCATACAAGTTGCAAACGATAGTTTAGGAAATCTTAGAAATGATATTGCAAGAAGGATGGATTTGATTTCTGATGAAGATTTCAAAATACTTTGGATTACAGATTTTCCGTTGTTTGAATACGACGAGGAAGAAGAAAGATATGTGGCAAAGCATCATCCATTTACTCATCCAGTAGAAGAAGATATCCCATTGCTTGAAACTGAGCCTCATAGAGTAAGAGCAAAAGCTTATGACCTGGTGATAAATGGAGATGAAATGGGAGGAGGAAGTATCAGGATAAACAATTCCCAACTTCAATCCAGAATGTTCAGTGCACTGGGATTCAGTAAAGAAGAGGCTCAAGCAAAGTTCGGATTTCTGCTTGAAGCGTTTAAGTACGGAACACCTCCGCACGGCGGAATAGCCTTTGGTTTGGACAGACTTGTCATGTTGTTTTCAGGACGTTCGAACATAAGGGATGTAATTGCTTTTCCAAAAACCCAATCAGCTACCTGTCTTATGACAGATGCACCTACAGAGGCTTCGCCTAAACAGCTGCAAGAGGTTCATATAAGGGTTGATCTGAAGAATGAATGATAGATTTGCAAGAACAAGCATTCTCCTTGGAGAGAATGCAATGAAAATATTGAAGGAGTCTACCGTGGCGGTCTTCGGAATTGGAGGTGTGGGCTCCTATGCCGTGGAGGCTCTTGCCAGAACAGGAATAGGCAAGCTTGTCATAGTGGACTATGATATAATAGATATATCAAATATAAATCGACAGGTACATGCTTTGACAAGTACAATCGGACAATTCAAGGTCGATGCAATGAAAGAAAGACTTTTGGACATTAATCCTGAGCTGAAGGTTGTTGCAGTCAACGATAAGTATAACAGTGAAACAAGGGAAAAACTGTTATCAAATGAGTATGACTATATTGTAGATGCCATTGATATGGTTTCTTCAAAGTTGGATTTGGTTACATCAGCATCCTCAATGGGTATACCAATAATAAGCTCAATGGGAGCAGGAAACAAATTAAATCCTACCGGTTTTATGGTTAAGGACATTAACAGCACAAAAGTCTGTCCTTTGGCTAGAGTTATGCGCCAGGAGTTGAGAAAACGCGGAATAGAAAACCTGAAGGTAGTATACTCAGAGGAAGAGCCATTGAAGATAAATCTTGGGGAAGGCGAACGGCGGAAAGCCATACCGGGAAGCATTGGATTCGTACCACCGGTAGTTGGCTTGATTATTGCGTCGGAAGTAATAAAGGATTTAACATCACAGGAGGAGAGATAGCGTGGATCAAATAGGATTTGTGATAAAGAAAGTTGGTGACCAGAAGGTACAACTGGAAGTTAAAAGACCATCAGGATGAGGCAGCTGTAGTTCCTGCGCAAGTTCTTGCGAAGTTAAGCCTCACTATGTTACAGTTAACAACAATATCGATGCGAAGCCTGGTGATTTTGTGGAGCTTCAGGCTATTCAAAAAAATATTATGAAGTATGTGACAATAATATATATGATTCCTTTTGCTTTCTTAATATTGGGAATCTTTGTCGGAAACAGTATGTTCAAAGGAATGGAGACCGCCAGCCACGAGCTTCTGATTTTTGGTATGGGAATTGTATTCCTGGCAATATCATTTGTGATTGTGAGAATTATTGACAAAGTATTTGCAAAGAAAGATGAGAATATAATCGTTATGACAAGAAAGCTTTAAGGAGGGGTGGTTTTGGCAGAGAAGGATGCAATAATCGTACGATTAAGAAGAGTAGAAGGTCAGATAAAGGGTATACAAAAAATGGTGGATGAGGACAAGTTCTGTGGAGATATATTGATTCAGATATCAGCTGCAAGAAGTGCCCTGAATAATGTTGGAGGGCTCATTCTTGAGAATTATATGAAGAATTGTCTATTGGAGGCACCGGATGGTTCTGAAGAGGAACTTGACAAGCTGATTGAGATTATGCTTAAATACACCAAATAATCCATGAATTCATCTGGGAATCATCCTGAAAAAAAGGTATCAAAATTTAATAATTTGAAAGGAGTCGGAATATGAATTTTAATAATCTTAAGGAAACAGACAAGGCGGTAATGGAAATTGTTAATGAGGAGATTGCCCGTCAGAATAAGCACATTGAACTTATAGCATCGGAGAACTTTGTTTCTGAGGCTGTAATGGAGGCAATGGGAAGTCAATTGACAAATAAATATGCAGAAGGGTATCCTGGCAAGAGATATTACGGAGGATGTGAAGTAGTAGACAAAGCGGAGACACTTGCCATTGAAAGACTTAAAGAGCTTTTTGGTGCTGACCATGCTAATGTGCAACCACATTCAGGATCAAATGCTAACCTTGCTGTATACTTTGCTTTTTTAAAGCCGGGAGACAAGGTTCTTGGAATGAAGCTGTCACAGGGAGGACACCTTACCCACGGAAGTCCTGTAAATATTTCAGGAGTGTACTTCAATTTTGTAGAATATGGTGTTGACCCGGAAACTGAAACCATAGATTACGATGAAGTAAGAAGAATAGCACTTGAAGAAAAACCAAAGATGATTGTAGCTGGCGCAAGTGCATACGCAAGAAAAATTGATTTCAGAAAATTCAAGGAAATTGCTGATGAAGTGGACGCATATCTAATGGTTGATATGGCTCATATAGCTGGATTGATTGCGGCTGACCTTCATCAGAACCCAGTACCATATGCCGACTTCGTAACAACTACCACACACAAGACTCTGAGGGGACCTAGGGGAGGAGCTATACTTTGCAAGGCTGAGTATGCCAAGGCAATAGATAAGGCAATTTTCCCTGGAATACAAGGCGGCCCGCTGATGCATGTTATTGCTGCAAAAGCAGTTGCATTTGGAGAAGCTTTACAGCCTGACTTCAAGGTTTACCAGAAACAGGTAATTGTTAATACCAATACTCTTGCTGAGGCATTGATAGAAGAAGGATTCAGACTTGTTTCAGGTGGAACGGACAATCATTTGATTTTGATTGATGTAAGAAATAAAGGCTTGACAGGAAAAGTTGCAGAGACTATGCTAAACAATGTAGGTATTGCAACCAACAAGAATACAATACCAAATGATCCTGAAAGTCCATTTGTTACAAGTGGTGTCAGAATTGGAACTGCTGCAATGACTACAAGAGGTATGAATGAAGCTGAGATGAAGGAAATTGCAGAGCTGATAGCAAGGGCTCTGGAATCTGATAGTGATAAAGAAGCTGTAAAACAGAGAGTATACACTCTGTGCGATAAGTTTCCGCTTTATTAGTTCAGTAAATAAGCCTACAGCAAGCTGTAGGCTTAACTAATGTATATAGACAGGTGGTTTATTATGGAAATAACAAACATTAAGGAATCCAGAAATATAATTGAGGATATAGAACTGGGTAGTATAGCTGACGAATTGGAACTGGATCCAGGGGATGTCTTATTGAGCATCAACGACAGAAAGGTAAAAGATGTCATTGATTACAAATATATGATGGCGGATGAATATCTGGTAATCGAGATTGAGAAGACAAATGGAGATATATGGGAGCTTGAAATTGAAAAGGAGCCCGGTGAGGATTTGGGGATTATATTTACCAATCCGCTGATAGACAGAGCCAGGAGCTGTAACAACAAATGCATGTTCTGTTTCATTGACCAGTTACCGCCAAATATGAGAGATACATTGTACTTCAAGGATGATGATTCCAGACTGTCATTTCTTCAAGGAAATTTCATAACGTTGACCAATATGAGCGAGGATGAAATTCAGAGGATAATTGACTACAGACTAAGTCCGATAAACGTATCTGTTCATACAACTAATCCTGAGTTGAGAGTAAAGATGTTGAGAAATAAAAATGCAGGTAAAATATTTGAAACTCTCAAAAAATTTCATGAAGTCAACATTGAGATGAACTGCCAAATAGTACTGGTTCCTGGAGTAAATGATGGGGAGGAGCTAATAAACACCATAGCAGATCTTTCCACATTATATCCATCCATACATTCTGTCGCTGTGGTACCTGTCGGCTTAACAAAGTACAGACAAGGTCTTGATGAGCTTCAAATTTATGACAATATAAAAGCAGCTACGGTGGTTGATGAAATTCATAGGATGCAGGAGCATTACCTAAAGACAATCGACACAAGATATATTTTTGCATCCGATGAGTTCTATGTCGTTTCCGGAAAAAAGCTGCCTGAAGAAGAAGAGTATGAGGGTTATCCCCAATACGAAAATGGTGTGGGACTTCTAAGGTCTTTTAGTAAGGAAGTTGAGGATGCACTTCTAAAATCAAAGAAATATGAATCCAGTAAAAAAATTGTATTTGCAACTGGTACATTGGCCTTTGATTTTATGAAAGAAATTGCAGAGTTGATTACGAAGAAATATGATAACCTTGTTATAGAGGTTGTTCCTATCAAAAACCATTTCTTTGGAGAGACAATAACAGTATCAGGTCTGGTAACAGCCGTGGATCTTGTGGAACAGACTAAAGTGTATAAGGATTTTGATGAGGTCGTTATCCCAAGATCCATGCTGAAGAGGGATGAAGATATCTTCTTGGACAATATAACCCTGGAAGAGGCGTCGAGAAAATTGGGAATGAATATTATTCCATCCAAGGTGGATGGGTATGAATTAATTAATATAATTGAGACAGGGGTGAGGTCGTGAGTAGACCGATTGTATGTATAGTAGGTCGTCCTAACGTTGGTAAATCAACGTTATTTAACAAGATTGCCGGTAGAAGGATAGCGATAACTGAAGATACGCCTGGAGTTACCAGAGATAGGATATATGCCGAGGCGGAATGGCTGGGAAATAACTTTACTATTATCGACACCGGGGGACTAGAGCCGGAAAATGAAGATGTGGTAATGAAAAACATAAGAAAACAGGCTGATATTGCCATTGATACTGCTGATGTAATATTGTTTGTAGTTGATGGAACTGTCGGCCTCACAACCACTGACAGGGAAATAGGAGATCTGCTGAGAAGATCAGGCAAGAATGTTGTACTGGCAGCCAATAAGATTGACACAAGAAAGACTCCTGAAGAAATATACGAATTTTATGAATTGGGGCTGGGCGAGCCAATGATTATTTCGTCGGAGCAATCCCTTGGCCTCGGAGATTTGCTGGATGAGCTTGCAAAATATTTCCCGGATGAAAAGGACATGGGAGATGAGGAGGATACGATAAGAGTAGCATTTATTGGAAGACCAAATTCTGGCAAATCATCATTGATTAATCATATCCTAGGGGAGGAAAGAGTAATAGTCACTGACATTCCAGGAACTACCCGTGATTCGATTGACAGCCACTTTATTGTGGGAGAAAACAATTACGTATTTGTAGATACTGCTGGTTTAAGAAGAAAGAGATACATTTCAGAAAAAGTTGAGAGATATTCTGTTGTAAGGACTCTTGCTGCCATAGACAGAGCTGATATATGTGTAATGGTTATAGATGGAACAATGGGACCGACAGAACAGGATACAAAAATTGCAGGCTATGCCCATGATAACGGCAAGGGGATAATTCTTGCAGTCAACAAATGGGACATTGTTGACAAAAATGACAAGACTTACTTGTCTTTCGAGAAAGACCTGAGAGAAACCTTTGGATTCCTCAATTATGCTCCCATACTCTTTATTTCTGCAATCACAGGTCAAAGAATTAATAAGCTTCTGGAGACCATTAATATTGTAAACAACAACTATAATATGAGGATAAGTACTGGAGTATTGAACGATATTCTCAATCAGGCAGTTCTTATGAACCAACCACCTTCAGATAAGGGAAGGAGAGCAAAAATATACTATGGTACCCAGGTATCTGTAAGACCGCCAAAATTTGTAATATTTGTAAACTCCAAGGAACTGATGCATTTTTCATATGTAAGGTATTTGGAAAACCAAATTCGAAACCATTTTGGATTTATGGGGACACCAATTAGATTTGAGCTCAGAGAAAAGGGAGAATAGATATGAAATTGCTTTTAGTACTGATACTTTCATACTTGATTGGAAGCTTTTCTTCAGCATATGTCGTGGGGAAAGCATTCAAGCAAATTGATATCAGAAACCATGGAAGTGGAAATGCAGGAGCAACCAACGCATTGCGTATAATGGGAAAGAAACTGGGCGTTCTTACTTTTCTTATGGATTTTGTAAAAGGAACTGTTGCAGTATTAATAGGCCTTAATCTGGGAGGATATAACGGAGGCCTGATTGCAGGTCTGTTCGCAGTGATTGGTCACAACTGGCCAGTCTTTTTCAGATTCAAGGGAGGCAAGGGAATAGCTACAACGATAGCTGCAATGGCTGTTATACAGTTTCCGATAACTCTTATCAGTGTTATTTTGGGTGTGGCAACAGCCATTATTAGCAAATATGTATCCCTTGGTTCATTGGTATTTTTAACAGTACTATTTGTACTTACGTTTACTGGTTTGTCTGATGGCAAGACTAGCACATCCATCATGACTTTTCTTTTAATGATTCTTGGATATTTTAGACACAGGGAAAATATAAAGCGCTTGGTTAAGGGAACAGAAAATAAAATTGGCAGGTGATTTCATTGGAAACCAGAGTCGTAGTTCTAGGCGGAGGAAGCTGGGGGACAGCTTTATCAGTACTTCTGACAAAAAAAGGGATTAAAACTGACTTATGGGTCAGATCTGATGAACAGGCAAAGATTATGGCTGAAAACAGAATGAATAAGAGGTATCTGCCGGATATTGAGTTACCGGAAGAACTCTCCATAGGTTCAGATCTTGTGACCAAAATAGATCAAAGCAATATTGTTGTTCTGGCAGTCCCGACTCACAGCATCAGGGCACTTCTAGAGCAGTTGAAAGGTGCAGTAAAGTCTGATCAGATAATAGTGAACGTAGCCAAGGGAATCGAGAACACTACAAAGAAAAGGATATCAGAGATTGTTTATGAATACTTTCCTGAGAACCAATTTGTTGTCCTTTCAGGGCCTTCCCACGCAGAGGAAGTAGCCTTGGAAATACCTACAACTGTTGTTTCTGCATCTAAAAGCAAAAATGTTGCGGAATATATCCAGGATGTATTTTCATGTCCTACATTCAGGATATACACTAATCCTGATGTCATTGGTGTTGAACTGGGTGGTGCCCTTAAGAATATAATAGCCTTGGGAGCAGGAATATCCGATGGACTTGGGTATGGTGACAATACAAAGGCTGCATTAATGACGCGGGGAATCTATGAAATGTCAAAACTAGGGGTGGAATTGGGAGCTGATGCCGATACATTTTCAGGACTTTCAGGAATAGGTGACCTTATAGTTACCTGTACAAGTATGCATAGCAGAAATAGAAGAGCAGGAATTCTGATAGGAAAGGGTTATTCCATGGAAGATGCAGCAGATGAGATCGGCATGGTTGTGGAAGGTATAAAGACAACAAAATCCACAATTGAACTTGCTGGAGATATCGGGATAGATATGCCCATAACAAGGGAGATATATAATGTACTTTACAACGGAGCGGATGTAAGGGATTCTGTTGGAAAGCTTATGGGGAGATCCATGAAACATGAAATGGAAATTGTAGCAGCAAATAAAAAGATAAGCTGGTAACCTAGAAGGTTGCCAGCTTATCTCTTATTGGTCGGAGTGATAGGATTTGAACCTACGGCCCCTAGTCTTCCAGAATAGAGTACTGCTTTTTGTGGTTTGTGGTAACTCTTGTATCCATTGGTATTACTAGGTTATATGGGTATGGGATATTTCAACTTTTGGTAAAATAACGCCACTTTTTGTATTAATAGTTGGATTGTTTTCCAGGAATTGACAACTCTAATTATTAATAATAGTATTAAAGTAATAAAGCACTAGTGGGGTGATTTAATTGTTGCATGAAAATAGAAAGATAAGGGAAAAAGGGGAAAGTTTAACTTAATATCCCTAGTAATTATGTAGTAGTAGATATCGAAACTACAGGACTCGATTCGAGGTTTGATGATATCATAGAAATTGGAGCTTTGAAAGTTTCAAACTTCAACATTATCGAAGAGTTTCAAACGCTTATTCAACCTCCTTATTATGAAGAAGTGAATGGTGAAGGAGAAAATGAGAAATATTTTGTGAGCGACTTTATAACTGAATTGACAGGAATAACAAATGAAATGTTGGAAAACGCTTCTACAATAGATCAAGTAATGCCAGGTTTTATTGATTTTATTGGAGGAGATATACTTGTTGGACATAATATACACTTTGATTTGAATTTCCTTTATGATATTACAATTAATGAACTTAATCACAAGTTGAATAATGATTTCATGGATTTATTGCGGATATCCAGAAGAGTTGGAAGAGTAATTAAATAAAATATAAGGGGGTTGTATTATGCACGGGAAAGGACTAATTAATATTAATCAATTTAATGAAGAATACAAAGAAGACATAATGGATATGTTACCGGAATTTGACATTGACAAAGGAATTGAAGAGTTAGTAACCGCAATTAATGAAATCGATATATTTTGTTCAGCTGGTTCATGTCAAGGCGAATTAATACCGGAAGAAAGTGGTGGGCATGTTCAAATGACTTATGTTGATTTTTATGTATTGTACCATCAATATGATGTAGCAAATAATTTACTTAATCGGTTAGTGCATAAATTTGGATCCGTCCTTAATTGTCAAATATGGTTTGAGGCAGGTTTTGACTTTATAGGAGAAAACGAAATAAGGGATAACGGGCGAATTGAATTAAGATACAGAATTGAGATATATGCGAATGACTGTATGGAACCAATGAAAACATATAAAGACATAGTAAGGGAAGTTAAACAATATAAGGGGGCTATATTATGACCATAGCAAAGAAGCTTTAAAATCTTCATTGTGGTAATCATTATATCATTTTTCGGATGGTTGATAATTACAACAATAATGGGTGGATTTATACAAATAATATTTATAATGATGTTGATATTTAAGGATATTTTTAAAAGTATTGTGTATTCTATTAAAATGGAAAAATAACATAAAATCAAGGGTTCCAGAGATTATCTGAGACTCTTTTTTTTGTTTCTGAAATCATTACATCTGGACCTTAGTCTCTTTTGATGTTTTTGGGGTATATTTAGAAGTAGAATATTGGAAAATAGCCATTTGAAGAATGAGTATCGAAAACTGCAAAAAAACGGGAGTAGTTGGATTTTTGTAGGGAATAAGAAAATGCCAAAAAATAGAAAATGCTGAAACCGTACAGATTTCAACATTTGCATTGGTCGGAGTGATAGGATTTGAACCTACGGCCCCTAGTCCCCCAGACTAGTGCGCTACCAAGCTGCGCCACACCCCGCCACAAGCTGTATTATAACTGATAAATTTCATTTTGTAAAGTGGTTTAAAAAGAGTAAAAATTATGATATACTGATTTTAATTATAGATTGGAGGATTATGCATGTTTGAGTTTCTGATGGCAATTTCAGGGATGGCTCTTTTTGCCGGGATACTGGGTTATACTCTTGTTGTTCTCAAGGAGAAATTTTATCTAAAGAACAACATTATATTCATAGACAATAGATATATTTCACAGGATGAGATAGAGGACACCGATATGCAGGAATTCTTTCTTGATGGAACCAAAGTGAAAGCTGGTGATGAAATCAGTATAATGACAAAATCCAAGGAAAAGTTCAAGGGAATTCTTATCGGAGCTATTCACAGTGACCAGTCAATAAAAATGGTGACATATGCCAACGAAGTTATAAAGCTTAAGATAGAAAGTATAAATCAATTTAAGATAATGAGTAAATATGGCAAATTTTTTAGTTAGGTGTGACTTAAATGATAAGATATCAGGGAGACATAAAAAGAAAGTTGATTCTTTTCATAGGATTTATTGTCCTGGTGCTCCTTGCATTGAATATCCTTCCAAGATTTTTTAGTGATGATGACCTCCTCGTTCTGCCGGAGGAATTCGAGTATCTGGTAGAAATACCAGCGAAAGGTATTCTGGTAAGAGATGAGGAGTTGTATTATTCAGAAGTAGATGGCGACATATATAAAGTTGCCGCTGAAGGAGAAAGAGTAAGGGTTGGACAAATTGTAGTAGACATACTTCTACAGCAGGACACGACAAACCTCAAAAGTGAGCTTAACAGCATTGAGAATATGATTGGTTTCTATAATGAAATTCAGACTGAAGAAGATACTGATGCCACTGTCAGCCTCAATGGAGTAGAGGTATTGGTTTCAAAACTTCAGAGTCAAATTGCTGCAAGAGACTATCAAGGTGTACATGATTCAAGGGAAGTCCTCCTATTACAGTCCACTACCTTCAATGAGCTTTCTCAGACATATATTTCAGGTGAAATCACAATGGAATCTCTTCTTGAAAGACGTGAAAGCCTCTACCAACAGATTTCAAAATATGACAAGAAAATCTACTCTAGAAATTCAGGCCTGGTATCATATAATATAGATGGATGGGAAGAATCTTTGCGTCCGACAAGCCTGAATGAAATAAGTGTCGATATTCTAGATATAGACAAGGAAATAAACGGTCAGAAAAAAGAAGCGGGAAGTAATCCTGTGTTTAAAATTATTGATGACTATCAGTGGCTTGTTATAGTGAAGGTTGATGGGGAGCTTTACTCAAAATTTGAAATTGACGACCGACTGGAAATTTCAATTTCCAGTAATGAAGAGCTGCTGGTATCGGCTAAGCTTCCTGTAATTGATACAATTGAAGAAGACAATACTAGACTTCTTGTTTTGGAAGGAACCAAATATATTGAAAAACTATATGATAAAAGAAAAGTCGACATAAGCATTGTAACTGTTAAAGAGAACACTCTTAGGATTCCAGAAAGATCCCTGGTGGAGAGAGATGGTATCAATGGAGTTTTGGTCAAGGAATTTTATGGGGTTGTCACCTTCAGACCAGTTGAAGTAATTGCAAACGATGATAGATATGCCTATGTTTCCAAGGGTGACAGCAATGGTTATATAAAATCAGGTGAAGAGTCAGTTAGAACCATCTCAATATTCAGTGAAATAATAATTGAGCCTGAGTCTGCCCAGGTTGGTGATATACTAAAGTGAGGGGAGGTCTTTAAAATTACCATCAAAGAAAATTTGGAAGAAATTAATGACAGAATCAACCTAGCTCTTGAAAAGGCAGGAAGAAAAGACACTGTAGAATTGGTGGCAGTAACAAAGACAGTGCCAGTTGAAAGAATAATCGAAGCTCTTGACATGGGAGTGGTTGATATCGGTGAAAACAAGGTGCAGGAATTGATAGAAAAGATGGAAATTCTTGAAGAGCGGCCTAGATACCATATGATAGGTCATCTCCAGTCAAACAAGGTCAAGTACATAGTTGACAGAATTCACTTGATTCATTCATTGGACAGAGTGTCGCTGGCAAAGGAAATCGACAAGAGGGCTAAGGCAAGTGACCATATTGTTGATACACTAATCCAGGTTAACATAGCCAAAGAGGAGTCAAAATTTGGCATGATGGAAGCAGATGTTTTGCCTTTTATCGAAAAAGTTCTCAAGCTGGAAAACATAAGAATAAAAGGATTGATGACAATCGCTCCTTTTACAGATGATGAGGCGATCCTTAGAAAAACATTTAGTGGTCTGTATAATTTGAGTGAAAGAATAAAATCTGAGAATTACAATGGATTAGATATGAACATTTTATCAATGGGAATGACTAATGATTTTGAGATAGCAATTGAGGAAGGCTCAAATATGATAAGAATTGGGACAGGTATTTTTGGGAATAGAGATTATTAGGAGGGAATGGAATGGGCAATATATTTGATAAATTCAAGTATTTTATAGGTATTGATGATTATGATGAGGAAGAGGAGTATATGATGGATGAGTCTGCTGAAGAGCTGGATGCAGGATCACCTCCCCCTACAAAGAAATTCAGCAATAAGGTAGTGAATATTCATACAAACAATAACATGAAGATTGTAGTCCATGAACCTTTAAGCTATGAAGAAGCACCTGCAATAATTGATGATCTTAAGCTTAGAAAAGCAATAGTAGTAAATTTTGAGCAACTGGATACAAATGTAAAAAGACAGATTTTTGATTTTATCAATGGTGGGCTTTACGCTGTGGAAGGAAAAATTCAGAAAGTTACCAAGGATATTTTTATACTTGCTCCAAACAATATAGAAATTGACGGATTAAAGGACGAATTGAAAAATAGGGGAATTTTCCCATGGTAAGGAGATTTGAATGTATACATTGCTCAGATCAGTAAGGATATTATTTGATTTACTTGAAATTCTAATTATAGTGCGTATTTTTGTAAATATTTTCAGAGTGCCTATGAACAATATATTCGGGAAAGTACTTTACGAGCTGACTGAA
This sequence comes from Bacillota bacterium, assembly GCA_051744365.1. Taxonomy (GTDB): domain Bacteria; phylum Bacillota; class Clostridia; order Tissierellales; family Tissierellaceae; genus Gudongella. The sequence goes on from JBNJCX010000005.1 coordinate 33,350, forward strand.
CCTATTATGGCCCCTGCAAGAGCTCTTCTCGAAAAGGTAGGCGTTGGAAGAGGGTTTATAGATTTTTCACCATGGGTTGCGATAATATTTTTGAGAGTAATCTATTCAGTAATAATAAATCTAGCAGGTTAAAAGATGTTGGATAATAGAATATATCTGAATCATATAAACGACAATGAGATATTGTTCAAAATGCGTAGACTCCTAGATTTGATACAATCAGTAATAAAGTACCACAAGACGGCAGTCAGTGATTTCATGGATCCCTATGAAAGAAGGATGAGTGAGTCAATTTTAAATAGATTTCAGGATATTGCATTTGCATATGATGGAGGTCCTGAGGAAGCTGAAAGAAAATGTATCATAATCCATCCTGAATACTTGTACATAGGTGACAATGAGAATCCATTGTCTTATTTAAAAGTGACAGGACAGTTGGAAGGCTTGAATCACAAGGATTTTCTTGGAGCAGTGCTGGGTCTTGGAATAACCAGAGAAAAAATTGGGGACATACTCGTCTATGATGATTGTTCAATTATTATAGTAAAAAAAGAAATTAAAGACTTTATTCTTCTGAATTTTGAAAAAGCAGGTAATGCCACCTTGAAAATATCTGAAATCCCAAGGAATTATCTGGAATATCCTGAACCGGATTTCATCGAAACAAGAAAATTTGTATCATCTCTGAGACTGGATGTATTTTTAAGTGCCGCTTACAATCTATCAAGAAGCGAGAGCATGTCACTGATCAAATCAGGAAAAACCAAAGTAAACTGGGAGAAAACTGAGAAAGCAGACCGAGTATTGGACCCAGGAGATGTTGTTTCAGTTAGAGGTAAGGGACGAACAATACTATATGGAATTGAAGGAATATCAAAAAAAGGGAGATATAACCTGATAATCAGGAAATTAGTATAATGGAGTGATCAAATGATAACACCACTGGATATTCAGAATAAGAATTTCAAAAAAAGCATAGGGGGTTTTAGTCCCAAAGAAGTCAATTCATTTCTTGTGGAAATGATAGATGATTACGAGCGAATGTACAAGGAAAACATTGAGTATAAGGATAAAATCAGCATGCTCACCGATCAGATAAGACAGTTCCAGACCATGGAAGAAGCATTGAAGAGTACTCTTCTTGTAGCTCAACAGGCTGCCGATGAAGTTACTGTAAATGCAAGAAACAAGGCTGAAATTATCATTGAAAACGCTGAGGATACAGGTAGAAAAATAATCAATCAGTCACGGGAGGATGTTAGAGGAATCAAGGAAGAATATGATTATCTGCAGAAAGAGATATTTATCTTCAAGACAAGGTATGAATCATTTCTGAAATCTCAATTATTGTCCCTTGAGGAATATTATAACAGTATTGAAAAAAACAAAAATACATATGGGAAAAAGATAGAAGAAGAACATAAGGAATAGACAAGAGGAGCATTGGCTCCTTTTTGTTCTGTATATTGAATGTAGGGTAGGAGGAAAAAACATTGGGATTTATTTTGGGAGTTCTGATCATTTTATCTGATCAGCTGACTAAATATTTGGCATTGACGTACCTTGTGAACAGGAAACCGATTGTATTGATTAATAATCTGTTTGAGCTTCATTTTGTAAAAAATTTTGGAGCTGCATTCGGCATCCTTCAGAATCAGAGAATTTTCTTTATATTCGTAACAAGCCTGGTTTTATTGGGGATGTCAATTTATATGATTAGGAATAGGAAAAAATTGACAGTTGTCGCTAACTTCGCTATGGGATTTCTTCTTGGTGGTGCACTTGGGAATCTTATTGACAGAGTACGATTAGGTTATGTAGTGGATTTTATCAAGGTCGATCTTGGCAGGCTTTATGACTTCCCTGTGTTTAATGTTGCAGATATTTTCATAGTTGTAGGCACAGGATTATTGATTTTTATAATATTATTCGATAGGTATGAGAAGAGCACAGGTGATCCAAATGAATAAGATTGAAATATATGTAGGAGAGGAAGACGAGGAAAGATTGGATTACTTTCTTTCTTTAGAGCTGGATGAGGTATCCCGGACAAGAATTCAAAAGCTAATCAAGGAAAAGCTGGTCACTGTTAACGGAGTAGTTAAAAAATCAAGCTATACCGTCAGGGAAGGAGATTCTATTCTGGTCACGCTACCTGAACCGAAGACTCTAGAGATAATTCAAGAAAACATTCCAATTGAGATAATCTATGAAGACAAAGATATTGCAGTGATAAATAAAGAGCAGAATATGGTTGTTCACCCAGCCCCGGGGAACTATACAGGAACCCTTGTCAATGCCTTGATGTATCATATTGACAACCTGTCTTCTATAAATGGCATTATAAGGCCAGGAATCGTCCATAGGCTGGATAAAGACACATCGGGCCTAATGGTGGTAGCTAAGAACGATAAAGCTCATAGAAAGCTTTCTGAGCAGCTTAAATACCATGGGGTATATAGAGAATATTTTGCTCTGGTACATGGAAATATCAAACAAGACAATGGCACAATAAATGCCCCCATAGGACGAAGCCGAAAGGACAGAAAAAAAATGGCAGTAACTGATCGAAACAGCAAGGAAGCTGTTACCCATTATTCTGTAGTGGAACGCTTCGGTAAATATACATTGGTATCAGTGAGACTTGAAACAGGTAGAACCCATCAGATAAGGGTTCATTTCTCATATATTGGCAATCCTGTGGTTGGTGATCCCGTGTATTCCAGCGGCAAGAATGAATTCAAAATCCAAAAGCAGATGTTGCATGCAATAAAACTTGGTTTTATACACCCATCAACTGATGAAGAGGTTGAATTTGAGTGTGAGTTACCTGATGAATTCAGAAAAATTTTATCCAAGCTCCAAAAGGAGGACCAGTTATGATTGTAAAAGCTGTAATAATGGACAACAAGGCGATTGCAAGGGCTACAACAAGGATATCCAATGAGATTATTGAAAGAAACAAGGGAGTAAAGGATATTGTTCTGGTGGGAATCAAGACCAGAGGGGTACCTTTTGCCAAAAGGATTGCTGAAAAGATCTATCTGATAGAAGGAGAGAAACTTCCGGTATATACACTAGACATTAGCTTATACAGAGATGACCTGAAGGAAATAGGCAGTCAGCCTCTAGTTAATGAAAGTTTTCAGGGTGAGATAAACGGGAAGAAAGTTGTACTTGTAGACGATGTAATATATACTGGCAGGACAGTAAGAGCTGCACTGGATGCCCTGATTGACAACGGTAGGCCAAAGAAAGTGCAACTAGCTGTTCTGGTAGATCGTGGGCACAGAGAATTTCCAATCAGACCTGATTATGTCGGCAAGAATGTCCCCACATCCAAGAGTGAAGTGGTGGGTGTCAAGTTTATTGAAGTTGATGAAAAGGATGAGGTAATCATAATGGAAAAGTAGGAGAATTATTCTCCTGCTTTTTTAATGTTGTCAATTGCTGTTGTTGAGGGTTCCACCACAAAGGTCTTTTGATTTTCGTAAACCACAAGACCTGTCTTGCCATTTTTAGGCTTTCTGACATATCTCTTTTCTGTATAGTCAACCTCAACGCTCCCTGAGTTTCGACCTTTGCTGTAGTATGCGGCTATTGTTCCTGCTTCAACAAGTGTAGTAGGGGGGACAGGGTTACCTTCTGTCCTTATAATTACATGGCTACCGGGGATACCTTTTGTATGGAGCCACAAGTCTTCTTTTCGTGCAGTTTTCATTGTTAAAATTTCATTTTGCCTGTTGTTTCGACCAACAAGGATTTCAAATCCATCGGATGAAATAAATCTGAGTGGACCTGAAAGCTTTTCCTTTTTTTTCTTTCCTTTCATACTTCGCCTTGGGATATAGCCCTCCAATACAAGCTCTTCCTTTATCTCATCAAGTTCTTGAACTTCTGATGCATTTTCCAGGCTCATAAGTACGTGTTCGATATATGAAATCTCTGATTCAGTTTCTGGAATCTGCTTAAGTAGCAACTGATTTGCAGTCTTAAGTTTTCCATACTTTTTATAATATCTTTGAGCATTTTCCGCGGGGCTGGATTTTGGGTCCAGTGGGACATTTAATTCATTCAGATTTTCATCGTAGAAATTTTCTAATATTACATGATCAGCTCCCCTATCTATTCTGTGAAGGTTTGCCTGTATAAGATCTGCATAAATTTTATATTTTTCCCTTTCCTTGCTTTCTAGAAGCTCATTTTTTTGTTTTGAGAGCTTATTCTGAGCTCTTTCAAGCTTTGTGTGTAGTATTTTTTTCAATGACGCTGATTTCTGATTGACTCTGTCTCCGGTATCTCTTGATTCATACACATAGTCCAGCATCTGTGATACGCTCTCATTTGAGACCTGCTTAAGACCACTGTATTGTGTCAAAGGAAAAGCATAAAATGCAACTACATTTTTATTGTCCCCATCAAGTACATAAACGGGATTGAAGGCTTCTTTTTTTACTTTATCGATAAATTCAACTAGTCCATTGAAAAGACGCTCTTTTTCATCTTCTTCCAGACTTAGGATAGTCCTGCCTGAATCCAGTTCTGCTATGCTGCATATCTCTCTTCCAGCGAGAGGGCTGAGTCCAGTGTAGCTTTGATAAAGAAATTTAAAAGCCTTCTGATTTCCATTGGCCGAGTTCAATAAATCAAAGAAATCTTCTTTACTTGAATGAAGTGGGTCTGCTTTATCATCAACATCAATATAGGAATACTTTAATCCAGGGAGTATCTGTCTTACCCTTGAAATTTCGGCTGGTATCCTTTTTATTGAATCTATAATGGTCTTGGTTGTTTTATCAAGGAGGACAATGTTGCTGTGTCTTCCCATTATTTCGATAATCAGCTCCCTTTCAGTGGGATTGCCAAGCTCATCTTTGCCTGACAAGGTGAATATAACAACTCTGTCAAGGTTGTGTTGTTCAATGTCCAGGATAATACTTCCAGTAAGATGCTTTCTAAGAAACATGCAGAACATCGGTGGTGACAATGGATTACTCTTTGGGGATCTTGTTAAATAAAGTCTTGGGTTATTGCTGCTTGCGGACATGAGAAGTCGGTGATTCTTACCCTTACTGTAGATTTGAAGTAGTAGTTCATCCTTTTCATGCTGATATATTTTATCGATTCTACCGCCTACTAGAATATCTTTTAATTCAGTTACAACTGATCGTGTTACTATACCATCATATGACATTATAAACCTCCATAAATATGTTATTATTAAAGTATACCACAAATTCAGAGCATGATAAAATCTACAAAAAAATAATCAAATATTAATATTCTGTAACAAACTGTAGATATTTATTTTCATAGATGTATAATAATCTATAGCTCATCGAAAGATGTAATCCACAATAAGAGGTGTTCAGTTTGTGGGTACTGATTGTATTTACAATAGATAAGCATACTTTAAGACTAGTTGAAACGCTAATTGTAGTTATTTTGTCTTTAGAAATAAACACTGATCGATAGCAAGCTATACACTAGCAAGGAGGGATTACATTGATTAGAAGCATGACAGGTTATGGAAAAGGAGAATCAGAGAACGAACTGTATAGACTTAAGATTGAAATAAAGTCAGTAAACCACAGATATCTTGATGTGAATGTCAAGTTGCCTAGATATCTGATATATCTTGAGGAAAATATTAAGAAGCTGGTAAAGGAGAAATTAAGCAGGGGGAAGGTCGATATATTTGTTAATTTTGATTTTGCTGAAATATCCGCTGTTGAAGTAAAAGTCGACATTCCTTTGGCAAAAAGCTTTAAGACCGCCCTTGAGGAATTAAAAATAGAGCTGGATATTGATGACTCCGTAAGGCTCAATACTATTCTTTCAATCCCTGATGTAATCAAAACTGAGAAAAAAGATTTAGATGAAGACCTTGTTTGGGAAGCCATAAGGGAGTCTACACAAAAGGCTTTGGATAGAATCGTTGAGATGAGGGAATACGAAGGAGAGCAACTTAAGGAAGACATTCTCACTAAGCTAATAAAGATTGAGAGCATTGCAGGCAAAATTGAAAGTAGAGCACCTCTGGTTGTTGAGGAATATAGAATAAAGCTGAATGATAGAATAGATTCAATTTTAGAAGATGGAACATCTGTTGACATGGACAGGCTTGCAATGGAAGTAGCAATTTATGCTGATAAGAGTAGTATAGACGAAGAACTAACCAGACTTGAGAGCCACGTTCTTCAGTTAGGAGAGATATTGACGGAGAGCGGTGCTGTTGGAAGAAAACTTGATTTTCTGATTCAGGAATTCAACAGAGAGATCAATACCATAGGAAGTAAATCAAGTGACTCCGGCATCGTTAAGTCGGTTGTTGAATTAAAGTCGGAGATTGAGAAAATCAGAGAACAGGTTCAAAACATCGAGTAGGGGGAAGGAGAATGCTGGTATATTTTATTAATGTGGGCTTTGGAAATGTAGTTGCTTCAAATAAGGTTGTATCTGTTGTAAGCCCTGAGTCTGCACCTATAAAGAGACTTGTCCAGGAATCAAAGGAGCAAGGTACCCTGATTGATGCAACATATGGCAGAAGAACAAGATCAGTTATTGTAATGGACAGCGGACATATTGTACTATCCCCTTTGCAACCGGAGACTATAGCTCATAGGCTCCATACCAAAGAGGATGGTCATGAATAATTAAGAAAGTTGGTGGTAATAAATGGCGAAGGGATTTTTATTGGTACTGTCAGGACCCTCAGGAAGTGGAAAGGGAACAGTAAGTCAGGCGCTTATGAAGAAACGTGATGACATAGTGTTTTCTGTTTCTGCAACAACGAGAAAGCCCAGGGCAACTGAAGTTGATGGAGAGAATTACTTTTTCTTTGAAGAGAATAAATTTATGGATATGGTGGAAAACAGTGGGTTTCTTGAATATGCCTTTGTTCATTCAAACTACTATGGAACTCCAAAAGAGTTTGTGCTCAAACAGGTTGAAAAAGGGGAGATTGTACTCCTTGAAATAGACGTCCAGGGTGCACTTCAAATCAAAAAGAATTATAAAGAGGCAGTATTTATATTTCTGCTGCCGCCCACTATGGATGAACTCAGGAGCAGGATAGTAAAAAGGGGAACTGAGACGGAGGAAGACATAAACACAAGATTCGCAAATGCTTTCAAGGAACTGGATTTCGTGGGAGAATATGACTTCTTTGTTGTGAATGACAAGGTTGATGCAGCTGTTGCTGACATTGAAGCAATTATTCATTCCGAGAAGTTAAGAGTCAAGAGACATAGTGGAATAAAGGAACAAGTTACAAGAAAGGGAGGTAGTAATAATGAGCGATAAGATAAAAGAAAATACTTTACCTGAAGAAAATAGATATACACTGGTGATGGTAGCTGCAAAAAGAGCAAGGCAGCTTGTTGAGGGGTCTACACCAAGAGTGGAATCAAAGGCGAACAAACCTGTGACAATAGCCCTTGATGAAATAACTGCAGAAAAGATAAAGTTCAGGAACCCTTCAGCAGACAGCTTTAAGTAGGTGAATAAAATGCTAAATGACAAACATATATTATTAGGTGTAACAGGTGGGATTGCTGTTTATAAGTCCGCTGACCTTGTCAGCCGACTGATAAAGGCAGGGGCAAAGGTTGAAGTAGTTATGACAAAAGGAGCAACTGAATTTGTAAGCCCATTAACTTTTCAGACTATGTCCCAGAGCAAGGTACACTTTGATTTGTTCGGTCTTGAAAACTATATGGAGGTAGAGCATATATCATTGGCACAAAAGCCGGATGTAATTCTGATAGCTCCTGCAACGGCAAATACGATTGGTAAAATTGCCAATGGAATAGCAGATAATATGCTTACAACAGTTGTAATGGCTTCAACAGCGAAAATCATATTTGCGCCTGCCATGAATACCAATATGTATCTAAACCCCATAACACAAAAAAATATAAAAATTCTTGAGGATTTCGGGCATCGTTTTATGGCCACAGGCGAGGGAAGACTTGCGTGTGGAGATGTTGGCGCAGGTAAGATGGCTGAACCCATAGACATTGTAAATTACCTTGAGGATTTCTTCACTGAGAAAGATTTCAAGGGTAAAAAAATAGTTGTAACTGCTGGTCCTACAATTGAATCCATAGATCCCGTCAGATACATTACAAACCATTCCAGTGGAAAAATGGGTTATGCTATTGCCAGGAATGCTGCAATGAGAGGAGCTGAGGTTGTTCTTGTATCAGGCCCTGTGAATCTAGAACCACCTGCCAATGTACAAATTGTAGAAGTCAAATCTACATATGATATGATGGAAGCAGTGAGAAATCATTTTGAAGAGTGTGATGTATTGATAAAAGCTGCTGCACCATCGGATTTTAAACCGGTGTCAGTCAGTGATAAAAAAATCAAGAAAAGAGACAACGAATCAAAAACCATGTCCGTTGAGCTTACAAAGAACCCGGACATAGCAGCATTTTTTGGGAAAATCAAGGGAAGTCGAATAATGGTTGGATTCGCAGCTGAGACGGACAACATTGATGAATATGCAGAATTGAAGATGAAAGAGAAAAATTTTGATTTTATAGTTGCAAATGATATCACAAAAGAAGGAGCTGGCTTCAAAGGTGACACAAATATTGTTACAATCTATGATAAATCAGGACATCGTGAAGAATTCCCGATTATGTCAAAGGATGAGCTATCATCTAGGATTCTAGACAGAGTAAAGTCAATGATAGGTGACAGTTAGAAAAAATGCAACTGATATGAAAGGAGTTCCGGGATGAGCTTTGCAGAAATAATTATAGACCACAAGTCCTCAAGTGTGGACAAGCAATTTACCTACAGAATACCACCGGAACTGGAGGATGAGGCCAGAACAGGAGTAAGAGTAGTTGTGCCTTTTGGAAGATACAACAAACCCATGATGGGAATTATGGTCGGAAAGAATAAAGATTCTCATATCTCAAATAGAATTAAGGATATAATCCGGGTTTTGGACGATAAGCCGCTTATATCAGAAAAAAGACTGAAGTTGGCTAAGTGGATTAAAGATGAGTATTTATGTACCGGGATTGAATCTTTACAGCCTATCTTGCCACCAGGTGATTTTAGAAATATTAATACAATAGTTGAGCCTGGAAAAGCATTAAAAACATACCAGCCTGAATCTGATGATGAAAGGGAAATTATCACAGCTTTATGGGAGACCGATAGAATTGAATACAGCGACCTGCAGGAGAAGATTAAATGCAGGTATTATCATAAGGCCATCAGAAATCTCGAGGAAGCAGATGCAATTAGATTGGTTCTTGATGTTAAGAAAAAAAGTGCAGCCAGGGTTGAAAAAATAGTTTTAAGGAATAGTGATATCCCATACTTGGAAGGTGTTGATATTGCTGGGAATAATGCAAAAAAACAGCAAAAAATCTGGGATTACATGAAATCAAGAAATGAAATATCGGTAAAAGATTTATTGCAGGAATTCAACACCAGTCTTTCAGTGCTGAAAGCAATGGAGAAAAAGGGACTAGTATCAATTGTAAACAGAATTATAAATGAAAAACCTGTCTCAAACTCTATACCTATGTACGAAAAAATAGAACTCAATAGTAATCAGAAAAAGGTTTATGAAGGAATACTCCACTCAAAGAACAGATATTCATTGATTCATGGAGTTACGGGTAGTGGAAAAACTGAAATATATCTTCAACTGGTTGAGAATATGCTCAGTATTGACAAGGATTCAATAATTCTTGTACCAGAGATTGCCCTTACTCCTCAGACTATTGATAGGTTTGTAGGAAGGTTTGGAAATAAGGTAGCGATTCTTCACAGTAAGCTTACACAGATAGAAAGATTCGATCAATGGAGGAGAATTAAGGCAGGAGAGTACAAGATAGTAGTCGGTGCAAGGTCCGCGTTATTTGCACCATTTAAAAACCTGGGACTTGTGGTAATAGATGAAGAGCATGAAAATACCTACAAATCTTCAAACAATCCAAAGTACAATACTGTTGATGTCGCCATAAAAATCTGCCAGCTGGATAATTCCAAGCTGGTCCTTGGAACTGCTACACCGTCGGTAGAAACATATTATAGAGCTGATAAAGGAGAATTTGCATTGTACGAACTTCAATCCAGAGCCACCAGGAATACACTGCCATTTATCCAAGTAGTGGATATGAGGGATGAACTCCATGGAGGAAACCGATCGATATTCAGCAGAAGCTTATTCAAGGAAATGAAAAGGACACTTGAAGATAAAAATCAGATAATTCTTTTCCTGAACCGCAGAGGCTACGCGGGATTTATTACGTGCAGAAGCTGTGGGTATGTTGCAAAATGCAATAATTGTGATATAAGTCTTACCTATCATAGATCAACAAACAGACTTAGATGCCATTATTGCGGTGATACTCATACAATACCTAGAGTATGTCCTTCTTGTGGCAGCCAATATTTTAAAAGCTTTGGAATTGGTACTGAAAAGGTTGAGGAAGAAGTTAGAAAGCTTTTTCCAGATGCCAGGGTACAGAGAATGGACAGCGATAGCGTCAAAACCAGAGATCAGTACGAAAAGGCTTTAGAATCCATGAAACACAAAGAGGTTGATATTCTGATAGGAACACAGATGATTTCAAAGGGTCTTGATTTTCCAGGTGTAACTCTTGTAGGAATTATTGCTGCTGATACCACCTTGAATCTGCCGGATTATAAATCCCCTGAAAGAACATTCCAGCTTGTGACACAGGTGGCAGGAAGAGCAGGCAGGGGAGAAGACCCTGGTAGAGTAATTCTGCAGACCTACAACCCTGACCATTACAGCATAATATCTGCAATGAATAGCAATTACAAGGAATTCTACGAGCAGGAATCAAGATTGAGAGAAGAATTTGGTTATCCTCCCTACAAAGTTATGGCGAGCATAACATTATTTGGAGAAAATTATGAACATGTAAAGGATGGCATTGAGATTTCATCTAGAGATCTGGAAGAAATGATTAATTCATCAGATACAAAGAGCATAGAGGTTCTAGGGCCTCATCCAGCACCACTTGAGAGGATAAACAATAACTATAGGTGGCAGATTTTATTGAAATTCGATTACAATGACAATGAAAGTATAAAGCAAATAATAGACAGGGTATATATAAATGGCAAGGATAAAATCAAGTATGATGATTTAAAGATAAGTATTGATATAAATCCAAGCAGCATTTTATAAGGAGGATTGACATGGCATTGAGAAAGGTAAGATTGGATGGAGATCCAATTCTTAGAAAAAGATCCAGAGAGGTCACTGATGTAGATAACAGAATACTGGAGTTGATGGATGATATGGTGGAGACCATGAGGCATGAAAACGGTATAGGGTTGGCAGCGCCTCAGGTTGGAATATTAAAAAGGATTATCACCATAGATGTGGGGGAAAAACCTATGAAGGCGATAAACCCCGTTATTGAGGAAGAGGAGGGGTCCATTGAAGGAGTAGAAGGATGTCTTTCTGTTCCGGATCTGGCAGGTACTGTTGATAGACCTGAAGTTATAACAATAACTTATATGAACGAAGAGGGTCAACAAATCAGGATAAAGCCATCAGGTTATCTTGCCAGGGTGTTCTGTCATGAAATAGATCACCTTAACGGAGTATTGTACACTGACAAAGCCAAGGAAGTACATGAAAATTTACTTGAAGATCAGGAAATATAATGAGAATAATTTATATGGGTACCCCTGATTTCGCCGTCAAGGCATTGGAAAGAATCCATGCGGAAGGACATGAAATTCCGCTTGTTATCACCCAGATGGATAAGAGAAGAGGAAGAGGAAAAAAGCTCCTGCCGACTCCCGTTAAGGAAAAGGCTTTGGAACTGGGAATTGAAGTTTACCAACCGGAGGATATTAATTCTGAGGAATCCTACAAAAGACTTGCAGAACTGGAGCCTGACTTTATAGTTGTTGCAGCCTACGGGCAGATTCTTAAAAAAAAGATACTTGATTTGCCAAAATATAATTGTCTCAATATCCATGCTTCTCTGCTGCCAAAATACAGAGGGGCGGCACCTATAAACTGGGCGATAATAAACGGCGAAGATAATACCGGAATCACCATTATGAACATGGAGGAAGGCCTTGATACTGGCAGTATGATTATAAAATCTGAGATTCCAATACAATGGGAGGATGATTCCCAGATAATTCACGATAGGCTTGCTGAGCTTGGCTCTGAACTTATTATTGAAGCAATTGAGCTGATAGTTTCTGGAAAAGCAGAATTTATCCCCCAGAAGCATGAGGAATCTAGCTATGCACCAGTACTGTACAAGGATGTAGGAAATATAGACTGGACGAAGCCGGGCATGGATATTTACAAAAAAATAATGGGATTGAAGCCATGGCCTTCTGCATTTACTGATTACAAGGGGCAGAAAATAAAGATTCACAAGGTCTATGTAGAAGAGGAGGAGCATGAAATACAACCAGGTACTGTAGTAGAGGTTGAACCTGAAGGTATCAAGGTAGCTGTTGCCGATGGTTTTATAATTATACAGGAGCTCCAGTTTCCAGGCAAACGTGCCATGACTGTAAAGGAGTTGCTGCTGGGAAACACTATAGAAAAAGGATATGTTTTTTAGAAAAGAGGGATATTTATGTATACAGGATTTTATGGAGGGTCATGGATAATATACGTGCTGCCAGCACTGATTTTTGCTGGTTATGCACAAATGAAGGTAAAGTCAACTTTTTCACAGTATCTAAAGGTGCCAAGTGAATCAGGGATGACAGGAGCGCAGGTAGCTAGATTCATTTTGGATAGAAATGGACTGCAGGATATTCCAATTGAGGCAGTTAGGGGCAACCTGACTGACCACTATGACCCAAGGAAGAGAGTTGTAAGGCTTTCCCAGAATGTTTATGGACAAAGCAGCATTGCATCGGTAAGCGTTGCAGCACATGAGGTTGGCCATGCTATACAGCATGCAGAGGGATATTTTCCTTTGATTATCAGGAATAATATTGCACCTATAGCAAATTTTGGGTCCAAGCTAGTGTGGATATTCATTATTCTGGGATTTATTATCAGTCCGTTTTTTATTGATGTGGGGATTGCTTTGTTCCTTGCAGCGGTACTTTTTCAGATAGTAACATTACCAGTTGAATTCAATGCAAGCAAAAGGGCAATGGTACACTTGCAGGAAGGGATGATTCCATCGCAGAGTGTAAAACCTGCAAAAAAAGTATTGAATGCAGCTGCACTGACATATGTTGCCGCAACTATTGTTGCATTGGCAGAATTGCTAAGACTGTTGGCATTAAGCGGAAGAAGAAGATAAAGGGGGAGACCCCCCTTTTTTTTGGAGGGATTAAATATGAGAGCCAGGGAGGCAGCTGTTAAGGTTTTATATGAAATTCAGACTCAAGGCAAATTCTCCAACAAGGTTCTCCAGAGCTATTCCAGGCTGGACATGTCAAATGAAGACAAAAGGCTTCTTAGAGAGCTTGTTTATGGTGTCCTTGAGAACCTAATGTATATAGATAGTATAATTGAATCTGCATCAAAGGTTAAAATGAAAAAAATCCATTCTATGGTATTACAAATTCTCAGAACAGGCGTTTATCAGCTTCTATTTATGGATAGGATACCACCAAGTGCCGCTATCAATGAGGCTGTCAAGCTTTCAAAAAAGTACGGGCATAAAGGGACTGTTGGATATGTTAATGGCATATTGAGAAACATAGACAGAAACAGCGAAAAAATAAAGCTGCCTGATAATCCTGAAACAAAGGAAGCGTTGGCAATGCGTTACTCCCATCCTGATTACATTGTTGAAATGTGGACGGAGCAATTTGGATTTACATTCACTCGGGAACTTGTGAAAAGCAATAATTCCACTCCATTATTGAATATTAGGGTTAATACACTAAAGACAGATAGAAAAGAACTGGCTGGAATACTTGAAAGCAAAGGATTAAAGTTGATTGAAGGTGATTTATCACCTGATTGCATTAAGATTCTCAATCCTGAAAACATTACTGAATTAGATGAATTCAAGACTGGCTTATTTACGATCCAGGATGAGAGCAGCATGTTGGTAGTGGACGTTACAGATCCATCTGAAAATGATACTGTAATAGATGTTTGCAGCGCGCCAGGAGGAAAAGCTACCCACATTGCCCAAAGGATGATAAACAAGGGCAAGATAATTGCAAGAGATCTTTATCCAAAAAAAATAGAGCTTGTGTTGGATAATGCCAAAAGACTTGGGATTGAAATTATTGAGGGTCAGGTTCATGATGCACTAATATTTGACAAGAGATATAGGAGTTCTGCTGATATTTGCATTGTAGATGCTCCATGCTCTGGATTTGGTCTCTTGAGAAGAAAGCCGGAAATCAAATTCAACAGGAGACCTGAAGATATAGAATCATTGGTAGACATCCAACTTAAAATACTAGAAACATGTTCAGGTTATGTAAAGCCTGGAGGAAAGCTAATTTATAGCACATGCACACTAAATAACAGGGAGAATCTGGAGCAAGTAAGAATATTTTTAAATTCTCATCCAGAATTTAGCCTTACGCCTATAAAATTGGCGGGTGATGTTGTTGTAAGTAAGACACAAGAGGATGGTTTCATAGAACTCTATCCTCATATTCACGGGACAGATGGTTTTTTTATTGCAAAGATGACAAGAAATAGTGATATGTAAGGTATTTTCAAAATTGATTTAAATGGAAGGAATAGCTTTATGTTAGGAGCCTGTTCAATGTTTTTTGCACAAATATAAAAAATCCATGGGAATCATGTTATAATATGAACGGAGAGAGTTGAGAAGTATGGAATTAAATAGTATGACACACAAAAGCTTAAAAGAATTAGTATTGCTGTATGAAGATAAAGGTTTTAGAGCAGAACAGATTTTCAGGTATTTCCATCAGCAGGATGGAGACGATATCATGACACTGGAACAACTACCATTGTCCCTGAGAGAAAAATTAAAATCTGAACATACTGTCAATAATATCAAGATACTTCATAAGTTTAAATCCAGTGTTGATGAAACTATCAAATACTTATATTTGTTGCCGGATGGGAATATTATTGAAAGTGTGGTCATGAGCTACACTCATGGCTATTCCCAATGTATATCTACCCAAGTAGGTTGCAGAATGGGCTGTAGCTTCTGTGCTTCAACAAAGGATGGACTGGTAAGGAACCTTACAGCTGCTGAGATGTCAAATCAGATATACCAAGCTGAAAAGGATTTGGGAATTAGGATTTCCAACATAGTGCTTATGGGTAGCGGAGAACCCTTGGACAATTATGAAAATGTAATCGATTTTTTTGATATAATAAATAGCAAGCTTGGAAGAAATATCAGTTTAAGAAACATAACATTATCCACTTGTGGAATTGTACCAGGAATATATAAGCTGGCAGATGAAAATTTGCCAATAACTCTATCGATATCTCTGCATTCTCCTTTTGATGAAAAGAGAGGGGAAATTATGCCCATAGCAAAGAGATATCCACTGGTGGAACTTATGAAATCATTGAAATATTACTCCAAGGCTACTAGTAGAAGAATTACGTTTGAGTATACGCTAATAAAGAATACTAATGATGGAGAAGAGGAAGCAAAGGAGATTGCCAGGTTATTGAATGGACTACTGGCACATGTAAACCTTATACCTCTTAATCCAATAAGGGAGTACAGTGAAGGTAGGCCTGACAGGGATCATGTGGTCAAGTTTCAGTCCATGTTAAAAAAGCTTGGCGTTACAACTACAATTAGACGTGAAATGGGTGGAGATATCAGCGCATCCTGCGGTCAGCTGAGAAGAAGTGTTCTTGAGGACAAAAAATAACGAGGTGATATCGTGAATTTTGCAGCAGCTAGTGACATAGGACTGGTACGTGAAACTAACCAGGATAGATTCCATATACCTGAAAATACAAGAATGCCATTATTTATGGTAGCTGATGGCATGGGAGGTCATAATGCAGGTGAAATTGCAAGTGTTATGGCTATTGATAGTATCATGGAATGGATGGGAGAAAACGGGGATGAGCTGACTAGTATTAAAAAGATCCAGAAATCCATTGTGAAGAGTATGCAATATACAAATAGACATATCTACAACTATGCAAAAGATATAGACGGCTGCAGAGGTATGGGTACTACTTTGACTATGGGGTACGTATTTGGGAATAAGATAATAGTTGGGCATGTCGGTGACAGTAGAGCTTATATAATAAAGGATGGGAAAACATCACAAATCACCCAGGATCATTCCCTTGTTCAGGAGCTCATTCTTGAAGGTAGAATTACCGAGGGCGAAGCAAGGTCTCATCCTCAGAAGAATATAATAACACGTGCTGTAGGAACAGGCTATGAAATTAAGGTTGATACCATGGTGGTTAGTGTTGAAAAAAATGATATTATAGTATTTTGTAGCGATGGGCTTACAAATATGATATCAGAAGAGGAATTGGCGATAATTTTCTGTAATGAATCAGATATCCAAAAGGCTTGCGATATGGCTGTGGAGAAAGCCCGAGTAAAAGGCGGATTTGACAACATTACAGTATTGGGAATTAGATTTTGATAGAGGTGAAAAAATGATAGGGAAAATGCTAGGAAACAGATACGAAATAGTTAAGCAGATTGGCAGCGGTGGCATGGCATATGTATATAAGGCAAAATGTCATCTATTGGACAGGTTTGTTGCAATTAAGATTCTCAAGGAAGAATTCACTAATGATGAAGATTTTATCAGAAAGTTCAGAAGGGAATCGCAGGCAGCAGCCAGCCTCTCTCATCCTAACATATTAAATATTTACGATGTTGGGTCAGAGGAGCAGGATTCAAAAAAAATTCATTATATTGTTATGGAATACATCAAGGGAAAGACCCTCAAAGAGCTAATAGTTGAAAATGGTAGACTTGATATTGACCAATCACTTCTTTATACTTCCCAGATAGCTGAAGCTTTATCAAACGCTCATAAGAATCATATTGTTCATAGGGATATAAAGCCTCATAATATTATGATAACGGATGACAACAGGGTTAAGGTAACAGATTTTGGCATTGCCAGAGCAGTTACTTCTGCAACCATAACAACCACTTCAAGTGTTTTAGGGTCAGTACATTATTTCTCTCCGGAGCAGGCAAGGGGAGGGTATACTGATGAAAAGTCAGACATTTATTCACTAGGTATCGTAATGTATGAAATGCTTACAGGAAAGGTGCCATTCAATGGGGATACACCTATAGGCATTGCACTAAAGCATGTTCAAGAGGAAATTATTCCTCCCATTGAAGCTTCACCGGACATCCCAAGGGAAATCAATGATATTATAATGAAATGCGTGCAGAAAAGACAAAGTGACAGGTATCAGAATGCGGATGGATTACTGAGAGACCTGAGAGCTTATATGGAAACCAGAACAGTGCCTGACAATCAACCAATAGAGGAAACAAGCGATATGACGAGGGTTATCCCTGCTGTCAATACTGACAGAGATAGCAACAGAGAGAAGTCAGCATCAAGAAGGAAAAAGAAAAAAGAAAAAAGCAGGATTTTTATAGTTGTCGCAGCGATATTAGCTGCATTTTTACTGGCTACTGGAATATTTGCGGGATATATGGGTTTGAGAGATAACATATCAGCCGATGGAGATATCTTAATGCCATCCTTGATTGGGATGACTCAGGAAGATGCAGAGAGAACAGCCAAGGATGAAGGATTCCAGCTAAATATAGTAGATAGCGTTACAAGCACTGAATACGAACAAGGCAGGATAGTCTCCCAGAATGTGGATGAAGGCGTCAGGATTAAGCCAGGGTATCCGGTATCCGTAACAGTGAGTCTTGGGTCTGACCGGGTCACAGTACCTTTATTGGTAAACAGAACAATAACAGAGGCAGAAGCCATACTTAAAGAAGCTGGTCTCAGAATGAATGTGGAGTACGACTTCTCTGAGACAGTGCCAGTGGATGTCGTTATGGAGCAAAGTGTAGAATCCTCCTCGGAGGTAGACCCAAATACCAGAATAGATCTTCTAGTAAGTAAAGGTGAGGAAGTCAAGGATGTGGTTATGATTCAGCTAATTGGTACACAAATAAGTCAGGCTATGAACGAGATTGTAGCATTGGACCTTGTTGTTGGTGAAGTAACCTATGAACCAGACGAGGAAGTACCCGCCAATGTAGTGACATGGCAGTCTTATGATGCAGGGACTACGCTTGAAACAAACACAGCAGTAGATATGTATGTTTCATCTGGACCTGATCCTACACAGAAGCCTGAGCCAGAGCCTAAGCCTGAGCCACAAAAACCCGATGACGATAAACCACCGACCGGGGAAGAGAGCAGCTTTACATTTACGCTGACTCCATTTACTGACAGGGAAAAGACTGAGGTAACCATATTCAGAAAACAAGGCGGAGACCCGACTATGGTTTATTCAGCAAAGCATAAGGCAAGCGACGGTTCCTTCGAAGTAACCGTTGAAGGATTACCTGGTGCTCAGTTTGAGGTTTATTATGACGGGATATATCAATTTACCAGAGTAAATGAGGGTTGACAAATGATTGAAGGAACTATTGTAAAAGGTGTAGGTGGCTTTTATTATGTTGATACTGATGATGGAGTTGTGCAGTGCAGAGCTAGAGGGAATTTCAGAGAAACCAAGACGACTCCTATGGTAGGAGACAGAGTGAGTATAAGAATAAGTGAAGAAGATAAAAATGGTTATATCGAAGAAATCTTCGACAGAAAAACTGTTCTGCTGCGGCCACCTGTTGCCAATGTGACTCAGGCTGTAGTGGTTGCAAGTATCAAAAGTCCAGATCTAAACACGTGGCTGCTTGATAGAATGCTAGTTATGGCTGAGGAGCAGCAATTGGATGTATTGGTCTGCATCAACAAGTGTGATTTGGATAGAGAGAGCGCTGAGTCAATGGGAAGACTTTACAGTGATGCAGGCTATCGGACAATCCTAACCAGTGTCAAGGAAGGGGAAGGATTGTCCGAACTAAGGGATTTTTTGGCAAACCACATAAGTGTCTTTGCAGGACCATCAGGAGTTGGGAAGTCTTCCCTTCTTAATTCAATAAATTCAAACTATGACCTGGAGATAGGGAAAATTAGTCTGAAAACCTCCAGAGGAAAACATACAACAAGACATGTTGAATTGCTTGAACTTGAAAAGGATGCATACGTTCTGGACAGCCCTGGATTCAGTTCCCTTAGTCTGGACTTTATTGAAGATGAAACAGAGCTTAGATTCTATTATATAGATATTGATAAGTATAATGGACATTGCAGGTTTTCAAGTTGCATACACCTTAATGAACCTGGATGCGCGGTAAAAAGTGCCGTGGAATCGGGTGAATTAAGTAAGGAAAGGTACAATAACTATTTGTCTATGATAGATGAAATCAAGAAAAGGAAAAGGAGATATTGATATGGCAAAATTGGCACCATCACTGCTTTCTGCAGATTTTTCCAGGCTGGGGGAACAGATTGGTATTATCGAGAAAGGTGGAGCAGACTACATTCATCTCGATGTAATGGATGGTATCTATGTACCCAACATAACATTTGGAGCGCCTGTTATAAAAAAGATAAGAGGAAATACACAATTACCATTTGATGTACACCTTATGGTTGACAGACCTGAAAGGTTTATTGATGATTTTGTAAAGGCTGGCTCAGACATTATCACTGTCCATCCTGAAGCAACAATTCATCTTCACAGAACATTGCAGTCTATTCGTGAAAAAGGTGTAAAAGCAGGGATATCGCTTAATCCGTCAACACCATTGAATGTTCTGGAATATGTTATGGACGATGTGGACCTTATCCTTATTATGTCAGTGAACCCAGGCTTTGGAGGCCAGCGATACATCCCGGTGATGACTGATAAAATAAGAAAGCTTAGAAATATGATTGATTCTTCTGGAAATGAAATAATCCTTGAAGTTGATGGTGGAATAAAACTCGAAAACGCAAAGGAAATTGTGGTTGCAGGCGCCGACCTTTTGGTAGTGGGATCCGGTATTTTCTCTGCGAAAGATATTGAACAAAGAATGATTAGATTTAAGGAAATAATTGAATAATTTATTCATTTATGGTATTGTTTAACTGTAGAAAAGAATATTTACAGCACTGGGGGAGCGAAAGCTGAGAGAGATGAATTCTCGACCCTTAAGACCTGAACTAGGTAATACTAGCGGAGGGAAGTGTGTATAGAATTTATACTCATTGCCTTCTGGACAATGAGTTTTTTTTGTACCATCTATTGCTGTTATATTCAAACCAAAACAAGGAGGTTTAATATAATATGGAACAAAAAAGAAGTAAGGTACTGATGTTGACTGAAGGGGGCATGATGATAGCTTTATCAGCATTATTAAGCTACATCAGGATTTACCAGGCACCAAACGGAGGAAGCGTTACTGCTGGAAGTATGATACCCATAATGATATTTGCCATAAGATGGGGGCTTTTACCTGGAGTTGCTGTAGGCGCAACCTATGGAATGCTGGATTTTATTTTGAAACCTTATTTTGTCCATCCACTACAGCTGTTGCTTGATTATCCTCTTGCATTCGGGTCACTGGGTCTGGCTGGGATAGCATATTATCTCACTAAGAAAAAGAAAAGCAGTGGATACGGACCAGTTATTCTAGGGGTTACAATAGCAATTACAGGTAGGTTGGTTGCCCATGTGCTTTCAGGTGTTGTATTTTTTGCGGAATATGCAGGAGATCAGAATCCCTGGATTTATTCAATAATATATAACGCTACCTATCTTGTGCCGGAATTGATAATTTCTCTAGTGGTGCTTGTGATAGTATGGAAACCTATACAAAAATTCATTAAATAGGGATGATATGATGAAAGGCTTGATTTCGGCGGGAGGAATCGGACTGGAGAAAAATCGTCTATCTTCAATTTGCGAGGATATGGATATCATAGTTGCAGCGGACAGCGGTGTTAAGCATCTGCTGGAATGTGAATGTAGAATAGATTATCTTGTAGGAGATATGGATTCAATAGATATGAGCATTCTTGATAGAAAAATTGGCGTAGACACAGAAATAGTAAGATACCCAGTTGAAAAGGACAAGACGGACACTGAGCTTGCAGCAGATCTTTTAATTGAAAAAGGGTGCAATCAAATCCTGATAGTTGGGGCCACAGGTAGCAGGATGGACCATGCCTTGGCAAATATCCAGTTGTTGAGGTCACTCCATCTGGAAGGGGTATCTGCAATAATTATTGATAATTACAATGAAATATCATATCTTCCACCTGAGATTAGACTTAAGAAGAAATCAGGATATTTTTATTCTATACTTCCCATATGTCAAGAGGGGGTTAAAGTCACACTGGGAGGCTTTCACTATCCTTTGACAAATACTATTATAACCTATGGATCCAGTCTGGGAATAAGCAATTATCTGGAAGGAGAAGAAGGTATTATTATCAGACACGAAGGAGAAGGATTTCTTATAAAGTCAAAAGACTAGAACCAAAAAAGCTTATTATGAATTTTTCATAATAAGCTTTTTCAATCTTGTAAGTATGGATTAAATGGCTCTTTGTACATGTCCAGATCTCAAGCATCTTGTACATACATTGATTCTCTTGACTGATCCATTTACAACTGCCTTTACTCTTCTTATATTTGGAGCCCATGTTCTTGAACTCTTTTTATTTGAGAAGGTCACTTTATTTCCAAAAACCTTACTTTTTCCACAGATTTCACATTTCTTAGACATGAAAACACCTCCTTAATTCCTCATATGCATAATATTTTATATTTTATTCTCAGCAACATATTATATTTTAACACAATATATTGTATTAATGCAACCTTATATTATGAAATATTATGGATTTAGTTGAACAATTAACCTTAATAATGTAAAATAATATGGATGATACTATAATTATGATAATACAAGTTCCCAGGCATCTATGGGTAACGTGATTAGCAAATCATATTATGACACAGGGAGGGATAATAGTGCCAGTAAAAATGAGAACAGAGTGTGGAGATCTAAACATAAATGACAGTGTGATTGCATCCCTGGCAGGAATATCAGCGATGGAAAGTTACGGAATTGTTGGAATGGCTTCAAAGGATGCCAAAGAGGGATTCTTTGAGCTGCTTAAATCTGATTCGCTGACAAAGGGAATTAAAGTGTATATCAAGGACAACCTGATTACAATAGATATGTACGTAATATTGGAGTTTGGTGTGAAAATCTCTGTGGTTTGTAAGAATATAATTGACAGAGTTAAATTCAATATAGAGAACTTCACCGGATTGAAGGTCGACAAAGTAAATGTCTTTGTCCAGGGAATCCGAGTCGACAAGTAATTGGGAGGGCAAAGATGAATACTAGAACTTTAGACGGATATAAACTTAAGGTGATTTTAGAAAGTGCTGCAATAAAGCTCGAAGAAAACAAGGATGAGGTAAACTCACTAAATGTTTTTCCGGTGCCAGACGGAGATACCGGAACTAATATGCTATTGACCATGAAATCAGCTTTAAAGCAAGGTCTGGACGTAAAGGAGAACAATGCACACAAGGTTGCCCAGGCAGCTAGTCAGGGTTCATTGATGGGAGCGAGAGGAAACTCGGGAGTTATTTTGTCACAGTTATTCAGAGGTTTTGCAAATGGACTGGATGAAAAAGAAGAGATTGATATCCCTACTTTTGCACGTGGATTAAAAAAGGCTGCTGATACAGCATACAAAGCTGTTATGAAGCCTACTGAAGGAACTATTCTTACTGTTGCAAGAGAGTGTGGGGATAAGGCCATGTCAATTTGCAACAACAGTGAGGACATGGGTAAATTCTTGGAAGAGGTCATTAATTACGGAAACGATGTTTTGAGTAAAACTCCAGATATGCTTCCAGTCTTGAAACAGGCAGGTGTTGTCGATGCAGGCGGCAAAGGGCTTTTATATCTGTTGGAAGGCGCATTGGAAGCAATAACAGATGAAAAAAGATCTCTGGTTGCCCCTGAGCAATCTAAGGTTGTATCAGTAGAACAGAAACAAAATAAGAGAGAACACATAGATACTGACGATATTCAATTTGGTTATTGCACAGAATTCATGATAAATACTACCTTCGGGGATGTGGATGAATTCAGGGAGAAAATAGCAGATGACGGCGATTCTATTCTTGTGGTTGGTGGGGAAGGAATTATAAAGGTTCACATCCATACAAATAATCCAGGTGATGTCCTTCAAAAGGCTTTAAAGCTGGGAGAACTAAGTGATATTAAGATTGATAATATGAAGTATCAGCATGAGGAGATCCTCCTGAAGGATGAACTTTATCATTTGAATGACCATAACAACATTCAGGAGATTAAAGCAAGCGAACAAAAAAAGTATTCAGTAGTTGCTATTTCAATAGGAAAAGGCATTGATGAACTTTTCAGAGACATGAATGTGGATGTGATAGTATCTGGTGGGCAGACTATGAATCCCAGTACTGAAGACATTCTATCGGCAATTGAAAAGACTAAAGGCGAACATGTGATAATACTACCTAACAACAGCAATATTATTCTGGCTGCTGAGCAGACCAAGCACCTTAGTGAACGAAGCATCAGTATAATACCTACAAAGTCAGTTCCACAGGGTATTTCAGCATTACTTGTACTTGATGAAGATGCAGATCTTGAGTCCAATATAAATAATATGATGAATGCCATTGGAGAAGTTATAACAGGACAGGTGACTTTTGCTGTAAGAGATACAGATTTTAACGGAACAGGAATCAAGAAGGATGACATAATCGGCTTATCAGACAAGGATATTCTTGCTGCCGGAGATGATGTGAATGATGTTTCACTGGAGCTTATTCAAAAGCTTGTAAGAGATGATTCATCAATAATTACAATTTTGTACGGGAGTGATATTACAGAGGATCAGGCTAATGATTTAGCCCAGATACTTGAGACAAAATATAAGGATCTGGATATCGAAGTTGTATTTGGTGGGCAACCTCTTTATTATTACTTGTTTGCCATTGAATAACCCTGCCACAAGCAGGGTTATTTCTATGGGACAGTGTGGAGTTTCAGGAGGTGAACTATGTCAGAATTAAACACAGCTGTACAATATATAAAGGGAGTTGGACCAAAGAAAGCATTTCGTCTTAAGAGACTTGGTTTGGAAACGGTTGAGGGAGTACTTTATTATTTGCCGAAGGACTATGAGGACAAGAGACGTGTTTACAAATTAGCAGAAGGAAATACTGGAGATAGAGGGCTCTATAAAGTTAAAGTGAAATCCCTACCGGCCATAACAAGGCCAAGAAGAGGACTTGCCATACTGAAGGTCCATGTGGAAGACAACACTGGAGATGCTAATCTGGTATGGTTCAACCAGGAATATCTTAGAGATAAATTCATACCTGGGAAGGAGTATCTAGTGTATGGAAGATTAAAGAAAGATTCATTCGGACTTCAAGTCCAAAACCCTGAATTCAAAGTCTGGGATGGTAATGATGAAAGTCAGGGAATATCTCCTGTATATGGCTTGACAGATGGGATAACAAATAAGGAAATGACTAAAATAGTCAGAAGCGCAATCAACGATTATCTAGATGGCATAAATGATATGCTTCCAAGAGATTTGTCAATGAAATATAAATTTCAGGATAAGAAAAAAGCAATTATTCAGCTTCATTTCCCCGACAGTCTCGAATCAATGATAAAAGCGAGAAATCAGCTTGCTTTTGAAGAATTATTGATACTACAGCTGGGACTTCTCAAAATGAAAAAAATCAATACGGAACATAGCATCGGTGTAAGCATGCCAAAGCATAAGTCCATAGATAAATTCATTGATGGACTTGAATTTTCTTTGACCGATGCACAGAATAGAGTGCTGGATGAAATAATGAGAGATATGTACAACAGCTCTCAGATGAACAGACTTGTTCAGGGAGATGTTGGTTCAGGAAAGACAATCGTAGGGATAATCGCAATGTATAATGCAGTACTGAATGGCTATCAGGCCACTATGATGGCTCCAACAGAAATTTTAGCAGTACAGCACTATGAATCCCTCCTATCAGTCTTTGGGGATATGGATGTGAGGGTTGGATTCCTCTCTGGAAATCAGACAAAAAAGGAAAGGGGACCAGTTCTTTCAGATCTTGAGTCCGGGAAAATAGACATAATAGTCGGCACACATGCTCTTATTCAGGAAGAAGTTAGATTTAATAATCTCGGATTGGCAATAACCGATGAGCAGCATCGCTTTGGTGTCAGACAAAGATTGACCTTGGCAGGGAAAGGTTATTTTCCAGATGTTATGGTTATGACAGCAACACCAATACCCAGGACCCTTGCACTGATACTATATGGAGATCTGGATATTTCAATTATTGACGAGTTGCCTCCAGGCAGACAGGAAATCAGGACATACGCTGTGGACAGCTCAATGGAAGATAGGATATTTAAGTTTATATCTTCACAGATTAAGGAGGGCAGGCAGGCTTATGTAGTTTGTCCGCTAATTGAGGAGTCAGAGAGTCTTGATGTGATTTCAGCTGAAGAATTATATTCACGGTTGAGAATCGAAGTATTCCCCCATCATAGAGTTGCTCTGCTCCATGGGAGGATGAACCAGAAGGATAAGGATGCGGCCATGCTAGATTTTAAGGATGGGAAAATAAATATTCTCGTTTCGACTACCGTTGTCGAAGTTGGTGTGAATGTACCTAATGCCAGTATAATGCTTATAATGAACGCTGAGCGATTTGGGCTTGCACAGCTTCACCAGTTGAGGGGTAGAGTTGGGCGAGGCGAATATCAATCACATTGTATACTTGTGAATAACAGCGTTACAAAACTCAGCAGGGAAAGAATGAGAATTATGCAATCCACTACTGATGGATTCAGGATCTCAGAAAAGGATCTTGAGCTTAGAGGACCTGGTGAGTTTTTCGGCACGAGACAGCACGGTATACCTGAGTTAAGGATTGCAAATCTGATCAGGGATATCGATATACTAAAATCAGCTCAGAAGGAGGCCATTGAAATCATTTCCCATGATTCCTGGTTAAAAAAAGATGAGTATAGGTCGTTAAGGGATAGAATTGACAGGCTCTTCTCGTTTAAGAGCGATGAAATAATTCTTAATTAGGTTTTAATATGGAAAAATCTATGATAAAATGTTACCAAAAGTAGGTGATAAGAGGTGCGGGTAATCTCAGGCAGTAGAAAAGGGCATAAATTGATTGCTCCCAAGGGTAATTCTGTAAGACCCACTGAGGATCGGGTAAAAGAATCTATGTTTAATATTATTTCACCCTTGAAGGTAGACTCGGTGGTTGTGGATTTGTTTGCAGGAAGTGGCGGGATTGGCATTGAATTCTTAAGCAGGGGTTCCAGAAAAGCATATTTTATTGATAAGGACCCAGAGAGCATAAAGACCATAAAGAAAAATCTTGTGCATACAAAGCTTATTGATAAAGCTGAAATAGTAAGAGGTGATGCCAGAGCTTTTATAAAGCAATTAAAACCTGGCGAACCATGGATCGATTATATTTTTATCGATCCACCTTATGCAGATGTTGAATTATTCCATAAAATTTTAAGCCTCGTCGCTGAACAAAGAATATTGTCCCCGGATGGTATTATTATTGTTGAGCATGATAAATCTCTTCAATTAAAAAAAAGATATTCCGATATTGAGATATTTGACATCAGGAATTATGGAAGCAAGGAAATGACATATTACAGAGTTGAGGGAGTGAGCATATGCAAGTAATCTATCCAGGGAGTTTCGATCCGGTTACAAATGGACATCTAGATATTATTCGGAGGTGCTCTGACAAATTTGACAAAGTAATCATCTCAGTACTTAATAACACCAAAAAAAATAGTGTTTTTTCGGTGCAAGAGAGGATTGAGCTACTAGAGGAAGCTACCAATAACCTTACAAATATCGAAATTGATTCCTTTACAGGACTGTTGACTGAGTATGCAAAAAAGAAAAAATGCAGTACAATCATAAGAGGACTAAGAGCGGTGTCTGATTTCGAGTACGAAATGCAGCTGGCACTCATAAACAGGAAAACATACCCTGAATTGGAGACTCTTTTCATGGTCGCTTCAACTGGAGTATCGTTCCTCAGCTCTTCTCTTGTCAAGGAGATTGCATCATTTAATGGTGAAATATCATGCTTTGTACCAAAAGTCGTTGAAAAAGCACTTAAAGAAAAATTCAAAGGGGGCTCTCATTAATGGATTTGTTGAACTTGATTGATGAAGTTGAGGATATAGTGGAAGCAGGAACCAGCGTGCCGCTGACAGGCAAGGTCATGATAGATAGGGATGAAATCCTCGATATTGTTAAAGAAATCAGAATAAAGCTTCCGGATGAGATCAAACAGGCAGTATGGATTAAAGAAGAAAGACAGAGAATATTGGATGAAGCTCAAAAAACTTCTACAGCTATGATCAATGATGCGGAAACGAAGCTTGAAGAGTTGATTGACAGGGATGAAGTAGTCAAGCAGGCAAGCTTGAGGGCTGAAGAAATCCTCAAAAGGGCTGATTTCAGCGCTGAAGAAATTAGAAATGGTGCACTGGAGTATGCTGATGGACTTCTTTATGAAGCTCAGGAAAACTTCAAGGAAATAATCCAATTGCTAAATGAGAACAGAAAAGAGTTAAGAAACAAGGAATAGAATTAAGGACCTTCCCAGGTCCTTAATCATTTCTCATTATATATGGACTATTTAAGTAATCCAGACCTAATTGTGGATTAACAGTATGCAGCCCCAGAAAATAGAGGTCGGTAGCCAACATATCCATCTCTAGCATGGATTTTTCTTTTTTATTAAGCAAAGCCATCGAATCCGTTACCTTGTTTATTATATGGATTTCTGATTTTTCCTTTATTCTATTGATAATCTGAAAGCCCTTTGAATTACTTGCCAAAATTCTAACATACATAGTATTATGGGAGAAAAAATCGTGTATGCTATCCTTTTTCAGGCCAGCAATCATGTGAATCAGAAGCCTTTGAATTCTTGTCTCTGCATAACGTTTGGTGGCTGCTGAAGTCACTAATTCTGTAGGACGGAAAATAGTTTTTGAGAGATTCTTTATCCTGTTTTCCAGTCCAATTTCTACATCAAAGTAATCGGTAATATTTTCAGGAGTTGAAATACAAAGAATGTAGTTGAGAATTGCACTGTAGTTATCCAGCTGGTTTATATTTCCATAATTCTCAATAAACCTTTCGATTGCAGCATAAGATTCCACAGGAAGATAATCAACAACTGATCCCAACCCACTTTTTTTGATGCTTTGCCTAATGCCAGTTGCTGAGGCAATTTTACTTTTGATATCCGAATCTTTATACCGGTCTCCGATTCTTTTGATGGTATAGGGTTCCATAAGTGAATCCATCTTGATCAAGGATTTCAAATATTCAATTCCAAGAATGTTATTGGACTCCTTGATTGTCTCAATGGAATTTCCCAGGTTGATACCCTTTGTTTGAGCATAGTCACTGAGTGCAAGAGATCTTGAGGATGAAAATGAGTTGCCTTCATCAAGATATTCTTTTAGCTTAACTTTGAAAAAGGGTGGCTCTTCAACAAGAACTTCAGCTATTCGCATCAATTCCTCGATTTCACCTGACTCACTTCCGAATACAATGCAATCAACCGCACCTGTGGAGTCAAGGATCTTTGTTGCTCCTGCAGCAAACAGTTCAGCAGTCTGGACTGAATATGCAAAAGGAAGTTCTATAACAAGGTCTACTCCATTTTTAACCGCCATTTCAGCTCTTGTCCACTTGTCGACAAGCGCAGGCTCCCCACGCTGAACAAACGAACCACTCATCACTGCAATAGTGTGGGAAGCATTCGCAACCGTCTTCGCGTTTTCAAGATGTAATTTGTGACCAAAATGGAATGGATTATATTCTGCGATCAACCCAGCTACCTTCATACCATGTAATCCCCCAATCTGTAATATATATATATAGAAATAATATCATTTGTTAGCTATTTCTACAAATATTACTGGTAAGTCATTAGTTATTCATAAGATGGTTTAGTAAAGCTTTTACATCTTCTGTTGATTTTTTAACATAAATATAATACTATTGAAATAGAAATAGTTTTAGGAGGTCTAAAAATGAAAATTTTAGTTATGAACTGCGGCAGTTCCTCGCTTAAATATCAGCTTATTGATATGCAGGGAGAAAAAGTAATGGCAAAGGGTCTTGTGGAAAGAATCGGAATTGATGGCGCAAGAATAAAACATGATACCACTGGCAAGGAAAGAGTGGTAATTGAAGAGCCAATGAAAGACCACAGGAAGGCAATTGAGCTTGTACTTAAGGTTATTGTAGATAAGGATCACGGCGCAATCTCTTCCATGGATGAGATTGGGGCAGTAGGGCACAGAGTAGTACATGGAGGAGAAGACTTTGCAGGATCGGTTATAATAAATGAAGCAGTAATGGATTCATTATATAAAAACATTGAACTTGCACCATTGCACAATCCGCCGAATATAATGGGAATCGAAGCATGCAAGGATCTGATGCCTGATACACCCATGGTAGGAGTATTTGATACTGCTTTCCACCAAACAATTCCAGCGGAAAACTACATCTATCCAATACCATATGAGTACTACGACAAGTATAAGATAAGAAGATACGGTTTCCATGGAACATCACACAAATACGTTTCACTAAGAGCGGCGGAATTGATGAACAAGGATATAAAATCACTGAACATCGTAACTTGTCACCTTGGGAACGGGTCCAGCGTAGCTGCAATCGAAGGTGGGAAATCAGTGGATACAAGTATGGGCTTTACACCACTTGAAGGTCTTGCAATGGGAACAAGGTCAGGGGATATCGACCCTGCAATAATTCCGTTCCTAATGGACAAGGAAGGAATGTCATTTGATGAGGTAAACAACATGCTTAACAAGAAATCAGGGGTACTTGGAATATCAGGGTTAAGCAGTGACTTTAGAGACCTTGAAATTGCTGCAGGTGAAGGACACGAAAGAGCAGAATTGGCTCTTAAAGTATTTACCAACAGAGTTAAGAAGTATATTGCTGCTTATGCTGCGCAACTTTGCAGAATAGATGTTCTTGTATTCACAGCTGGTATAGGTGAAAATTCAGATACCATAAGAAAAATGGTGTGCGATGGGCTTGAATGTCTGAACATAAGGATAGATGATGAACTGAACAATGGTATAAGAGGAAAAGAAGCGGTTCTGAACAAGGATCTTACAAGTGCTACTATAATGGTAATTCCAACAAATGAAGAGCTTATGATAGCAAGAGATACGTTGGAGTTGGTAAGCGAAAGATAGTAGTTGACAAAGCGATCACTCATATATATAATTGTAGTGTTAGTCTAAGAGGTGACAACTATGAAAATTGATTTATCAGATTTTCTTGATAGCGGAAATCAGGTTACGAGCTACACGTTTGACATTTCCAAGGACCAGTTGCCTGAAGAGGATTTATCCTCAATTGTGGATACTATCCACGTGGAAGTAAACTTCTACAAGGTACATGGAGAAATTATCATGGATATAAATGGTAGCTATGTTTACCAGGCTCCATGTGACAGATGTTTGACTGTT
The DNA here is from genome assembly GCA_051744365.1 of Bacillota bacterium. Taxonomy (GTDB): domain Bacteria; phylum Bacillota; class Clostridia; order Tissierellales; family Tissierellaceae; genus Gudongella. The sequence goes on from JBNJCX010000005.1 coordinate 64,012, forward strand.
AGCACCAGTAACATTGAATTCAAGGGATCAGGAAAATTGGTGAAAGAAGAAGCGGGGAACAACGTCGAGGATGAGGAATCTTATGAGATTATTTACTACAGGGATGTGTCAGTAGACCTCACTGATTACATTTGGAGTCAGATAACAAGTTCCCTACCGATGAAATTTCTATGCAGCGAGGATTGCAAAGGATTATGTCAAAAGTGCGGTAAGAACCTGAATGAAGGTACCTGCGACTGTACTATTGAAACAGGAGATTTGCGATTTGAAAAGTTAAGGGAACTTTCTCTAAATGATTAAGGAGGTGTTTTAAATGGCAGTACCAAAAAGGAAAACTTCTAAAGCAAGAAGAGACAAAAGAAGAGCGTCTTCCTATAGACTGAATAAAACCACAGTTGTTGAATGTCCACAATGTCATGAGTCTAAACAACCACATAGAGTTTGTAGGAGCTGTGGCTATTACAAGAACAGGGAAGTAATTGTAGTCGAGTAAACGAGAAAGATAGTGATTAGCTTCACTATCTTTTTTTTTACTTATGTTGAAAGAGTTATTAGGGATGACTTTGATTCAGATAAAAATTGTTAAATACAATTAAAAGAGGGATAATATGAAGATAATAGTAGATGGAATGGGAGGGGACAATGCTCCTGAGGCTACTGTCAAAGGTTCAGTTGAGGCTGTCAATGAATATGGCATAAATATAATAATTACAGGACCACAGTCACTTATAGAAGGGCATTTAAACAAGTATGTTTTCCCGACTGATAAAATAGAAGTAATTGACGCACCTGAGGTCATTTCAAATGAAGATAACCCAACTTTGGCAATCAGAAGGAAAAAGAACAGTTCCCTGGTTGTTGGAATGAATACTTTGATTGAAGGAAAAGGAGACGGATTTATTTCTGCAGGCAATACCGGCGCACTTTTGGCAGGAGGGCTATTTATTGTAAAAAGAATAGATGGAATCGATAGGGCTGGCCTAACGGTTATTTATCCAACTCTAAAAGGAGCCTCTCTCCTAGTTGATGCTGGAGCCAATATGGACACTAAGCCGGAATACCTTGGTCAGTTCGCAATGATGGGCTCAGTATATATGGAAGAGGTTATGGGAATAAAAAATCCCAAAGTTGGACTAATAAATGTTGGTACTGAAGAATCCAAGGGGAATCAGCTTGCCAAGGATACGTTTATTGAACTAAAGAATTCTAATATTAATTTCATAGGGAATATCGAAGCCAGAGATATTCCCTATGGTGTTGCAGATGTTATGGTGTGTGATGGATTTGTAGGAAATGTGGCTTTGAAGTTGAGTGAAGGAATGGCATCTTCAATTTTCTCATTATTGAAAGAGTCCTTCATGGCTGATACCAGATCAAAGCTGGCAGCGTTTTTGCTGAAGCCCCAGTTGAAGAAGCTAAAGAAAAGGCTTGACTACAGGGAACATGGAGGTGCGCCTCTCCTGGGTACTAAAATGCCTGTTGTGAAGGCTCATGGAAGTTCAGACTACTATGCATTTAAAAATGGTATTGGCCAGCTTAAAACTTTCATTGAAAGTGATGTTATAAGTAAAATAGAAAATAAATTAATTTAATGGAGGAAGAAATGATTACTGAAAAAATTATAAATATTGTATCAATACAATTTAATTTGCCGGAAAAAGATATTACTATGGAAACCTCATTCAGGGATGACCTTAATGCAGATTCTCTTGACCTTGTTGAATTGATAATGGCTCTTGAGGATGAGTTTGGCCTTGAAGTTGAGGATGACGATGTGGAAATGATTAAAACTGTCGGGGACGCAAAAAGGTATATAAAAGGGAAAGTGGAATAGGCAAGGAGGTGATTTTATGAACGGATATTCTGATTACAATAAGTTTGATGAGCTACAGAACAGCTTGAAGTATCGCTTCGAAGATATCGAATTGCTGCACACAGCTTTGACCCACAGCTCATTTGCCAATGAGCATGGTTTACATGCGAGTAAAAGCAATCAGAGACTTGAATTTTTAGGGGATACAGTTCTAGGTTTGGTAGTAAGTGAGTATCTGTTTATAAAATATCCATTTTATCCCGAAGGTGAACTTACTAAAATCCGAGCAAAGGTTGTATCTGAGCCATCTCTGGCTCTTGCTGCAAGAAGGATAAATCTGGGGAGCTACCTTTTCTTGGGAAAAGGTGAAGAAAATACCGGAGGAAGGGACAGGGATTCTATTTTAGCTGATGCTAGCGAGGCCGTTACTGGTGCAATCTTTATGGACAGCAATTATGAAACCGTCAGAGGATTTCTGTTGAATAATTTTGAAACCATAATAGTAAAAGCTGTTGTAAAGGGTTTTCTTTTTGTGGACTATAAGACAGATCTTCAGGAAAAGCTTCAAAAAGTCACAGGTGATAGGCTTGTCTATAATGTTGTAAAAGAGGAGGGGCCTGACCACAACAAGCTTTTTCATGTTGATGTTACCATAGGAGGAGATGTAATTGGCTCAGGAATAGGCAGAAACAAGAAGGAAGCTGAACAGCTGGCAGCTAAAGAGGCTCTGATTCTTATGGGAGAAGATTATGACTAGACATTATATTATCCCGATTTTCGTTCCACATTTCGGATGCCCTCATAATTGTGTATTTTGCAATCAAAGAAAGATAACAGGTCTTTCAACGGATGTCACCATATCTGATGTTCGGAGGATAATTGATGAGCACCTGGAGACATTCAAGAAGGATTCCTTTGTAGAAGTCGCTTTTTTTGGAGGAAGCTTTACAGCCATTGAAAGGGAAATTCAAGCTGAGTTGCTCAGTATACCCTATGAATATAAGAAAATTGGCAAGATTGATAATATCAGGCTATCTACAAGACCAGATGCCATAGATGATGGCATACTTGAATTGCTTGAGAAATACTCTGTTGATACCATTGAATTGGGAGTTCAGTCTCTGGATACTGAAGTCCTGTACCTAAGTGAAAGAGGCCATTCAATCGAAGATGTACACAATGCCAGCAATCTAATCAGGAAATGGGGCTTCAAACTAGGACATCAGCTAATGCTAGGACTTCCTGGAGATACAAGGGAGAAGAGCTTTACAACTGCCAGGGAGATATTGTCAATAAAGCCAGATATGATCAGAATATATCCAACTCTTGTAATAAGAAATACAGCCCTTGAAACCATGATGAAGAAAGGGAGCTACAAGCCTATTGGCATAGAGGAAGCTATTGAAACATCTGCTGAGATACTTATGGCCTTTACAGTTGAGGATATCCCTGTTATAAGGATTGGACTTCAACCTACTGATAATATTCAGATGGGCAAGGATGTCGTGGCAGGACCATTTCATCCAGCATTTAGACAGCTGGTTGAGGAGAATGTGCTTAGAAAACTTGTCACTGATTATTTCAGGAGAAGCAAAGTTTTGTTAACTGGGAAAAATATTTCTATCAGATGTTCCAATTCAATGACTTCTGTGGTTGCAGGACAGCATGGCAAAAATCGGGAAATGCTTAAAAAGCTACTGGGAGTTTGCAGCTTGAAAATAATACCCGAGAGAATGGCTTACTATAATATTATAATCAATGTTGAGGAAACTGAAATTTTTATAGATTTAAAGAATGAAATGGAAATATATACCAATAAGAACCCATTATAATAAGATATGAATGAGTTATATATTTATAAAGGCAAAATAACTGCAGCGAGGATTGCAGCAAGGCGGGGATATGCTTGCCGCCTAAAGAAGACAGAAGCTGCCTCCTTCACTCAGAGTAGAGG
>JBNJCX010000006.1:0-67164 GCA_051744365.1 Bacillota bacterium
AGTCGAAAATCCTCACTTTCCTAAGTGATTTTTCTTGTTCAAACTTCCGTTTAAGTCTGTATAAAAAAGTATAAAAGGGGTCAGACCCCTTTTTCTCCAAAATATACCAGTTACTTGATGCAAAAAGGACCGTCCCAGGCGCATCACCAGGCGCATCAAGACAATGTAAAAGACGAGGCAATAGCACCGTCTTTTTAAGTCATAGCTAGGTTTAGTATGGTCTTTCCCTATAAATCCTGATTTCTTCTGTAAGAAGTGGAAGTATCTCCAGTGCATCTCCCACAAGTCCAACATTTGCAACGCTGAAAATTGCTGCACCTGGGTCCTTGTTTATGGCGATGATATAGTCTGACTTCTCCATTCCTGCAAGATGCTGAACTGCTCCTGATATTCCGCAGGCGATATAAACCTTTGGTCTAACGGTCTTGCCGGTCTGACCAACCTGATGGTCCTTGCCGATAAATCCCTTGTCAACAGCTCCTCTTGAAGCACCAACCTCTGCTCCGATCATCTTTGCACATTCTTCAAGGACGTGGAAATTATCACCGACACCCCTTCCTCCTGAAAGGATAATATCAGCCTTTGTAATATCAACAGCCATATTGTCCTTTTTAAGGACTTCGATAAGCTTAACCTTATCTTCAATGTTGTCGATATCTACTTCTCTTTTGTCCATTTCAAACTTTCTAGTTTCATCCTTGTGTACAGGCTCCATCACACCCGGTCTGATTGTCGTCATTTGAGGTCTTTTCGTTTCATTGATTATGGTCCCGAAAAGATTTCCTCCAAATGCAGGTCTTGTTACATAAAGCAATGGAGATTCCTCGTTTTCAGGATCAAAATCAAGCTTGGTAGCATCAGCAGTGAGTCCTGTGTCACATCTTGCAGCAATTCTTGGCGCAAGGTCTCTTCCCAGTACAGTTGCCGGTATAAGGATTATATCTGGCTTGTCATTTTTTATTACATCCATAAATAGCTCAGTATATATTTCGGTGCTGTAGTGCTTCAATTTTTCGTTGTGCAGGAAGATTACCTTGTCTGCGCCGTAGTGACCTGCCATCTGGGCCAGCTCATCTGAATGATCTCCAATTACTATGCCAATTACCTTGTAGTCAAGTGAAGGTCTGTCGTTAACTAGTCTTACTGCCTCTCCAAGAAGTTCGAGGGATGAATCATGTACCTTGTTTTCCCGCTCCTCGCAGAAGACGTATATATCTTTGTATTCAGCTATATTCATATTCAATCCCTCCTTATTTCCCAATAAAGTTCATATCCATAAGTATTTCAGCGACCTTCCTAGCAGAAGACTTTCCATCCAGGTGTAATATATCTGAATTTGAATGGACTTCCTTGGTAAAGGTCTTCTTGACCTTTGTAGGCGAACCCTTAAGACCTATTATCGTTGGATCAATATCCAGATCATCAAAACCCTTTAGAGTTACATCTTTTTCAAAAGCATGGGAGATCCCTTTTACATGCATATACCTTGGTTTTGCAATTGTACTTAATGTTGTTATTACACAAGGCAGTGAGCATTCAAGAACCTCGTAGCTGCTTTCAAGAGCTTTTTTTACAACGATCTTATCCTTGGAAAAATCCATTACCTTATCAACATAGGATATCTGGGGTAGACCAAGCTTTTCAGCAGTCTGTGGCCCAACCTGAGCTGTATCTCCGTCAATTGCCTGTCTTCCGGCAATTATCAGATCGTAGTCAAGAGTCTTTATATATGCAGCCAGGGTATTTGATGTAGCCCAAGTATCTGCACCTGAAAACTTCCTGTCACTTAAGAGGACTGCATCATCGGCTCCCATGGCATAAAGTTCCCTGAGCATGTTCTCTGCCTGGGGAGGACCCATTGTAATTGCAGTTACCTTGGCGCCGTATTTATCCTTAAGCTGCAGTGCAACTTCCATTCCCGCCAAGTCATCAGGATTTGTAATTGTAGGAACTCCTTCTCTGATTAGGGTACCTTTTTCCTTGTCTATTTTCATTTCCGTTGTATCAGGAACCTGCTTCAACAATATCAATATATTCATAACACACCTCCGTTATCTTAAGATTTTGCTTGCAATAACCATTCTCTGGACTTCAGATGTACCCTCGTAGATTTCAGTGATCTTTGCATCTCTGAACATTCTCTCAACCGGGTAATCTCTTGTGTATCCATAGCCACCGTGGAGCTGGATTGACTTTGTGGTAACCTCCATGGCAACCTCCGATGCGAACAGCTTGGCCATTGCAGCCTCGGAGCTGTAGTTTCTGTTCATATCCTTCGTATATGCAGCTCTGTATACAAGAAGTCTCGCTGCATCGATTTTTGTCTGAAGATCAGCTATTGTAAATTGGGTGCTCTGGAATGCAGCAATTGGCTTGCCGAACTGCTTTCTTTCCTTTGTATACTTAACTGCCTGGTCAAGTGACCCCTGCGCTATTCCAAGAGCCTGGGCAGCAATACCGATTCTGCCGCCGTCTAGTGTTGACATGGCTATCATAAACCCCTTGCCCTCGGGGCCAAGAAGATTTTCCTTTGGAACCAATATATCCTTAAAAATCAGCTCTGTTGTTGAACTTCCCTTTATTCCAAGCTTGTGTTCGGTCTTTCCGATTGAGAAGCCTTCCATGTGCTTATCCAGGATAAATGCTGAAATTCCTCTGTTGCCCTTTGATTTGTCAGTCATGGCAAAAACTACATATGTATCCGCATAGCCACCGTTTGTAATAAATATTTTTGTGCCATTTATTCTGTAGTAGTCCCCTTCATTTACAGCTACAGTTTGCTGTGTCGCTGCATCTGTTCCTGCATTTGGTTCAGTAAGTCCGAATGCTCCGAGCTTTTCGCCACTCGCAAGTGGTATAAGATACTTTTGTCTCTGCTCTTCTGTACCGTATGTATAAATTGGATTACAAGCCAGAGAGGTATGTGCTGACAGAATAACTCCTGTTGTACCACAAACCTTTGACAGTTCCTCAACAGCAAGTATATATGATAGATTATCTCCATCAGAACCACCGTACTTGCTTTCAAAGGGTATTCCCATCATACCTATTTCGCTCATCTTATTTACAGTTTCTTCGGGGAATCGCTCTTCCTCGTCGATATCTGCTGCTATGGGTTCAACCTCTTTTTCTGCAAATTCCCTGAACAGCTTTTGCATCATTGCCTGTTTTGGGCTAAGATCAAAATTCATTCCTTTGTTCAAATAAATCTACTCCCTTTCTATTCGTTAAATAATTAACATGAATCTTCAAAAAAATATCGCCGTTTTTTTTGCTGCCTACAAACTCTATTATAGACCACTATGAATATAAATCAAGGGTTTTGGTTGAAAATTGATAAAAATTTAGCAATAGTTTTGATAGAGGAATCATCTTGTTTTGGACATTAGTCCACTTGACAAGAAATTGCGAAATATGGGATACTATGTACAAAGTTTTAGAAAAATTTAAAATGTTTTAGTAATAATTATAATTGAAAGGATTGGTCATATGATTGGGTTTTCCAAATTATTATGCTCATCAGAGAATTATGGTGACAGGCTGCGTTATGTGCATGGCGCAAACAGTTCAAAACATGGGGTAAACTCAGGGAGTGGTCCGGTTGTCGTATGGAATTGTACCAACACGTGTAATCTCGCCTGTAGACATTGCTATGCTAATTCCGAGAATAAGAGCTTCAAAGAAGAGCTGACGACAGAAGAAGCAAAGGAATTTATTGATGATTTATCAGAATATAAGGTTCCGGTACTTCTTATTTCTGGAGGGGAGCCATTACTTAGAAAAGATATATTCGAAATAATTAAATATGCCAAGAGTAAGAATATAAGAATTACCATTTCCACAAATGGTACAGTAATAGACAAAGAAGTTGCAGCTAAAATTAAGGAAAACCAGGTAAGCTATGTGGGTATTAGCATAGATGGAATCGGGGAAAGGCATGACAGTTTTAGAGGAATGAAGGGCAGCTTTGATCTTGCTATGGCAGGAATAAGAAATTGCCTGGAAATAGGTCAAAAAGTCGGATTGAGGTTTACAATAAACAGGCACAATTACGATCAGCTTGAAGATATATTTGAGTTAATAAAGAAAGAAAAAATTCCAAGAGTCTGTTTTTACCACTTGGCGTATTCAGGTAGAGGCAACTGTATGATTGATGAGGATCTCACAGATGAAGAAAAGCGTGCAGTTATTGATTTTATAATGAAGAAAACAATCGAATTAGGTGACAAGGTTGAGATACTAACTGTTGACAATCATGCAGATGCACCCTATCTATACATAAAAACCAGTGAAAAATATCCGGAAATGAAGGACCGAGTTTGGGAACTGCTTCAGATGAATGGCGGCAACAGATCAGGAATCGCAATTGCAAATGTTGACTTCAAGGGCGATGTACATCCAGATCAATTCACTCAGCATCATACCTTCGGCAATATAAGAGAAGCTAAATTCAGCGAGATATGGGAAAGTACAGATAATCCTATCTTGAATGGATTAAGAAACCGAAAGGAATTATTGAATGGAAGGTGCTCGCAGTGTAAATGGCTCGAAATATGTAACGGGAACCTCAGAGCACGCGGAGAATCTGTAAATGGAGATTTCTGGGAATCAGATCCAGCATGTTATTTGACTGACAGTGAGATAGGTCTGGTGAAATAATAAAGATAGTATTTGTTTATGAACTTATACAAAAAATGAAATAATATGAAAATGAAAAAAAGAGAGGTGCATCTGCTTATGGACGATATTTCTGTCAGACTCCTTGATATTCTCCAAAATAATTTCCCTGTGGAATCAAGACCATTTTTAAAAATATCCCATGATTTGGGCATTGATGAAGATGAAGTAATAGATTTGATAGGTAAATTAAAAAGAGATGGATACATAAGGCGGATTGGAGGAGTTTTTGATTCCAAGAAGCTTGGATATTTTGGTACCTTGTGCGCGATGAGAGTTCCGGAGAATAAAATCAGTGAGGTTTCAGAAATAGTGAATAGTTTCACTGAAGTAACCCACAACTATATTAGAACCCATAAATTCAATATGTGGTTTACAATAACAGCATTTTCAGAGGAGAGGATAAGCAATATTATTAGACAGATAAAGGATAAAACAGAAATCGAGGATATTATGCAACTTAATTCATTAAAATCTTTTAAGATAAAAGTGAAATTTGATGTTGGAGGAAAGTGTAATGAATAATAATCTGGATAAAGAAATTATCAAGAGGCTTCAAGAGGATTTTCCTTTGGAGAGGCAGCCATATAAGAAACTGGCAAAGGAGATTCAGATTCCAGAAGAAAAACTAATGGAGAAGTTGCATGAATTTATGGATAAGGGAATTCTTAAAAGGGTAGGAGCTATACTTCGGCACAGGAAAGTAGGATATAATGCCAACGCTATGGTTGTATGGAATATTCCGGTTGAAAAGGTTGAGGGAGCAGCTGAAATAATGATTTCATATCCAATGCTAAGTCATTGTTACGAGAGAGAAGCAACAGATGAATGGCCATATAATACGTATACTATGATTCATTGTGAAAACACTGATGAGTGTGAAAAGATTGTGTCCGAAATTATCGATAAGATTGGGGAATATGAATATGAGATTCTATATAGCACGGAAGAATTAAAAAAAACCAGCGTGAAATATTTTAACGAGTCTTATTTATAGTCTGTGAAATACTTAAACATATTTTGCCATTGTGAATGACCTATTGAAATATTAATAGAATTGAGGTGATAACTTGATACATATGTTAGGTATAGGTGAAACCATTGAAATTGAAATCAGAGAAAAGTTTATCATTCCACAAAGACAACTAAAAGACAGCTTAGTGAATCTTCAAAGCATATTTGAAGAGGTTGTCATCCTGAGTACATGCAACAGGACCGAAGTTTACATAAATAATGAAATGGGAAAGTCAGAATTGATAGAAAAGGTTTTTAATACCCTTAGATGGGATACTCTATACAATGATTACACTTATCAGTTTGAGGGGGAGGATGCAGTAAACCATCTAATGGAAGTTGCATGTGGTTTCCATTCAAAAATTCTTGGAGAAGACCAGATATTGGGTCAAGTAAGAATTGCATTTGAAAATGCAAAAGATTCAGGGTTGTTAAATGGAAAACTCCACAGATTGTTCCAGAATGCAATTGCATGCGGAAAGGAGTTTAAACATAAATCCAGACTGAATGAGATTCCTGTATCATCTTCATCAATAGCGGTAAAAATAGCTAAAGAAAAGGGAATATCTAGATTTATGATAATTGGATATGGTGAAGTGGGTCAGCTGGCTTTAAAGTACATAGGCACAGGTGATGGAAGCTATGCATACATTGCAAGAAGAAATCTGCCCAGTTTCATAGAACAAGGAGAAAATTTTAAGTTTATAGACTTCAGAGAAATAAAGAAATACTACCAAGAGGTAGATTGCATAATAAGCTGTACATCAGCTCCTCATAATGTCATCTACAAGGAAGACTTGCCTTCTAAGGATTATTTAATTTTTGATCTGGCAGTACCAAGGGATGTTCATAATGATGTGGAATTGCTTGAAAATGTTAAAGTATATGATATCGATATTATTGATAATTTGGATCGGGACAATAGGAGGAAAAGAGAGAATATTCTTCTTAGACATAAGTATATCCCAGCAAAGTACACAGAGGAATATTTGAAATGGATTGATTCAAGAGAAATATGCGTTAAAATAAAAGAAATCCAGGAATATGGAGATGAAGTATATAAAAAAAGGTATGAAACATATAAACATAAAAAGGACAGCAAAGACGATGAGGAATTGGTTCAAATGCTACTTAAAAGCACATCAAAGGCATTTGTAAACCGGGCCATTAAAGTATTGAAAGAGGAAAACCAGAAGGGTAGTGGAGAAGAATGTTTGAGAATTTTGGAGAGGATATTCTGTCCCCAGGAATAGACAGCATGTTTATATCTGTGATTCCCGGGAAAACAAATGTGTTGGTGATTGGCGGAGGAAGAGCTGGATTTTTGAAGTCAAAATCCTTTGCTGAGAGAGGATGCAACCTGACTGTAGTATCTAAAGAGTTCATGGACGAATTTCATACGCTTCCTGTTGAGTATAAAGTAGAGCTTATCCTCGACTCCTACAAGAAGGAACACATTAAAAACAAACATCTTGTTGTTGTAGCAGTGGATAATAAGAATCTGGGTCAGTCAATAATCCATGATTGCGAATCAAGCTGCAAGTTATATCTTGATTGCAGTGACTATAGCAATGGCATTTTCGGAGTACCTTATCAATCGGGAACTGAGGAATTCCAGTTTAGCATTCAAACAAGGAGGAAGAACCCTAGCTTGTCGGTTTTCCTAGGCAAAAAAATAAAAGCTATGTTGGCAGCGTATGATGACTTTTCCATTTATCTATGTGGAGTAAGAAATAAATCAGAGAACTGGAAGGATAATAAAAGTATGATGAAGTTCATGTGTACCGAGGATTTCTTTTTTTTCTACAAAAAAGGGAAAAGTGATACAATCCTTGAAATGTTCTATGGAGGGAAGCATATTGAAACTAAAAATAGCATCAAGAAAAAGTAAATTGGCTCAAATGCAGACTGAAATAATAATGGAACTTATTTATGAAAGGCATGGTGTACAAACCGAGAAATATCTTATGGATACACAGGGAGATATGATTCTAGATATAAGCCTGGAAAAAATTGGCGGTAAAGGTTTGTTCACAAAAGATATTGAAATTGCTTTGCTTGAAAAAAGAGCAGATGCTGCGGTACATAGTATGAAAGATGTTCCATATGCATTAAATGATGCCTTTGAAATTTCAGCAATCCTTCAAAGGGTGGATGTAAGGGATGTGCTTATATCCAGGGAAGGAAGAACCTTAAGAAATCTCAGAAAGGGTTCGATAATTGGAACCAGCAGCAATAGAAGAGCTGCACAATTGAAAGAGATAAGGCCGGACATAATGGTAGTTCCTGTAAGAGGGAACATTCAGACCAGAATTTCCAAGATTGAAAAGGAAAACCTGGATGGAATAATTCTTGCAGCCGCAGGAGTTAAGAGAATGAAGCTTGAATCAATTATAACTGAGTATCTGGACCCCGAGGAGTTTGTACCTGCGGTAGGACAGGGAGCATTGGGAGTGGAGGTATTTAAAGAATCAGAAGATATCCAGTTATTCAGAAGTCTAGATGATTTTGAGACCAGAATATGCGTAGAAGCAGAAAGAAGCTTTATGAAGGAGCTGCAAGGAGGTTGTCATTCTGCAATGGGAGCCTATGCGGTTGTTGAAGGTACAAAGATGAAAATCATTGGAATATTCGATGTTGCTGGAAAATTGACAAAAAAGACCATATCAGGTGTTAAAGAGGAGTATCTTCAGCTAGGAGTAGAGCTGGCACAAAAAATATTAAAAGGTTAGGAGATTGTTATGGGGAAAGTATATCTTATAGGAGCAGGTCCGGGAGATGAAGAATTACTAACACTTAAGGCACTAAAGGCACTTGGCAAGTGTACAGCTGTATTGTATGACAGGCTGGCAAATCCCAATATTCTGAAATTCTTAAGTGAGAATTGTCAGATATACTACTGTGGAAAAGCTCCTGGGTCCCATTATAAAACCCAGGAAGAAATCAACGATATGCTTGTAACATTGGCAACCAACGGTCATGTGGTGGGAAGGATCAAGGGTGGAGATCCGTACGTATTTGGAAGAGGCGGTGAGGAAGCTCTTAGACTTGTGGAAGAAGGGATAGAATTTGAAACAATACCAGGAATAACCTCACCCATCGCTGTTTTAAACTATGCAGGTATTCCAATTACTCAAAGAGGCATGGCTCAGAGTTTTCATGTGTATACAGGAAAAAGCTCTGACAAGCTTAATATTGATTGGGAAGCAGCTGCAAGAAATAAAGGAACCCTTGTATTTTTGATGGGGCTGGAGAACCTTGGAAATATCACTGAAAATCTTATAACAAACGGTTTGGATAGATCAACCCCTTGTGCAGTTATCATGAAAGGAACGACTGCTGCACAAAAGACTGTAGTTGGAAATCTTGAGAATATATACACCAAGGTCCAATCCGCAGGCATTACATCACCTTGCATAACGGTGGTAGGAAAAGTTGTCCAGCTACAAGAAAGCCTTGACTGGATGAAGTATAAGCCGTTAGCTGGAATGAATATCTGCATTACAAGAAGTTCCCAGCAGGCGAAAATAATGTCTGAAAAATTATTAGATCTGGGTGCTGAGGTCCTTGAGATAAATGCCATTGAAATAAGATCCACTGAGAGTAACCTAGAAGGATATCTGGACACATTAAAAGACTACAATTACATAATCTTGACTAGTGTCAATGGAGTAAGAATATTTTTCAAGTATCTAAAGGAGCAAGGTATTGATATAAGGAATATCAAGGGTAGTTTTGCTGCAATTGGAACGGCCACTGAAAATGAATTGAGAGAAAATGGAATAGTTCCTGATATTGTCAGTAATGAGTTTGTTGCAGAGGAATTATTCAACAGTCTTAGAACGAAAGTAAATCAAGGAGACAAGATTTTGATACCACGTTCCAGACTGGGAAGAAGATATATAATTGATGCCCTGGAAGGGATAGGTTGCCAGGTGGATGAGGTTCATATCTACGACATAGTAAAGGGAGAAATGAGAAATGTGGAGCATTTTAATAGCTGTAATACAGTTACCTTCACAAGCCCCTCAACCGTAAGAAACCTTATTGAGATGGTCGGAATAAAATCAATAAGGGAGAAATCATGTGTTGCCATTGGTCCTATTACAGAAAAGGAACTAATAAAAAACGGAATCGATTGCGTGGTTGCCGAGGAGTATTCAGTCGATGGTCTGATCAATAAATTAAGGGAGGTTAGAAATGTTCAGAAGACATAGAAGGCTCAGAAATAATCAAGCCATAAGGGATATGGTCAGTGAAACAGTATTGACTCCAAAGGATTTCATATATCCAATATTTATAGTAGAAGGAAATGACATAAAAAAAGAGATACCATCTATGCCTGGAAACTTCCACTGGTCGTTGGACAGACTTCATGAAATCGTAGACAAGGTTGAAAGAAGCGGGATCAGAGGATTGTTGCTTTTTGGCATACCCGGTTTCAAGGATGAGATTGGAACATCAGCTTTTATTGATGATGGAATTATACAAAGAGCCATCCGTGAAATAAAAAGCATATCTCCAGAGATGTATGTAATAACTGATGTCTGTATGTGTGAATACACTAGCCATGGACATTGTGGAGTATTAAGTGATGCAGGGGTGGACAATGACAAAACGCTGGATTATCTTGCAAAAATAGCACTTTCACATGTAAATAGCGGTGCAGACATGGTGGCTCCTTCTGATATGATGGATGGTAGAGTATGGAAGATAAGAAAAGTTCTTGATGAGAACGGCTACATCCAAATACCTATAATGTCTTATAGTGCAAAGTATTCCTCCGCTTTTTATGGACCTTTCAGAGAAGCAGCAGACTCGTCTCCTAAATTCGGGGACAGAAAAAGCTATCAGATGGACTATGCCAACTCAAATGAGGCCATGCTTGAAATCGAGGATGACATAAATGAAGGTGCGGATATTATTATAGTCAAGCCTGCATTATCCTATCTGGATGTTATCAGGAGGGCAAAGGATACATTCAATTATCCGGTAGCTGCATATAATGTAAGTGGAGAATATTCAATGGTAAAGGCTGCAGCAGAGAAGGGATATATCGATGAAAAATCAGTTGCACTTGAAATACTTTTTTCAATCAAAAGAGCAGGAGCGGATATTATAATAACTTATTTTGCCTTGGATGCCTGCAGTTGGCTTGATGAAATCGATAGGAGGTAGAAGATGAGAAACAAGAGTATTTTCCAGGAATCGCAGAAGTATATGCCAGGAGGAGTTAATAGCCCTGTACGAGCATTCAAAGACGTTGATATTGATCCACCAATAATTGCAAAGGGCGATGGTGCATACATATTTGATGAGGAAGGAAATAAATACCTTGATTTTGTATGCGCTTGGGGTCCGATGATATTAGGGCACAATGACGAAGATGTTGTCGCAGCAATTAAGAAGACAAGTGAAAATGCTATTGCATTCGGAGCACCGACAGAGATTGAACTCAGATTGGCGCGGCATATTTGCACAACAGTTGACAATGTAGATATGATAAGAATGGTAAATTCGGGAACTGAGGCAACAATGAGTGCTGTAAAGCTTGCAAGGGGGTATACAGGAAGGGATAAAATAGTGAAATTTGCGGGATGCTATCATGGTCATTTTGAGAGTTTTTTAGTGAGTGCGGGATCAGGGGTTATGACTGCGGGGATACCAGGATCTGCTGGAGTACCAGAAGCAAGCATCAGGAATACAATTATAGGTAATTATAACGATATTGATAACATTGAAGAGATTTTCAGGAGGTATGGGGAAGAGATAGCTGGGGTTATAATAGAACCGGTTGCAGGTAATATGGGGGTTATTCCCGCTCAGAAGGAGTTTCTCTCAAGACTACGTGGATTATGCGACCAATATGGGAGTCTGCTAATCTTTGACGAGGTTATGTCAGGATTCAGAGTTGCATATAAGGGAGCACAAAGTATTTATAATATTAATCCAGATATAGTGACTTATGCAAAAATAATGGGAGGAGGTTTGCCCAGCGGCGCATATGGAGGTAGAAGAGATATCTTCCAGCACTTATCCCCACTTGGACCAGTCTACCAGGCAGGTACCATGTCCGGAAATCCCATAGTTATGGCTGCGGGTTATGCAACTCTTGAAAAGCTTCATAGTAATCCCAGATTCTATGAGCAATTGGATGAAATGGGAAAGGTATTGCAGGATGAAATATTGAAGATAGCCAATGAAAAGGGAATCCCGATGGTTATTAACAGAAGAGGATCTATGATGACGTCTTTCTTTACAGAACTTGATTCGGTAAACAACTATGAGGATGCGGGTAAATCGGATACCCAAATGTACGCAAGGTTTTTCACACATATGATGAAGAATGGAATCAATCTTGCACCATCACAATTTGAAGCAATGTTTCTATCTGTAAGACACCATAATGATGAAATCCATAGGTTTTTAGAGGCGATGAGAGGCTTTTAACCAAAAATTTAGGAGGAGTGGGATTTGGGGTCGAAAAAAAAAGCTATACTATTGGCAAGCGTTGGGACAGCAAATATTAATGCAATTGAAAAAACCTTGGAAGGGATTAGAAGAACTGTCACTGACAAGTTTCCAGATTATGATGTGGTTCAAGCTTTTACTTCTCCCCATATCCTGAAGGCACTCCGAGAAAAGCAAGGTATAATTATTGATTCACCTGAACAAGCTATTCATAGATTGTACAAGGAAGGATATGAAGAGGTATTGATACAATCATTACACATTATTCCAGGAGAGGAATTTCATCAATTGGTAAGAACAATTTCAGGTTACAGAAGAAGGAATTTATTTAAGAAGATAGAATTGGGAAGAGGTCTTCTACATTTTATGGGCGATGGCAATAAAGTTCCAGACGATTACTCATTAGCAGTGGATGCAATAAGTGGCGGAATTCCTGAGAAAGAAACCATCATATTGGTAGGTCATGGAACAACCCATCCATCCAATGCATCGTATGCATGTTTAGCTTCAAAATTCTTGCGAAAAGGAATTAACAATGTTTATCTGGGGACATTAAAGAGTTATCCTTCAATTGGGGATGTTATATATGACCTAAAAAGCGACAAAGTGAGCGAGGTTACACTTATTCCTTTGATGATAGTATCAGGGAACCATTGCTTGAAGGATATTGCATCTAATGATAATCATTCTTGGAAGTCAATATTTCTTGAAGAAGGTTTTTCAGTTAATTTAAAACTCGAGGGATTGGGAGACAATCCGAAAATAAAAGAAATTTTCATCAATCATATTGAGGATGCAATAAATGGTGAGCACATAATTTATTAAAACCCTTGTCAATCTATTGTGATAATGTTATAATTTAACACAGTAAGAATTGACTTGAGGGTGAAGATATGAGAATCAATCCAATAGCAAATGAAAAACTACATCATCATAGACCAAAGAGTTTGTAATCATGAGCTTATAACAGTTCATAGATGCATGCTCTTGTTTAGCTGTTCTAAAACACGGGCAAGGATCTATGATGGGATTTGTATTTTAACCATATAGCCTGCCTATATGGTTTTTTAGTTTTTTGATAGAAAAGGGGAGGGTGTCATGAGATTTACGACTATTTCAGAAGAGTTGGCAGTAACTAAGTTAAAAAAAGGCATTGAACGGGAAATCGAAGGATATTTTGAGGACAAGGGATTTTCTCTTATAGAGCCTAGGATTTTCCAGAAATACGACGAGTATGTCCGTTCAAATTTCAGACAGGACTCATCAAAAACAGTTAAGGTACTTAGTGGAAACTCCAGAATATTTATTTTAAGGCCTGACATAACCACCAATATTTTGGGGGAGATATTCTCAAAATGGGATGGGGAGCCACCTCTTAAAGTATATTACAATTCAAAGATATATCTCAACAAACCAGGTGGGAAGATTCTTGAAAACTACCAGATGGGAATTGAATCCCTGGGGGAGGATATTTTAATGGCAGATCAGGAAATTGTTGAAATGGCTACAGCTCTTATGGGAACTCTTGGAGAGCCGTTTATTCTGGAATTGGGCTCAAGCAAATACCTGGATGGCTTTTTCAGGGAAATAGCCATGAATCCTTCTGATGAGACTGAAATTCGTGAACTTATAAGCAAAAAGAATAGGTATAGCCTTCGGCGGAAGCTTAAAGATATGGAAATTGAAGGAACCATATTGGATTGTGTATTGGATATGCAGGGGAATATGGAAGAGGTAATCAAGATGGCCTACTCGCACGGGCTGAATCATGAAATGAAGGAAGCCTTGGATGAACTTGAGAATCTCAGTGAATTTTTTATAGATAATCAAATGGCAAAGGGAATAAAATTTGACCTGTCAATGTTGCCTGATCTGGATTATTACGATGGAATTGTTTTCAAGGGTTATTGCCAGAGCATACCCAATAAAATTCTAAGCGGTGGCCGTTATGATAGATTGACTGAGGAGTTTGGGATTCGGGTTCCTGCAATAGGGTTTATGATTGACATGGACCTGGTTACACGAATCAGAAACAAGGGGGAGAAATAATGGATAATGTTACTATAGCCATAGCCAAGGGAAGATTGGGGGAAAAGGGACTGGAGCTTTTTACGAATACGGACATGGAAATTGTTCGTGAAGAGGATTCAAGGAAGCTGGTTTTCAAGGATTCCAAGGAAAAAACCACATATATTTTCGTAAAGCCTGCGGATGTAGTCACATACGTGGAAAAGGGCGTGGTGGACATGGGCATTGTAGGCAAGGATATAATACTTGAGGAGAACAAGGATATCTATGAAATCATGGACCTTAACTATGGGAGATGCAGATTTGTCATAGCTGGCTTCAAGAATTTGTATTCAGTGAAAAAAAATGATGTATTGAGGATTGCATCCAAGTATCCTCAGTATGTTCAATCAGTTTTTGAAAATCGGGATCAGAGAATAGAAATCATTAAATTGAATGGCTCCGTAGAGCTGGCTCCCTTGATAGGTTTAAGTGATGTAATAGTTGATATAGTGGAGACGGGAAACACATTAAGGGACAATGGGCTGGAGATTTTGGAAGAGCTTGACCCCATAAGCGCACGCCTTATTGTAAACAAGGTAAGCTATAGATTCAAATATGAGACCATACAAAAAATTGAGAAGATACTGGGAGGTGAGTAGATGATCCAGAAAATCAACGGGATAAGTGAAATTGAGAGTTTGGAGAAAATATTGACCCGTACCCAGATGGATTCAAAGGAAGTACTCCAAAGAGTGGATGATATATTGGAAGATATAAGGCTTCGTGGAGATGAGGCTGTCCTGGAATTCACACAAATGTATGATGGACACAGATTGAGCCAGCTAAAGGTAACAAGGGAAGAAATTGACAGGGCCAAAAGCAGTATTGATGATGGCTTGAAAAAAGCAATCGAGAATGCCATTGAAAATATAACAAAATTCCACGAAAAGCAGATAAAAAAAGGATACACTATTCAAGAATATCCTGGAATCATCCTTGGTCAATTAATAAGCCCCATTGAAAGAGTTGGCATATATATCCCAGGTGGGACTGCGTCATACCCTTCAACGGTTATGATGAATGTTATTCCAGCGAATTTGGCAGGGGTCGAAGAAATAGTAATGGTAACGCCGGCAGACGAGGAAGGAAATATACGGGATTCAGTTTTGGTGGCAGCAGACCTCCTGGGAGTGTCTGAAATCCATAAGATTGGTGGTGCCCAGGCAGTGGGAGCTCTTTGTTACGGCACTGAAACCATATCTAAGGTTGATAAGATTGTGGGACCTGGGAATATATATGTAGCAATGGCTAAACGCAAGGTCTCGGGAATCGTTGGAATAGATATGATTGCAGGACCAAGTGAAGTGGTTATTTTGGCAGATAAAAATGCAAATGCCAGATTTATCGCTGCGGACCTAATAGCCCAGGCAGAGCATGATGAAAGAGCTGCAAGCATCGTTGTCACAGACTCTGATAATTTGGCTAACAGGATTCAGGAAGAAATTTCAATACAGCTGGAGACGCTCGAGAGGAGCAAGATAGCAGAAAGCTCCCTGACAAATTACGGAGCAATAATCATCACCAAAAATAAGGATGAAAGCTTCTTGATAGCCAACAGACTCGCTCCAGAGCACTTGGAGATATTGACAACCAACCCCTTTGAGGACTACAAAAGAATCCGGAATGCAGGTGCGATATTTCTTGGGGAATATACACCAGAACCTGTGGGAGATTATTATGCTGGACCGAACCATACACTTCCAACCTCTAGAACGGCAAGATTTTCTTCAGCCCTGGGTGTGGATGACTTCTACAAGAAGACCTCTTTGCTGTACTATTCAAAGGAGGCTTTGAAAGGGGCAGCAGGAGATATAATTACTCTGGCTACAGATGAAGCTTTGACAGGACATGCAAATTCCATCAGGGTGAGAATGGAGGGTCAGGATGTATAAGTATTTAAGGGAAGAGATTAAAAATCTCAAGGCATATAGAGTCAATGAAATGGAGTACAAGGTTAAGCTGGATGCCAATGAAGGAGTAGATTGGATGGATGGCCTTAACCGTTATCCCCTGGATCGAAGCGATGAACTGAGGGAAAAACTGGCAAAAAACCTCCATAAAAGCCCACAGGAGCTGCTTATAGGAAATGGATCCAGTGAATTGATTGAATTGATGATGAAGGCATATTTGGAAGCTGGCGAAACGGTCGTGAGTATTTCTCCAACATTCAGCATGTACAAAATTTTTACCATAATTCATAAAGGGCGCTATGAGGAGTATCCTCTGGAGGGAATGGAAAGCCTTGATGTAGACGGGTTTATTAAATTTGCAGGTGAGAAAAATGCAAAGCTTGTCATTTTATGCAATCCGAACAATCCAACGGGATCCTTGATTCCAAAGGAGAATATACGTAAAATCATAAGCTCTGTTGATGCCATGGTGGTGCTTGATGAGGCATATATCGAGTTTTCGGATTATCCTGCAGGAGATGATACAGGAGAATTCAAGAATTTGGTTGTACTGAGGACCTTCTCAAAGGGTATGGCTTTAGCTGGAATCAGACTGGGTTATATGATAGGGCATGAGGAGATAATTGGTTATATCAACAGAGTAAGATCACCATATAATGTGAATGTTCTCACTCAAAGTGTTGGAATAGAGGCTTTGAAGGATGAAAGTACCACCAGGACAAATATAGAAATGATAAAATCGGAAAGATGTAGGATGAAAAATGAATTGGAGAAAATGGGATATAAACCTCTCGACTCTCAGGCGAACTTTTTGTTTTTCCCTGGGAAGAAGGATTTGGGAAATTCCCTGGCTGAGAAGGGTATATTGATCAGAAGCTTTGGTGGGGAGCTGGAAGGTTTTTATAGATTGACAATTGGAACTCCAGTGGAAAATGACGCGGTACTAAAAGCTATTGAGGAGGTAGAAAATGAGAGAAGCAAGTCTAAGTAGAAATACGTTGGAGACTAGGATTCAAATAAGTTTAATGAGGATTGAGGGTTCTGGAGATATCGATATTCAAACAGGAATAGGATTTTTTGATCACATGCTAAAAGCAATGTTCTTCTATGCTGGCTTTGACTTGAAGCTTTTGTGTGAAGGAGACCTCCATGTTGACAGCCATCACACTGTTGAGGATATTGGATTGGCTTTAGGAGAAGCCTTAAAGGAAGCTCTGGGAGATAAGAAGGGAATCCAGCGATTCTCTTCAACCATCACGCCCATGGATGAAAGCTTGGCATTGGTTGCAATTGATATCTCAAACCGTCCATTTTTAGTTGAGAATTTAAGCTTCAACAGCAATAGACTTGGAACTATGAATACAGAGGATTTCAAGGAATTTTTCAAGGCATTTGCATTTTCTTCCGGATTGACACTTCATATCGATCTGATGAGAGGGGAAAATGATCATCACAAGATTGAGGCAGTATTCAAGGGATTGGGCAGATCATTGAAGGAGTCTATAAGGATTATTGGCAATGAGGTATTGAGCACAAAGGGGGTTCTGTAATGATTATAATTTTAGATTATGGGCTTGGAAACTTAAGGAGTCTCCAAACTGCCTTGGAAGGACAGGGAATCATAGCAAAAATCAGCAATGACCCGGAAGAGATAGCCAGTGCAACTGCCATATTTCTACCAGGTGTAGGAGCATTCAGAGATGCTTCAAATGCATTATGGGATAGCG
The DNA here is from genome assembly GCA_051744365.1 of Bacillota bacterium. Classification (GTDB taxonomy): domain Bacteria; phylum Bacillota; class Clostridia; order Tissierellales; family Tissierellaceae; genus Gudongella. The sequence continues at coordinate 17,870 of JBNJCX010000006.1, forward strand.
GCCTTGCTGAGCTGCTAAGGAAAAGAAGCAAGGAAGGTGCCTACATAATAGGTATTTGCCTGGGAATGCAGCTGTTGTATGAAAAAAGCTATGAAAACGGAGAATACAAGGGACTGGGGCTGATTCCAGGAGAGATTGTAAAGCTTGAGGAAATGCCCAAAATTCCACATATGGGGTGGAACAACCTAACCGTTGAAAAAGAGGATCCTTTGACCAAATATACATCCACAGGAGACTTCGTTTACTTTGTTCACTCATACTATGCCAAATCCAATGGAGATGAAATTCTTGCCTACACTGAATACGGTGAGAAAATACCCGCTATAGTTAGAAAAGGGAATATCATAGGATTTCAATTTCATCCGGAAAAAAGCTCAGAGGTAGGAGCCCTTCTACTTAAAGCTCTGGGGGAGATTATATTATGATAATTTATCCGGCAATAGATATGAAGGACCAATCCTGTGTACGCTTGACTCAGGGATCCTATGATAGGATGACTGTATATGAGGCCGACCCGGTAAAAGTTGCCAAGGGCTGGGAAGCCAAGGGGGCAAGCATTCTGCATCTGGTGGATCTTGACGGAGCAAGAAATGGGGAAAGGGTCAATGAACCTGTTGTGAAAAGAATCCTTAAAAATGTCCACATCCCTGTCCAGCTGGGGGGAGGGATTAGAGATACTCAAGGTGTAGAGACTTTTTTGGATTTGGGAGTTGCTCAGGTTATAATCGGCACAGCAGCTCTAAAGAATAAACCCTGGATCAAGGAAATGCTAAAAATGTATGGAGAAAAAATAGTGGTTTCCATAGATGCAATCAAGGGAATGATTGCAACAGACGGTTGGGAAGATGTATCAAGTACAAAGGCTCTGGTTTTCATAAAGGAGCTGGAGTCCTTCGGATTAAAGAGAATAGTGTACACTGACATTGAAAAGGATGGAATGCTAAGCGGACCTAATTTCAAGATGTATGAGGAATTGCTGAAGGCTGTCTCCCTTGAGGTAATTGCATCCGGTGGTATTACAACCTTGGAGGATATAAAGAAGCTTAAGGAAATGGGACTTTATGGCGCGATTATTGGGAAGGCCCTATATAATGGGAATTTGAAGTTGGAGGAGGTTTTGAATTGTTGACAAGAAGAATTATTCCATGCTTGGATGTCAGGGACGGTAGAGTGGTCAAGGGCAAGAAATTTCAAGATATTGTAGATGTTGAGGATCCAGAGGTTTTGGGAGAATATTATTCCGAGTCTGGGGCAGATGAACTGGTATTCTACGATATTACTGCTACCAACGAAGCTAGAAAGATATCCCTGGAATTTATTGAAAAGGTGGCTTCCAAAATAAACATCCCATTTTGTGTGGGGGGGGGAGTCAACAGCATAGAGGATTTCACTGAAATTCTAAGAAAAGGTGCTGACAAGGTATCTGTAAATTCAGCTGCTGTAAAGACTCCTGAGCTTATCACATTGGCATCATTGAAATACGGGGCTCAATGTGTGGTGCTGTCAATGGATGTAAAAAAAGTGGATCCAGGTAAATGGAGAGTGTATGTAAACGGTGGAAGAGTCGATACCGGGTTGGACGCATTGGAGTGGGCAATGGAAGGAGTTCGACTTGGTGCCGGGGAATTGGTTGTAAATAGCATTGATGCAGATGGAATGAAGGAAGGTTATGATCTGGATCTCTTAAAGGCAATCACCTCCAGAGTCGGGGTGCCGGTAATTGCATCTGGTGGAGCAGGCAAGCTTGAGGATTTTGCCAAAGCCGTTATTGAAGCCGATGTTGATGGAGTTTTAGCGGCCAGTGTATTCCACTACAAGGAGATTGAAATCAAAGAATTAAAAGAATACCTGAAGTCAAAAGGAATTGAGGTTCGATTATGATGGATATCAAATACAACAAGGACGGATTGGTTCCAGCAATTGCTCAGGATATATCCACTGGAGAAGTTCTGATGCTTGCCTATATGAATGAGGAAGCAGTAAGGCTGACTCTGGAAAGCAGGATTGCTCATTACTATTCCCGTTCAAGGGAGAGCCTTTGGAAAAAGGGAGAAACATCCGGTAATTTTCAGGAGGTTAAAGGATTTTATTACGACTGTGACGGAGACACCATACTCCTTAAGGTTAATCAGGTGGGCGTTGCCTGCCATACAGGAAGTTATTCCTGCTTTTTCAATGAGGTGTTGGGAGCAAAAAATGCCAGCGACACTCTACCGGAACTATATAAGGTGATTTTGGACAGAAAAATCAATCCAAAGGAAGACTCCTATACAAACTATCTTTTTGAGAAGGGAATAGATAAGATACTCAAAAAAATCGGTGAGGAGTCAGCAGAGGTAATTATAGGAGCTAAAAACAATAGGGAAGAGCTTATCTATGAATCCAGCGATTTGATCTATCACCTGCTGGTGCTGCTGGTAAACGAAGGGGTAACCCTGGATGATATATATAAAGAATTGGATAAACGAATGAAATAGAGGGAGGAATGTGCTTTGATATATACAGACCACCATGTACACACAAGTTATTCACCAGACAGCGAGGCGGATATCAAAGCATATCTGATTGAAGCCAAAGCGTTGGGACTCGATTTTGTCATGTTTACAGATCATATAGACATTGGAACAACCGATGAGCTTTTCATGAAGCATATTGATTATGGAGAATATTTCAGTAGAATGAAGCTTCTGCAGGAGGAGTATGACATTCCAATACAGATAGGAGTAGAAATTGGATATGAAAGAAGCCATAAAAGTGAAATTGATGAATTTTTGGCGGAATATCCATTTGACTTCGTCATTGCCTCAATACATTACGGAGATGGAAAGGATTTCTATCTGGGGGATTTTTTCCACAATAGAAATCAAAATGAAGCGTATATGAGATATTTTGAGATTGTAAAGGAGATGGTCCAAGACTTTAGCAATTTCGATGTGGTGGGGCATTTGGATTACATCATACGGTATGGACCATTTGAGGATAAATTTTACGAATACAAGGTCTTTGAGGATATAATAGACTCTATACTGGAAGAATTGATCCAAAAGAAAAAGGGACTTGAGCTTAACACATCAGGTCTGAGAGGGCCTCTTGGCGTATCATTTCCAAAGGAAGAGGTATTGAAGAGATATTATGATTTAGGCGGAAGGATAATAACCCTGGGCTCAGATGCCCATTTCAATGACCATTATTATGCAGGGATTGTTGAGGGAATGAATCAGCTGAAATCCTTGGGTTTTAATGAAATATCGTCCTTCACAAACAGGAAAGAGAAGAGACTTATCCTATAGACACTGAGATTTTTCAGTGGAGTTTTGACAGGATAACATTTAGTTTATTATAGGCTTTATCATTTGGATTCGGAACAAGGTTCTTCTCTGCAGAAAAGGCACAACCTAGGAGGAGTTGCCTATTGTAATCAGATAAAGCAGTATTTAAATTGACAAACTTCCATAGCAGTGATACAATTTTTTCAAACTTAATATTAAATCTTCAGGGCAGGGTGAGATTCCCTACCGGCGGTAAAGCCCGCGAGCCGTAAGGTTGATTCGGTTAAATTCCGAAGCCGACAGTAAAGTCTGGATGAAAGAGGATTATTCATTATTCAAAGTTTTTTTGGATTTTCAAAGCCCTGATTTTTAATCAGGGCTTTTTGATATTCAAGGAGGTCTTATGGACAATAAATACATGGAATACGCATTGGAATTGGCCGAAAGGGGCTCAGGCTTTACTAATCCAAATCCTCTTGTAGGAGCGGTTATTGTAAAGGATGAGAGGATAATTGGAGAAGGGTATCATAAACACTATGGAGGACCACATGCAGAAGTAAATGCATTCCAGAATGCAAAGGAAAATGTTGAAGGAGCAACAATGTATGTAACTCTTGAACCATGTTCGCATTATGGAAAGACTCCCCCATGTGTAGATGCCATAATAAAAAGAGGCATCAAAAAAGTAGTAATCGGAATGGTAGACCCAAATCCATTGGTATCAGGCAGAGGAGTTAAGACTCTCAAGGACAGCGGAATTGAGGTTGAAACAGGGCTGCTTGAGGATAGATGTAGAGTACAGAATGAAGTCTTCACCAAATATATAACCACTAAAATACCTTTTTGCATATTCAAGTCTGCAATGACTCTGGATGGAAAGATTGCAACCTATACAGGAGATTCCAGATGGGTAAGTGGCGAAGAATCAAGGGAGTATGTACACAGGATAAGGCAAAGAGTGTCAGGAATTCTTGTGGGATTAGGGACTGTACTAGCAGATGATCCGATGCTTACAACTAGACTTGAAGGTATGGAGACAAAGGATCCCCTCCGGATAATAGTTGATACCAAGGCAAAAATTCCAATTGACTCAAATATAGTAAGAACAGCTGGAGAAGTTAGAACTTTAATTGTAACTACGGAGCTTGCGCCGAAGGAGAAGCTTGAAAAACTAACTGCTGAAGGGTTAGAAATAATGAAATCTCCAATCAAGGAAGGAAGGGTGGATATCCCATTTGCAATTAAAAGATTAGGTGGAATGGGTATTGACAGCATATTGGTTGAAGGTGGAGGTACCATAGGATATTCATTTCTGGAGGATGGATTGCTTGATAAGGTCATGTTTTTCATAGCACCTAAGCTTATAGGTGGAGAGGAGTCCAAAACACCTTTGGGAGGAAAAGGAATTAGTCTTATGAAGGATGCCATTAATATTGAAAGGATGGACACGCGCATAATTGGGAAAGATATTTTAGTTTCAGGATATCCAGTTGGGAGATGATTAAGTTGTTTACAGGAATTATAGAAGAAATTGGTACAGTGAGGGCTATTACAAAAAGCGAGAAAGCAGCAAGAATAAGTATTGATGCCACCAAGGTGCTTGAAGATGTAAAGCTTGGGGATAGCATATCCACAAATGGTGTATGTTTAACAGTGACAAATTTTTCAAAGAGCAATTTTACTGTGGATGTAATGGCTGAAACCATAAGAAGAAGCAACCTGGGTCTTTTATCACCTGGAATGGAAGTAAATCTGGAGAGGTCTTTAAAGGCAAGTGACAGATTGGGAGGCCATATTGTAAGTGGGCATATTGATGGCATTGGGAAAATAATTGATCTGAAGAAAGAGGACAATGCAATCTGGATAACTGTATCAGCAGATAGAAATTTATTGAGATATATAATATCCAAAGGATCAATAGCTATAGATGGGATAAGTCTTACAGTGGCATATGTTGATGATAATAACTTCCAGGTTTCCATCATTCCACATACAAAGGAGTACACTACACTTCTTCAAAAAAAAGTGGGTGATGTAGTGAACCTGGAGTGCGATCTAGTAGGAAAGTACATTGAAAAGCTTATGGTTTACGGGAAGAATGATTCCGGAGAAAGTAAAATAGACATGGAGTTTCTTCAAAGAAACGGATTTGTGTAAAGGAGAAGATAAAATGGCAACTTTCAATACAATTGAGGAAGCGATAGAGGATATAAGAGAAGGGAAAATGATTGTAGTTGTAGATGACGAGGATAGAGAAAACGAGGGAGATCTTCTAATGGCAGCTGAAAAGGTGACTCCAGAGGCAATAAACTTTATGACCAAACATGGCCGAGGACTAATCTGCATGCCTGTAACAGGAGAGAGACTAGAAGAGCTTAGCATAGCATATATGGTTGACAGAAATACGGATACACATCAGACTGCATTTACCGTGTCAATAGACGCTTTGGAAACAACAACTGGAATATCTGCATTCGAAAGAGCATTGACAATAAAAAAGGTTCTTGAGGAAAATTCCACAGCCCATGATTTCAAAAGACCAGGACATATTTTTCCGTTGAGGTACCAAGAGGGCGGAGTTTTAAGAAGGGCAGGACACACAGAGGCAGCTGTTGATTTTGCTAAGCTCGCTGGACTGTACCCTGCAGGAGTGATTTGTGAAATCATGAGTGATGATGGAACAATGGCAAGAGTTCCGGAGTTAATGGAATATGCCAGAGATCACAATCTAAAGATTGTTACAATAGCTGACCTGATATCCTACAGAAGACACAAGGAAGTCCTTATCAAAAGAGCAGCAGAAGCAGAACTGCCAACCAAATTCGGGAAGTTCAAATTGGTAGGATATGAGAATGTCCTTAATGGAGAGCATCATGTTGCCCTTGTGAAAGGAGATGTCTCAGATGGGGAACCGGTTCTTGTAAGGGTTCATTCGGAGTGTCTTACAGGGGATACCTTTGGATCTTTGAGATGTGACTGTGGCGAACAGCTTGCACATGCTATGAACAGGATTGAAGAAGAGGGAAGAGGAGTCCTTCTTTATATGCGCCAGGAAGGGAGAGGAATAGGACTGATAAACAAAATCAGAGCTTATTCTCTTCAGGATCAGGGAATGGATACAGTGGAAGCAAATCTGGCTCTAGGATTCAGCGAGGACCTTAGGGAATACGGAATCGGAGCCCAAATACTGGCAGACCTGGGTATAAAAAAGATCAAGCTTATGACCAATAATCCAAAGAAAATACGAGGTCTTTCAGGCTATGGAATTGAGATTGTGGACAGGGTGGAAATCCAGATGAACCACAATGAAAACAATAGATACTATTTGAGGACTAAAAAAGATAAAATGGGTCATATATTAAAATTCAAGGAGGATAAGTAGATGAAAACTTACGAAGGAAATCTAATTGGAGAAGGTTTAAAATTTGGAATAGTTGTTGGTAGATTCAATGAATTCATAGGTTCAAAACTCCTGGGAGGAGCAATCGATGCTTTGAAAAGACATGGTGTTGAGGAAGAAAACATTGAAATAGCATGGGTACCAGGTGCATTTGAAATTCCGTTGGCCGCTAAAAAGATGAGCAATTCAGAAAGATATGATGGAGTAATAACTTTAGGAGCCGTTATAAGAGGTTCCACTCCACACTTTGACTACGTATCCAGCGAAGTAACAAAAGGAGTTGCACATGTGTCGCTTGAATCAAATGTCCCAGTTGTTTTTGGGGTATTAACTACTGATACAATTGAGCAGGCAATTGAAAGAGCTGGGACAAAGGCGGGAAACAAGGGATATGATGCTGCTATGACAGCAATTGAAATGGCCAATTTAATGAAGCAGATTTAAAGGGGGTTATTCAGCCTTTGAAAATCAATAATGTAAAAACCATATTTTTTGATTATGATGGAACAATTCACAATAGTATGGCAATATATGCTCCTGCCTTCAGGAAGGCATATGAGAATTTAGTAGAAAATGGGTATGTTGAATCAAGATTTTGGTCAGATGATGAAATATCTGGTTGGATTGGGTATAATCCCAGGGAAATGTGGGAGGAATTTATGCCTGATCTCCACCAGGACATAAGAGATGCCAGCAGTGAGCTGATTGGCAGAGAAATGAATAGGCTTATAAAACTTGGTTATCCTGAATTATATGAAGATTCTATTGAGATTCTTGAGTATCTTAAGAAAAGAGGGTATATCCTTGTATTTATAAGCAATTGCAGGAAAAAATACATGGAGAACCATAGGAAACTTTTTGACCTAGACAAGTATTTTGATAATATGGTGTGTTCAGAAGAATATGATTTCTTGCCAAAACAGGATATTTTGAAAAAAATAATAGAAAACTATCCCAAAGAGATGGCTATTGTCGGAGACAGGAAAAAAGACATGGATGCAGGGAAGGCCAGTGGAATAATAACAATCGGATGCACCTATGGATTTGGAACAGAAGAGGAGCTATCCGAATCTGACATCAGGATAAACAGAATATCCGAACTTAAGAATATATTCTAGCAGAAAATGATAAGTCATTGTAGGTTAAATTATTTGCAAATAGGTGAGTCTGATTAAATTCATCTTCAGAAATCCCTGAAGTTGTAGCATCTATTTATCTTATGGATAAAAATCTGTAACAGATGTTACGGAAATATGTGTTGATAGGTGTTATAATTACTTCACAACACATTACTTTGGAGGGATAGAGATGATAGAACAGGTATTTAATTATTCAATAACTGATGATTTTGCAGTGGAAAAACTGATTTTTGACGACAACATCAACTACATTCATATGGTATTTAATAAGGACGAAGGGCTTCCTGAGCACTTTTCAAACTCGAATGTCTATATGACAGTATTGAGGGGAACACTTTCTATAGCGCTGGCAGACCAGGAGGTGCATAGGTATCTAAAGGGAAGTATACTGAAGATTCCAGTGGAAGTAAAGATGGATGTTAAAAATAGGGATGAAGAGACGCTCGAGCTAATTGTTGTAAAGGCACCGGCACCAGTGAAATAGATAGAATCGAAATGGGAATCTGATGGGAATCAGGTTCCTTTTTTTGTAGGGCATGTTATAATTGTGTCATCAGGGGTGAGAATATGGTAGAGGAAATTTTAAAGAATAACAGAAAAAAGAGAATAATCATACTCGCATTGACCTTTACATTAATTATGACGGCATTAGCCGGCTGCAGCACTGAGCCAGAGGAACCAATGGAAAAGGCGGAAGCTTTCTTAAATGAATACTACACCGTTGAGGAATCGGAGCTGGCTGAATTCTTCTATGAGGAAGTGGTTGAAGGATATGAGCACAATATGGACGCCTTTGAGGAGTTTGGGAAAATGGTTGAGGAGAAGTACAGTCCTTGGATGACGGAGGAAGGATTTCAAAATGCCTTGTCAAACAGATTTATTCCTGGTGTTGAAATGTTTGGAAAGAGAACCTACAATAGTATGACGGCACAATCTGTTGCCCTTTCCGGTGAGCAGGAGTACAAGGATGGCAGGATGTATTACACCTATGCTGTGGATGTCCAAATCCAGTTTGAGGATGGTGAAACGGAAGTCATCCCTGTGACAGGCGAGCTTGTGATGGAGGAAGTTCAGGAGGAATGGAAGGTTGATGTGTTCAGGCCAAAACCAGAGGGTTTCCAAGAAATGATGAGCTATGGAGTATCCAATCTCAGGATCACCAACTGGGATGTTGAGGACAAGGTAGGTAAAGTGGAGGTCTCATGGGAAGGTGGCTCAAGTGGAGCTGTAAATGCCGATGGAAGTGAAATGGGTCTTGAGGAGAGCCCTGAGTTTAGAATGCCAAGTACTGAAATGGGTCTTGGAACAAGCTTTGAGTTTAGAATGCCCGATGAGGCTAGTCTTAACTATACAGTAACGGTATTTGATATGGAGGATCAGATTCTGGTGGAGGATGAATTCCAGACCAACTTCTCCTCCGGGAGAAATTTCGAGCTATATATAATGTGGGATTCATCCATGGAGAATGTGGTGCTATCTGAGTCCTATGACAGTGCGATTATAGGTGGAGCGGATGGGCCAACGGAGATCGTTTTGTCTGATAGCAATATTCAATATACTCTACATAAAGTTGTAGATGGACAGGTAAAAAGAATTGTTAAGGTTGTTGATGATTGCTCGGTGGATATTGTAACGGAGGTTGTGATGGACCATTTGGTAAGGTCAGCTGCCTGGGAAGGGATTGATGTAAGGGAACTGGATGAATACTACATATTGATGGATCATTTGTTTGAAGAAGGAGAAACAAAGGAAAACTACATCTACGTTGACCAAGGTGAAATATTTTACCAAGGTGGCCTTGATGGATTTAGGACCTATATAACCCAGGAAAGCTATGAGAACGTAAGGAGCTTCTTTGAATACTAAAGCAACAAATGGATCGGAACCATGCAAAAGGTACTGGTCTTTTTTTGTGTCATACAATATATAGTTGTTTTTTACAATAAATTAACCAAAATATACAATTTATTGATTTAAAACTTGTGGCAGATATAGTATAATAAAACTAGGAAGTTTAATACGGTAACCAAATAAAATGGAGGTCGGCCCATGAAAAAAACCTATGTGCTTGACACAAATGTTATCATCCAAACACCTGCTGCACTGTATTCCTTTGAAGATAATAGAGTTATTCTGCCGGTTGCTGTGCTTGAGGAGCTCGACAAGCACAAGAATGACGATGCTGAAAGAGGAGCAAACTGCAGACAGGCCATAAGGTTTCTTGAAAGCTTGAGGATAAAGGGCAGTCTATATGAAGGCGTTATACTGGACACGGGAGGTATCCTGAAAATAGAGACAAACTATACCTCAGTGGAGATACCGGAAGGGTTCCATGGAGATACATGTGACAACCGGATTCTGAAGGTATGCAAGGGATTAATGGAAAAAGGAGAAAATGTAATCCTTGTAACCAAGGATATTATTGTAAGACTGAAGGCACAGATGATGGGTGTACCTGCTGAGGACTTTACAACTGAGCAGTCGCCGAATTTTGAATCACAATATACAGGAAGAACTGATGCATATATAAGCGATAAGGCCATGGGTGAATTCAAGAAGAAGGGAATAGCCCCTGAAAATGCATTTATTATGAAGGGATTGGAAAGGGTCTCCGTTGAGCCTGTTCCAAACCAATTCTTTATTCTTCATTCAGAAACAAGTGAGAAAAGGACGCTTCTCGGAAGATTTGACGGGAACAAGATAGTTCCATTGTGGAGTCTTAACGAAGAACCATTTGGAGTGAAACCAAGGAATGTAGGTCAGAGATTTCTTCAGGAAGCACTGATGCAGGATCCGGAAACGGCTCCTCTTGTAATAGTTAAGGGAACGGCAGGGACAGCGAAAACATTCTATTCACTCGCTGTTGGACTTCAGCATACATACGAGCCTGCCACAAGAAGGTATAGAAAGATCCTTATTACAAGACCAAATGTTCAGTTTGATGAGGATATTGGATTTCTTCCTGGAACGGAGCAGGAAAAGATTGCACCATATTTAAGACCAATAATCGACAATCTGGAGATACTTGTGGACAGAAACGAAAACGAGAGATATAAAAATGAAAAGCAACTAAAGGATAAGATCGATGAACTGTTCTACAGGGGAGTCATTGTCGCAGAAGCGATGAACTTCATTAGAGGTAGATCAATAACAAATACTTTCCTTATAATTGACGAAGCCCAAAACCTTACGCCAAAACAGGTCAAGGGAATAGTTACAAGGGTAGGCAAGGGTACAAAGGTCGTCCTTCTTGGAGATCCCCAGCAGATTGACCATCCACTTCTTGATGAAAGGACAAATGGATTAAGCTATGCATCGGAAAAGATGAAGGGAAGTCCTCTTTGCTTCCAGATAACAATGAGGACTGATGAATGCCTAAGATCCATCTTGGCCCAGGATGCATCAACCAGAATGTAGATATTAGATTGACCCAATATTGACCGGTACTGATGGAATAAGTTTCATCAGTGCCGGTTTTTGGTATATATTTGAAGTAGAGGATCGCTTTTGCAGATAAACTGAAATGGAGGTGACAACCATGACAACGGACATATATATGATATTCGGACTTATACTCCTTATGCTTGTATTCTTTATTTGGGGAAAATGGCGCTATGATATTGTATCTCTGGTAACTCTTCTTGTGGCAAGTCTAGCTGGTCTTGTTCCCATGGAAGAGTTGTTTGAAGGATTCGGTCACCCTGCTGTCATAACAGTTGCAGCCGTTCTTGTTGTAAGCAAGGGTCTAATGAATGCAGGAGTGGTTGATTTTATGGCCAGACATCTTCTGAAGCTTGGGGATAATATTATGGTACAGAGGACATCTCTTGTTCTTGCAGTTACAGTAAGCTCGGCATTTATGAACAACATCGGGGCACTTGCCTTAATGATGCCAGTCGCCATAAAGATGGCTAGAAAGAACAACAAATCACCATCAATTTTCCTTATGCCCATTGCCTTCGGGTCGCTTTTGGGAGGAATGACGACCCTTGTTGGAACTCCTCCTAATATAATAATTACAACTTTCAGAGCGGATTACACAGGTGAAGCCTTCCGAATGTTCGACTTTCTCCCAGTTGGAGGTGCAGTAGCCGCAGCAGGTACCGTCTTTATCCTCTTAATCGGATGGAGGCTTATTCCCAAAAGAACAGGTGGCAAATCCGAGGAGGATCTGTTTGAAATAAAAGACTATATAACTGAATTGAAGGTTCCAGAAGAATCAAAATATGCAGGCAAAACCGTATATGAGATTGAGGAATCAGTTGAAGGTGAACTAAAGGTTGTTTCAGTAATACGGAAAGACAAGAACTATGCTGCTCCTTCATTGAAACTATCACTTGAAGAGGGGGACTCCTTGATAGTGGAAGCAACAGCAGGAGAAATCCAGGAGATTCTGGATGCAACTGACCTTAAGCTTGCTGATACTGATAAGTTGTCTCAGGAGGATATAAGATCAGAGGATATTGAAATTATGGAGGCTGTTGTTATGACAAACTCCTTTATTATAGGAAGAACTGCAAAGTCCATGAGGATAAGAAGCAGATATGGAATAAATATTCTTGGTGTAGCCAGAGAAGGTGTAAGAATAAGCAAGTCTCCTGATTCGATAAAATTTATTGTCGGGGATATACTTCTTTTACAGGGTCCACCTGATACCCTTTCAGAAATTATAACTCAGTGGGGTTGCCTTCCACTTGCCGGAAGAGGTATAAGTCTTGGCAAACCTAGAAGGTTGATACCCGGCGTTCTGATTTTCGCAATCGCCCTTGTCCTTACAGCTCTTGGTGTTATACCGGTTCAGGTTTCATTTATGTCTGCCGCTGTGGTTATGGTGCTTGGAAACTTTATTTCCCTGAAGGAAATGTATGAAAGCATAGACTGGTCAATAATTGTACTGCTGGGATCAATTATTCCGGTCAGTAGAGCCCTTGAAACAACAGGTGGAGCCCAGCTTATTGCCAGTAGTGTACTGGGGCTGGCCGACAGACTGCCCGTATGGGCTATGGTAATGGCAGTCCTTGTAATATCAATGACTTTGTCCGATATAGTAAATAATGCTGCAGCAGTACTTATCATGGCACCCATAGCCATTGAGATTGCAGGAGGACTTTCAGCATCACCCGATGCATTCCTTATGAGTGTTGCAATCGGAGCATCCTGTTCATTTCTTACTCCAATAGGTCATCAGTCAAATACACTGGTTATGGGACCTGGGGGGTACAAGTTCGGTGATTACTGGAAAATGGGTCTGCCGTTGGAGATAATTGTGGTGGCTGTAGCTGTACCACTTATAATGATTGTATGGATGTGAGGTTTTAAAGTTGCCAGGTAAAAACTCATATTGACAATTAAATAGGGTGAGATATAATGTTGGATGTCAAACAGTTAGACGTTCAACATTATATTTAATTTTTGTTTGGAGGAAACCATGAAAAAGAAAACTGTTGGAATGGAGCTACGTTCACTGAACAATCTCTTGAAGAGATATATTGAGAATTCACAGCATTTTCAGTATGCAAAGAAAATAACCGGAACAAATGGTTGGATAATTGCATACCTTTTTGAGAATGAAGGAAGAGATGTTTTTCAGAGGGACCTGGAGGAGCGATTTACCATAACACGTTCAACGATATCAAAGGTTCTGAAGCTTATGGAGCAAAAAGGACTTATTGAAAGACTTAGTGTGGAGAAGGATGCAAGACTTAAAAAAATTGTTCTAACGGATAAGGCAAGGGAAATCCACCAAGCTGTAAAAAAAGATTTGATGGACATTGAGACAAATCTGACAAAGGACTTTTCACAGGAAGAAAAGGATCAGTTGTTTTTATACATCGAAAGAATGAAAAGGAACATGGAGGGCTCACTTGAGGACCCTGGGGATGAATAATCCTAAAATTCACAAATCAATATCGGAGGAAATAATATGATTAGGACATTGGCAAAAAGTATTAGGGAATATAAAAGGAATTCCATATTGACACCTATTTTTGTAATGCTTGAGGTTTTATTTGAGGTTATGATTCCCTTTATCATGGCAAGACTGATTGACCAGGGAATCGATGCTGGTGATATGGGCGTAATATTAAGGCTTGGAGCACTTCTTCTTGCAGCAGCAATGGTTGCCTTAATATTCGGCGCACTATCCGGAAGAAGCGCTGCAATTGCATCAGCAGGATTTGCAAAGAATCTGAGACAAGATATGTTCTATAATGTTCAGGGGTTCTCCTTCTCAAACATCGACAAGTTTTCCACTTCAAGTATAATTACAAGACTTACAACTGATATTACAAATGTTCAGAATTCATATCAGATGCTGTTAAGGATGGCAGCGAGAAGTCCGATTATGCTTACATTTTCACTCCTTGCGGCATTCAGCATAAACAGGCGTCTTTCTATGATATTTCTTGGAGCCATGCCCATCCTTGGGATAGGATTGTTCTTTATAATAAAGAACGCACATCCAATTTTTAGACAGGTGTTTAAGACCTATGACAAGCTGAATAATGTAGTTCAGGAAAACCTAAGAGGAATAAGAGTTGTAAAGGCATTTGTAAGAGAAGACCATGAAAGAGAGAAGTTCTCGGATATATCAAAAGAGATTTACGATAAGTTCACCAAGGCTGAAAAGCTTCTGGCATTTAATATGCCCCTGATCCAATTCTGTATGTTCGGATCAATGCTGCTTCTATCCTGGTTTGGCGCAAGGGCAATAGTTGCTTCAGGAAACAATCCAGCGGTGGGATTAAGTACAGGTCAATTGATGAGTCTTATGACCTACACCATGCAGATTTTGATGAGTCTTATGATGCTTTCCTTTGTATTTGTAATGATAACCATATCAAGAGCATCTGCTGAAAGGATAGTGGAGATTCTGGATGAAGAAACCGATCTAAAAAACAATGATAATCCAGTGTATGAAGTAGCAGACGGCAACATAGAATTCCAGAATGTAAGTTTCTGCTATTCAGACAAGGCTGACAAGATGGCATTAAGGGATATCAACCTTAAAATCAATTCAGGGGAAACCATCGGCATACTCGGTGGAACCGGATCGTCAAAGACAAGCCTTATACAGTTGATTCCAAGGCTTTACGATGCATCAAAGGGAATTGTAAAGGTTGGAGGCAGAGATGTAAGAGAGTACGATCTGAAGACTCTCAGGGACCAGGTCGCGGTTGTCCTTCAAAAGAATGTACTATTTTCAGGGACCATCAATGAGAATTTGAGATGGGGGGACGAAACGGCCAGCGACAAGGAAATAGAGCGTATGGCAACTCTTGCCCAGGCTGATGAGTTTATCCGTGAATTACCAAAAAAATACGACACACATATTGAACAAGGTGGAAGCAATGTTTCAGGGGGCCAGAAGCAAAGGCTTACAATTGCGAGAGCTTTGTTGAAGAAGCCAAGGATTCTAATACTCGACGACTCGACAAGTGCCGTGGATACAAAGACGGATGCTTTGATCAAGAGGGCATTTATGGAGGAAATTCCATATACAACAAAGATTATTATAGCCCAGAGGGTATCCTCAGTTAAGGATGCCGACAGGATAATAGTAATGGATGATGGTGAAATTAAAGCAATAGGAACACATCAAGAGCTTCTTAAAGACAACGACATATACAGAGAGGTATATGATTCACAGGAGAAGGGGGGAATGGCTAGTGCCTAGACCGATGGGAAGAGGTCCTCATGGAATTGGGGCTGGGAGTATAAAAAATATAAACAAAGGCACGGTCAAAAGACTCTTGTCATATTTAGGCAAGTATAGAATAAGACTGATATTTGTAGTTGTTTCAATAATCATCAGTGCATTTACCGGAGCCATAGCTTCACTTTTCTTAAAGACACTTATTGACGATCATATAACTCCAATGCTGGTTCAGGCAGTACCTGACTTTTCTGGACTGTACAGGGTAATCTTGATGATGGGTGGAATATACATTATTGGTGTACTTGCATCCCTCTTTTACACAAGGACCATGGTATCAATATCCCAAGGAGTATTGAAGAGAATCAGGGATGAGCTTTTTTCAAAAATGCAGAGTCTCCCAATAAGATACTTTGACTCCAGAAGTCATGGTGATCTGATGAGTCATTACACCAACGATATCGACACCCTGCGACAGATGATATCGCAAAGTCTTCCTCAGATGTTCTCATCTGTGGTGACAATTGTGGCGGTAATGTCTGCCATGCTTTATCTGAGTCTTTGGATGAGTGGATTTGTGATCCTGTTTGTATTTATAGTTTTAAAGGTTGTCAAAACTATTGCAGGAAAAAGCGGCAAGTATTTTGTAGAGCAACAGAAATCCCTTGGTGAGCTTAATGGGTATATCGAGGAAATGATAAACGGTCTAAAGGTCGTAAAGGTATTTAATCACGAAGAGGTTGGAAAGAAGGACTTTGATGAGAAAAACGAGATTCTCAGGGATAATGCAACCAAGGCAAATAAGTACGGCAATATCCTTATGCCCATAATCATGAACCTTGGTTATGTTCTGTATGTCCTACTTGCAATTGTCGGGGGTATACTGGCTGTTGGAGGAGTTCAAAATTACAGCATAACAGGTGCTGATGTAGTGACCCTTGGTATGATTGCATCATTCCTGCAGTTGTCCAGAAACTTTATTCAGCCAATAGCACAGGTATCCCAGCAGCTGAATGCAGTGGTTATGGCAATCGCTGGTGCTGAAAGGATTTTCAACCTGATGGATCAGGAACCGGAAACAGATGAAGGCTTTGTAACCTTGGTCAATGCCAAATATGAAAATGGAAAAATAAAAGAAGCCGCCCATAGGACGGAAATGTGGGCATGGAAGCATCCTCACGAGGATGGTACCACTACCTATACACCTCTGAAGGGAGAAGTGAGGTTTTATGATGTGGACTTTGGATACAATGAGGATGAGGTGGTACTTCACGAGATTACCCTCTATGCCAAGCCAGGGCAGAAGGTTGCCTTTGTCGGCGCAACAGGTGCTGGGAAAACTACTATCACCAATCTTATCAACAGATTTTATGATATTGTCGATGGAAAGATCATATATGATGGAATTAACATAAAGAAGATAAAAAAGGAAGACCTTAGAAGATCCCTCGGCATAGTTCTTCAGGATGTAAACCTTTTTACGGGAACAGTAATGGATAATATAAGATATGGGAGACTTGATGCGACAGATGATGAGTGTATGGAGGCTGCGAAGCTTGCAAATGCCGATGGCTTTATAAGGATGCTTCCCGAAGGATATGGTACAGTTCTCACCGGGGACGGCGGTGGACTTTCACAAGGGCAGAGACAGCTGTTGTCAATTGCCAGGGCAGCTGTTGCAGACCCGCCTGTAATGATTCTCGATGAGGCGACATCTTCAATCGATACAAGAACTGAGTCTATTGTTCAACGGGGAATGGATGCCCTGATGAAGGGAAGAACAGTATTTGTAATAGCCCACAGGCTTTCTACGGTACAGAACTCCGATGTAATTATGGTCCTTGAAAAGGGGAAAATTATTGAAAGAGGAAGCCATGGCGACCTTGTTGATGAAAAAGGTAAATACTATCAGCTTTATACCGGTGCATTTGAACTGGATTAAGAATATAGGACTGTCTTTTCCAAATAAATGGTATAAGGCAGTTCTATTTTGAACTCCTAACGGACATTTAGGGTATATATAAAGTTAAGGATATTGAATTTACCTACAGGAGATGAATAATATGGATAGAAAGAACAGGCCATCCGGGAGAAAAAAAAGAGTTGGAACAGGAAGTGCAAAGGTTGAGAAAAGAGGAAGTGGAACAGGTAGAAAAACATCAGGGCCAACGGGTGGTACAGGAGGCTTCTTCGGAAGACAATCTTCCTCCTCATCCAGCAATCAATCATTCGGACAAAACTCCTACCCTACTACAGGCGGAAGGAGTTCTGGAGGCTTCAGTAAATATATAATAATATTTATAATTTTAATGGCTGCAGCCTTCTTTATTTCAAGACTGGGCGGAGGAATTGGTGAAGTACCAATAGCTGATCCAGGACCTGGTACTGGGACAGACAACTTTTCTTCACAGTCAGATGAGACAACCTATGACGGTGGAGCATATTCTGTCGACAGAACTGTTTCCAATATGGCTAGGCCAAAGAGAACAACACTTCTTGGTGGGGGAATGGATCGAACAACTATTATGGTTTATCTTCTTGGAACAGACCTTGAATCAAGAAGCGGTATGGCCACAATGGACCTTCAGGAAATGCTTGAGGCAGATTTGTCGGACAATGTAAACATTATATTAGAAACTGGTGGGACAGCCCAGTGGAAGAACGATGTAATGTCAAACAAGACCAACCAAAGATATCTAATAGGCTCAGAGGGTCTTATTAGACTAGAAGAAAATCTTGGAAGGAAATCTATGGTTGATCCAAATACACTTACTGATTTTATACGATATTCTGAGCAGAATTTTCCTGCTGAAAGATACTTCCTGATTTTCTGGGACCACGGAGGAGGATCTGTAACAGGATACGGCTATGATGAGTATGTAAAGGGAGATACAATGACCCTTGATGAAATAGAACGTGCCTTGTTTAATTCAGGTGTAGAGTTTGACATGGTAGGTTTTGATGCTTGCCTGATGGCAACCTTGGAGACAGCATTTGTGGTTGAGCCCTATGCGGATTATCTTGTTGCATCAGAGGAGCTTGAGCCCGGAATCGGATGGTACTATACAGGATGGTTGAACGAATTATCAAGAAATCCATCAATAGAGACAATAGATCTTGGAAAGAAACTTATTGACGATTATGTTCAGGAGGTAAAACGTCGTACCCCTAAATCACAGGCAACACTTTCACTGATTGACCTGGCGGAATTGAGTGCAACTGTTCCTCCTAAATTCAGTGAATTTTCCCAATCGACTGGAGAGTTGATTGAGACACAAGAGTACAAGAGAGTATCTGATTCAAGGGCGGGAACAAAGGAATTTGCATCCTCCGCAAAGATAAATCAGATTGACCTGATAGACTTTGCCAACAGACTTGGTACACAGGAGGCTCAAGCATTTGCTGATGCACTGGGAGATGCAGTCAAGTACAACAGGATGTCAGACAATATTTCCAATGCCAACGGAGTTTCAATTTTCTTCCCTTACGGAAAGCTAAGCGATGTTTCCTCAATGCTCCAGACGTATGAGGAAATCGGTATGGATGAAAACTACTCCAGGACCATTAAAAGCTTTGCAAACCTAAATGCAGGAGGACAGATGGCATCGCCAGGTGGAGGCCTCTTGGAAACTCTTCTTGGAGGCGGTCAATCCGGAGCTTCAGAAGGAATAGGGAGCAATATAATCGGCTCATTGATCAGTAACTTTCTTTCACAAGGGGACTTTTCTTCCATAACCGGAGGAGCCCAGCAGCAACCCGAATGGGTAGATGCTGAACAGATTACAGAGTCTGCTGATTATTACAGTGAAAACATGCTGGATCCTGCATCAATAGTGATAACACAGAAGTACGGGCAACGAGTTCTTGAGCTTTCAGAAAAGGAATGGGATCTTGTCCATAATATGGAGCTCAGTGTATTTATTGACGATGGAGAAGGATTCATAGATCTTGGAAGGGATAATGTAATTGAATACAACCAGGACGGAGATCTTATTCTTGAGTTTGATGGAACATGGATGGCAATAAACGATAGAATAGTAAGCTACTTTATGACAAGCTACGATTATCAGGGAGACAATTACAAGATACTGGGAAGGGTTCCTGCTATGCTTAATGATCAGCTGGTGGATATCGTGGTTTCCTTTGACCAGGATAACCCATATGGAGAGGTTCTGGGAGCCAGGATAATCTATGACAGGGAAGAGGAGACACCGAATCTTCCGAAGGGCCTTGTTGAAATTGAGCCTGATGACCGAATAGATTATCTGACAGACTACTATAGCTATCAGGGAGAGTTTGATGACACATATTACCTCGGAGAGCCCTACTATGCAACCGGAGACTGGTATATTGAGAATCTTGCCATTACAAATCTTGACTATATGATGACATATAAAATTACTGATATATATGGAAACAGCTATTGGACACCGGTAATCACAGATTAGAATAAACATCCCAGGCAAGAAAATTTACCTGGGATGTTATTTTTATGCGTATTCATGGATTTTAAATATGCTATAGTATATATATAAGACGAGATATAATACAGGAGGGAATAAAGATGATTAGATTTGAAAATGACTATTCTGAAGGTGCTCACCAAAAAATTCTGGATTTGCTGCTTGAGACAAATATGGAGCAGACACCAGGCTATGGAGTTGATTATCATTGTGAAAAAGCAAAGGATTACATAAAGAAATACTGTGAGGATGACAGTCTGGACGTTCATTTTTTGGTAGGAGGCACCCAGGCAAATATGACCGTTATAGCTTCCATACTAAAACCTCATCAAGGAGTTGTTTCGGCAAATACAGGACATATCAATGTTCATGAGACAGGAGCCATAGAGGCTACTGGACATAAGGTCTTGTCTGTGGACAGTGAGGACGGAAAACTGACAGCGGCACAGATAAAAGAGGCTTATGACAGCCATTGGAATGATGCCACCCATGAGCATATGGTTCAGCCGGGGATGGTGTATATTTCACACCCAACTGAGAATGGAACAATTTATTCAAAAAAAGATCTTGAAAAGATAAGCCAGGTATGTAAAGAGCTTGGACTTCCACTGTTTATGGATGGTGCCAGAATGGGTTATGGACTTATGGCAGATGGAAATGATCTTTCACTTCCTGAAATTGCAAAACTGTGTGATGTATTCTATATAGGTGGGACAAAGGTTGGTGCATTATTTGGTGAGGCAGTAATCATAAGAACTGAAGAGCTTAAGAAGGATTTCAGATATCATATCAAGCAAAGAGGTGGAATGCTTGCCAAAGGAAGACTTTTGGGGATTCAGTTTGAAGCACTGTTTCATGATGGGCTCTATTTTGAAATATCAAAGAATGCCATCCAGATGGCTATGAAAATCAGAGAGGCCTTCAAGGAAAAGGGATGCGAATTTCTGTATGATTCTCCAACAAACCAGCAATTTCCAATATTGACCCACGACCAGATTGAAAAACTGTCACAGGATTATTCGTTTCAGTATTGGTCAAAAGTTAATGAGACAAAAGATGCTGTCAGGTTCTGTACAAGCTGGATAACCAATGAGAAAAATGTTGAAAAACTTGTGGAGGACATCAAGGCACTCTAGAAGGCGAAAAGATTGCAATAAGCGGTCTAACGATACATTTTGGAGATACGGATGCCATTTTTGGGCCTGTCATATCTCCCTTTCTTATGGTATAATCACTGTTGTATGTTTGGTAGAAATCTTGTGCAGAAAAGGAGCAGAAATATGAGGAAATTAGGATTTGATCCCCAAAAATATATTGAGGAGCAATCGAAATATATAGTTGAGAGAGTAAATAACTTTGACAAGCTGTATCTTGAATTCGGAGGAAAGCTGATAGGAGACCTTCATGCCAAAAGAGTCCTACCCGGTTTTGATGCTGATGCAAAAATCAAGCTGCTTCACAAGCTGAAGGACAAGACTGAAATCATTATCTGTGTCTATGCAGGGGATATAGAGAGAAACAAAATCAGGGGAGACTATGGAATATCCTATGATATGGATGTGTTGAAGCAAATCGATGAACTTAGGGAATACCAGCTCCAGGTAAACAGCGTAGTAATTACCAGGTACAATGGCCAACCTACAGCCAAACAGTTTATAACAAAGCTTGAAAGGAGAAATATCAAGGTATACACTCACTCAGCAATACCTGGATATCCTTCAGATGTGGATACAATTGTAAGCGAGGAAGGCTATGGAATGAATCCTTATATTGAAACCACTAAGCCCATCGTTGTTGTAACAGCTCCTGGACCTGGAAGCGGAAAGTTGGCTACGTGCCTCAATCAACTATATCATGAGCATAAGATGGACCGGGTTGCCGGCTATTCAAAGTTTGAGACATTCCCTGTTTGGAACATTCCATTGAAGCATCCGTTGAACATAGCCTATGAGGCTGCAACAGTTGATTTGAAGGATGTAAATATGATGGATTACTTCCACTTCGAAAAATATAATGAAGTTGCAGTAAACTACAACAGGGACTTGGAGATGTTCCCTGTAATAAAAAGAATCATCGAAAGAATAACTGGCAAGGAATCATCATACTATTCCCCTACTGATATGGGTGTAAATAGAATTGGATTTGGGATTATTGATGACCAGGTTGTAAGGGATGCTTCAAAGCAGGAAATAATTAGAAGAAGCTTCTCAACAGAGTGCGACTACAAGAAAGGTCTAGCTGATGAAGAGGTCCTCAATAGAATGAGGATTATTATGGAAGAGTTGGAGCTTAAGCGAGAGGACAGAGCTGCTGTGGGTCCCGCAAGGGAGTATTCAGAAAGCTTAAAGGAAAATGGGGAGAAGAGCGACATGCCTCCTGTCATTGCAATCGAGCTAAACGACGGAAGGATTATAACTGGAAGAGGTTCAAATCTTCTGGATGCAACATCAGCTGCAATTCTTAACTCCATAAAGACCCTTGCAAATATTGGAGATGAAATTCTGCTTCTCTCACCATTGATTATAGATACAATACAGAACCTTAAGATGGATAGTCTCAAGGGAAAGGTTGGAACTCTTGATGCAAATGAAGCATTGATAGCATTAAGCATAGGTGCAGTAACCAACCCCACTGCACAGCTGGCGATGGAAAAGCTTCAGGATCTTAGGGAAGGTCAAGCCCACTCAACTGTGATGCTTAATGACAATGATGAGCAGATTCTAAGGAGACTTGGGGTTGACGTAACCTGTGATCCGGTTTATCCTTCAGATAATTTATACTACGTTTAGATCAATAATCATGCCTGTCAAATGTGTTGAAAAATATTAAATTTAACGCTATAATTATGTTATTCGGGGTGTAGCGCAGTTTGGTAGCGCACATGCTTCGGGAGTATGGGGCCGGAGGTTCAAATCCTCTCACTCCGACCATAACAAAGACAAAATCTGCCGTATGAAAGGCAGATTTTGTTATATAATCCTTTGTTTTTAAAATTTACTCACAAATATGATTTTCATACATAGGATAGAATCATTGGTGCTATGCAACTTTGTAATAAAGGAACAAGGTAATCATTTCTGTTCCTCAAGATCAAGAAGGCAATAAGGATCAGCCTCCAGCCAGTCTCCCGTTGCAGAGTATGCTCTTGCTCTGCAGCCACCGCAGATGTCTATGTATTTACAGCTGCCGCACCTTCCCTTGTATTGTGAAAAATCCCTTAACTTGTTGAATACCTCGTTGTGATGCCAGATTTCATCAAAGGGCCTTTCCCTTATACTGTCAACCTTGACAGGCGTATAGGGACAGATATGTACATCGCCGTTAGGAAGAATTGAACAGTAGCTTATACCAGCTATGCAGCCTCTTCCGCCAACAGTGGGTATGTCCTTGAACAAAGCCTCCACCTTATATTGTGGTGCGCAGGTAGGCTTTACTCTGACATCGATCTTCTTTGTAATTATCTTGTTGATTGTATCCTTGTATTCCCTTTTGCTAAGCTGAGTCACCTCGATATCCTTACCTCTTCCAACGTCAACCAGGAATAGCATATGACAGGTTGAAGCTCCTTCTGCATTTGCATACTCCATTACAGAATCGATGTGGTCTATATTGTATTTGCTGATTGTGCAGTTCACCTGAACCTTAAGACCATTGTTTATACTGTGTCTGATACCTGAGATAGCCCTGGCAAGAGCATTTTCGGCTCCTCTGAAATCATCGTGGATCTCAGGGTCAAGGCTGTCAATACTTATTGCTATGGCATTTAAGCCACTGTCCTTAAGTTCCTTGGCCACTGCATCAGTTATAAGGGTTCCGTTACTTCCCATAAGTGGTGTAATTCCAATTGAGGTTGAATACTTAATTAGCTCAAATATATCCGGCCTCATCAAAGGCTCCCCACCACTGAATACCACAACCTGTAGGCCAGCTTTCTTGATATCATCAAGGAGCTTCATTCCTTCCTCTGTGGAGAGCTCATCATCAGTAAGCTCATCGGGACTTGATTCACGATAACAGTGCTTGCAATAAAGGTTACATTTCTTTGTAACATTCCAGGATATATGATTCATGTTCTTGGTGTGCTTCATAAGGACGAAGCCTCCTATATATGGATTTACTACTATTGTTTTTATTTTAACATCTTGGAGGCACCAAGTAAACATATGCCAACAAATATCCCGAATTTGGGACTTTTGGTACAGTATCAGGTTAAACTGAATGCATATTCCATTGATTAGGGTATATGAGTATACATAGAAGATTAATGATTAAATATCATAGCAGAGACAGGAGGTAAATATGTTTAAGGATAGGGTTGTAGTTGTTACTGGGGGAGCGAAGGGAATCGGTAGAGTTATTTCAGAGGAGTTCAGAGAAAAGGGAGCAAGGATATGCATAATCGACAAGGAGCCAAATGACTATTTCACTGGAGATATATCGGAGGAGGCTGTATTAAGGAAATTTACCCAAAAGGTTATAAGAGACTTTGGGAAGATAGACTTTCTGATAAACAATGCCTGTCTTTCAAGGGGAGGGATATTCACCTGTGATTATGAAGACTTTAACTATGTACTTAAGACAGGAGTCACAGCACCCTTTATGCTTTCAAAGCTGTTTGTGGACAACTTCACTGAAGATGGGGCAATTGTAAATATATCATCCACAAGGGACAGGATGAGCCAGAGAGATACAGAGAGCTATACAGCTGCAAAGGGAGGGATAGCAGCACTTACCCATGCAATGGCAGTCAGTCTTTCCGGGAGGGTAAGGGTGAATTCCATAAGTCCTGGCTGGATTGATACAGAAGGAAACGCTTTTTCAGGAGCTGACAATACCCAGCACCCTGCAGGAAGGGTGGGAAGGCCGGAGGATATAGCAAAGATGGTCCTTTACCTCTGCAGTGAGGATGCAGCATTTATAACCGGTGAAAATATAACAATAGATGGTGGCATGAGCAGGTTGATGGTATACCATAACGACCAGGGCTGGACTTACAGTGGATGATGTGTAATCGGATTCCCATATTTGAAACCAAACTGTAATAGTAATCGCCCTTTAATAGGGTATATTAATATCGGGAGAAAGAATATAACGGGAGCTTTGAATGCAGGGTAAATCTGGACGCCTAAACCCTGCAGGAGCCAGTAGCGTAACCGACCGTTGTGGTCGGTTTTTGTTTTGAAAGGGGAGAGTGAGTATGAGAACAAGAATTATGATTGCTGTTGTCCTTAGCATCCTTATTGCAGCTGTTCCTGCCATGGGAGCTATGGAGCAGCCTATGAACCAGAATCAGACTCAGGACAGGGACAGGGTTCAATCCAATATCAACGAAGCTGAGCAGGAGCAGGCAAGACTAGAAATCAACAACAGGCTGAGAATAGACGGATTATCCATGGAGCAGATGAAGCTTAGGGCTCAGGAGCAGACTGAATCGAGGTTTCGAGATCTTGAGAATCACTGGTCCAGAGAAGAGGTAGGAAAGTCATCTAATTGGGGATTTGTAGAAGGATATCCCGATGGAAGCTTCAGACCTGAAGGAATTATTTCAGGAACCGAGGGAATCCTTATGCTGTCTAGGATGATGAACTGCCTGAATGCTAGAACCCAGGAAATGCCTGAACCGGATAATGTCGACTGGGATCAGGTACCCCAATGGGCAAGGGAACAACTCAGAGAGGAGACTGCACTTAGGATTGCAAATCAGAGTCATCTCTATGGGGAAAGCCAGCTAAACAGACTTCAGTTTGCTGTGATGTTTGCAAAGGCATTGGGAATTGAAAATGAAATGCCGCCTGAAGGAACTGTAGTATTTCTGGATGATGATACCATACCACCAACTGACCTTGGTTATATCTACAGATTAAGGGTTCTAGGCATTATAGAGGGAAATGAAGGCAATTTCATGGCACAGAAACAGCTAACAAGAGCAGAGGCAGCAGCAATGATGAACAGAGCTATGATGATGCTTAAGGCAGCCCCAACAGAATACTCTTATGAGCCGGAAATGCTAACTGTAGTATTGCATGAAAATCCTACAACCGGCTATGGTTGGGTTGTGGAGTTCAAGGAAGAGGATATTCTAACGGTAGAATCCGACGAATTTGTTCCATTTGCAGTATCAGCTGATGTTGTGGGCTCAGGCGGAGAAAGGACCTGGGTATTCGTCCCCGAGGGCGAAGGGATTGAAGAAATCACTTTCTCATATTTCAGAAGCTGGGAAGGTGTAGAGACTGCTATTGATGTGAGAGTCTTGACTGTGGAGGTTAATGAGGCTTTTGAAATCGTGGGTGTAAGGTAAAAAAATAGCTGGATTTGGAAGAAGGTATCCCTATTAATGTGGGATACTTTCTTCTTTGCACAAAAATAACTTACTTATGGGAATTCAAACACTATATTAATATCTTCTGAGATATGATTTGCCTGAAAGGAGGTCTTATCTGTGGAAGTTATAGCAATGGTTTCAATTATAGTATTGATGATTTCAGGTTATTTTATTATGGATATAATAGACGACTTTTTTGTTCGGAATTCATGGGCGGCAGATGAATTTCCGGTGGATAGGCGATCGGCTTTGATTTTTACAGATCCCTGTTCAGAAGAAATAATCTGTGAACTCTTTGATAAGCTCAAATTTTCATACTACGTGACAGAGGATTCATTTATACCGGAAAATCTAGACTTCGCAACTTTCTTTGCAATTTCATCAGATGATGGAGAAAATCTTTTTATGAGCAGGCTCGTTAAGAGAAGGAGCAAAGATGTGAGGATAGTTGCCAGGGTAAATGATTATATATATGTTGACCTCTACCACAAACTTGGAATAGATAAAGTAATAACTGGTGGAATTACACCAGACAGCATAGCTATATCCCTGAAGGAGGTATCACCTCATGATTAAATTTCCAAGATTGGGTGCAAAGCAGACCCTTGCGATTGGTTTTGTGGTAATTATTCTTACAGGTACTCTTCTTCTGATGATGCCGGTATCCAATAAAAGTGGAGAATACCTTCCTTTTCTGGATGCATTGTTCACATCAACATCAGCAACCTGTGTAACTGGTCTTGTAGTATATGACACATGGTCTCAGTTTACACTTTTCGGTCAGGTAGTAATACTCCTGCTGATTCAGATAGGAGGGCTTGGATTTATGACCATTGCAATTCTATTTTCAATGGTTCTGGGGAAAAGGATAGGTTTGCGGGAGAGGTCATTTGTAATGGAGGCAGTGAACTCCCTGCAGATAAGTGGTGTAGTAAGGCTTGTTAGGCATATACTTATAGGGACGTTGATTTTTGAATCCATTGGCGCGATTATTCTTGCCACAAGGTTCTACAATGTGTTCGGCGATTCAAGAGCAATATGGTTTGGAATATTCCACTCGGTTTCAGCATTCTGTAACGCAGGATTCGACCTTATGGGGAGTATGGATCCCTACTCGTCATTGACAGGTTTTTCATCTGATATAGCCATAAATCTAACAGTTATGTCTCTTATAGTCATAGGTGGCATTGGCTTTGTGATATGGGAGGATCTTTACAAGAACAGAATGAAATTTTCTAAGTACAATCTCCATACGAAGACAGTTCTGGTATCAACTCTTGTAATGATACTTATTTCAACTACCTTGTTTCTTGTCATTGAAAAAGATACAACCTTGAAAGATATGGAGACAGGGGAAAGAATTATGGCAGCATTTTTCCATTCTGTCACTCCAAGAACAGCGGGATTTAATACAACTGACACAGCAGCCCTGAGTGAATCAGGGACAATGCTTACGATGATGCTGATGTTTATAGGTGGAAGCCCTGGATCTACTGCTGGTGGAATAAAGATTACAACATATGTTGTAATTATTCTCTCTGTAATAACACATTTTAGAAAGTGCGAGGATGTAAATCTATTTAACAGGAGACTGGATAATAGAGTTGTGAAAAGAGCATATTTCAGCGCGACATATTACTCATTGCTGGTAATGGCAGGATGCTTCCTGATTGTTGCAAACCAGGGTATTCCTATTAAGGAAGCATTGTTTGAAACACTTTCAGCAATAGGTACTGTGGGATTATCGACTGGTATAACAAGAGACCTTTCTACAGTATCCAGAATAGTAATTGTGGCTTTGATGTACATAGGAAGACTGGGAAGTCTTACGGTATTTATGGCCGTTACGGAAAAACGCAATATCAGGAAAACGAAGAATCCATTGGAAAAAATCATTATAGGATAGGAGGGGTGTTATTATGAAGTCGATGATGGTTATAGGACTGGGAAGGTTTGGTACTCATCTGGCAATTAAGCTTGCAGAGCTTGGTAATGAGGTAATGGTAGTAGATACTGATGAGGAATCAGTAGATAAAATCGCCCATCTGGTTACAAAGGCACAGATAGGAGATTGTAAGGATGAGGATGTATTAAGGTCGCTAGGAGTGAGGAACTTTGACATATGCTTTGTGTGCATCAGTGAAAACTTCCAGTCATCTCTTGAAATCACCTCCCTTTTAAAAGACCTGGGGGCTCCATATGTAATCTCTAAGACAGACAGGGATATCCATGCTAAGTTCCTCTTAAAGATTGGTGCTGACGATGTTGTATATCCTGAGAGGGATATGGCACAGAGAACAGCTGTCAAGTACAGCTCAAGTCTAGCGTTGGACTATATTGAGCTTACTGAGGAGTATGCAATCTCAGAGATCATGGTTCCTGATAGCTGGAAGGGTAAAACCATTAGCAAGCTGAATGTAAGGTCAGTTTACAATGTCAATGTAATAGGATTCAAGATAAACAGCCATGTCACACCCATGATAGATGCAGGATACACATTTGGGGGGGATGAGCATATTCTCATTGCAGGAAGTAAAAAAGATATTCTGAGATTGATGGAAAAGAAATAAGGAGATGGTATACTGTAAATAAGGGGTTGTTATTATGGTATTACCAGTAAAAGCAGGAATGCCAGGCAATTGGCTGAAAACAACAATAATAATCGGAATATCAATCCTTGGATCCCTTGGAATAAGCTATTTGGGTGTTGCCAAGGAGAGTATAATAATGCTGTTTTTGCTGGGGGTAATATTTTCAACCATAGTTACAAGTAGTTCCATGTGGGGAATCATAACCTCTGTCATTAGTATGATGGCAATTAACTTCCTGTTCACTGAACCAAGATATACCTTTGTGGTATACGATAGCGGGGACCTTATTTTGTTGCTGTTTTTCCTTATTACTGCTGTTGTATCCGGAACCATAACATCCAGACTGCAAAAACAGATTGAAATAGCTGAGAGAAATGAGAGAACGACCCAGGTTCTGTATAAAATCGCTTCAGGTTTTATTGCCATTAGCGGTGAAAGAGATATTGTAAACAGAGCGAAGTATTATGTTGAGAATTATACAGGATTAAAAAGTGAGATAATAATTTTTGAAGAGGGCTCAAAGACTGGAGATGAAAGTCTTGAGAATAAAAAAAATTATATGGAGTATTCCATCAATGGCTCTGATGGTCAACTTGGGAATATAAAGGTATTTCGAAAATCCGGGATGAATGATAAGCAGAATGAAATTATAATCCAGTCTATTGCAACCCAGCTTGGTATAGCTCTTGAAGGAAATAGACTATACGCTGAAAGAGAGCAGATACGGGTTGCCATGGAGAAGGAAAGGCTAAGGGCTAATCTACTTAGGTCGGTCTCCCATGATCTTAGGACACCTTTAACGGCATTATCTGGAGCCGGGAATTTACTGGCAGAGAATTTCGATGTTTTAAGAGATGATGAAAAGAAGAAGCTGGCCACAGACATCAGTGAAGAGATTGGTTGGCTAACTAATCTTGTTGAAAATATATTGAACATGACTAGGATTAACAACGAGCAATTGATGCTCAAGAAGGAAGATGAAGTAATTGACGATGTTGTAAGCGAAGCTGTCTCCAGAACAAAGAGGATCCTAAGGGAGAGAAATTTCACAGTAACATTGCCAAATGATGTAATTTATGTTCCAATGGATGGAAAGCTTATAGTGCAGGTAATCGTGAACCTTCTGGAGAACTCTGTAAGACATACTCCAAAAGATAGCGCTGTTTCACTTGATGTTTCCCCGAAGGATGACCAAGTTGAATTTTCAGTAAGCGATACCGGAGAAGGAATAGACAGCAGTATCAAGGACAACCTTTTTGAGCGATTCGTTACACTGGACAAAGGAATAATTGATGGTAAAAGGGGGATTGGACTGGGGCTTACCATATGCAAGGCAATAGTGGAGGCACATGGTGGCACAATATATTCGGAGGAGAATATTCCAAAAGGCTCAAAATTTATTTTTACACTGCCTCTTGAGGAGGGTCAGAATTGAAGAATTCAAGGATTTTGGTAATTGAGGACGACAAGTACATATCAAATTTCATAGAGGTATCATTAAATAAGGATAATTATGATGTGATAATAGCAAGCTCAGCAGCTGATGGGCTGTTTAAATTTACATCATATAATCCTGAAATCATAATTCTGGATTTAGGCCTTCCGGACAGGGATGGCCTTGAAATTATCAGGGAGCTCAGGGAATTCAGCAATATCCCCATTATAGTTGTTTCAGCAAGGGGACTCGAAAAGGACAAGATCGAGGCACTTGACCTTGGAGCAAGTGATTATGTCACAAAGCCATTCTTCATGGGAGAGCTGATGGCCAGAATAAGGGTTGTGGAGCGTTCTATGGCAAGCTTGGGAGTTGAGAATCCAGTGGTATTTCAATGCGATTATCTTACTGTCGATTACGAAAAGAGAAAGGTTCAGATTGAAGGCAAGGACATTCATCTGACTCCCATGGAATACAAGCTCCTTAGGCTACTTATTGACAACAGGGGAAAGGTTTTGACACACAACTATATCATCAAGCATATCTGGGGATATACAGGGGAAAGTGATACAAAAAGTCTAAGGGTAATTATGGCAAATTTGAGGAGAAAAATTGAAAAAGACAATACCAGCCACAGATTCATAGTAACTGAGGTTGGTGTCGGCTATAGATTTACAGACGAGTAGACTGCTGCAATTGGAATGTGTGGCAGTCTATTGCTTTTCTTGGGTAAAATAATTGTATATATTACAAAAAATATCCTTGTTAATGGTTGATAAGAGCCTTTTTTGAGTATAATTGTGTTATACAGAATTTGGGAGGAGAGACAGTATGTCAAACAAAAAGCGGTTGTTGATCATTGCAGCAGTAATTGTAATAGGAGCATTGATCTATTTTTACGGTTTTAATAGATCTACAGGCATAGAGGTAAATTCAATGGAGGTCAGTAGTGGAGCCCTTCAGCAGAGCTTGGAAATAACGGGGAAGGTATTATCTGAAGACGTCCAGGAAATTGCTGTACCAGAAGGCACAAAGGTTCTCGAGGTAATGGTGCAGGAAGGGGAAGAAGTAAAGAAGGGCGATGTTTTAGCTGTGCTTGATTCGTCTGAGCTTAAAACAAGGCTGGAAAAGCTCAGGATCAACCTGGAACAGGTTGAGGCGGATTTAAGGACTGCTGGTGAGTCTGCTGACAGGAAGATTCTTCAGAACAACCTTCAAAAAGCTCAGGAATCATTAAGTACGGTGCAAAGAGATTATGAGACAACAAAAGATAAGCTGGAGGATATGAGGATTCTATATGAAAACGGTGCTATTAGCAATGCAGAGCTTGTGAATCAGGAAAATGCATTGAAAAGCTTGGAATCAAGTGTCAGTACAGCCGCATTGAATGTTGAGGATGCGAGGCTCAGATATTCAGAATTAGGATCAACCACAAGCAGTACCACTGGAAGTCTTGAAAGGCAAAAAAGGTCAATACTATTGGATATACAACAGCTGGAGGATCAGATTCAGGATACAAGATTAATAGCTGAGCTGGATGGAAAGGTTGTTTCATCAGAGCTGAAGTCAGACAGGACTACGACAGCAGTATCAAGATTGATACTACAGGATACAGAAAGCTTCAAATTTGAAGCACTGGTAACTCAGGAGGATGCTGTTTCAATTATGCTGGGGCAGGTTGCAATTATACAGGTTAATGGATTGTCAGGTGAATACAAAGGTCAAGTGGCAAAAATTGGGAGCAAGGCTGAGGAAGACCCGGAAAGTGGCAGCAGCACTCCAAAGGTAAGAATCACAATAAATCTTGCAGATGTGGATGGGAGACTTGTTTCTGGCTATGATGCAGATGCGGCCATCGTAACAGGAAGTGTTGAAAATGTAGTTCTTGTTAAGAATGAAGCTATAAGATCCGATGGAGAAGAATCCTTCTTGTTCCTCATTGAAGATGGAAAGGCAGCAAGGAAGTCCATTCAAACAGGTATAACAGACAGATACCAAACAGAGGTTACAGATGGACTGGAACCAGGAGAAATAATTGTAATAAATCCTCCTGAGGATATCCAGGATGGAACAGATGTAGATGTCGTAGAATAGGAGGAACTCATGAATACTTACTTTAAGAAATTTATGGAGCTTTTCTCCGGGAACAGAAAAGATGAATGCGTTATTTCAGCTCTTGAAGAGATTGAAAGCGGAAAGATTTCAATACCGATTCTTTATGAAGAGGTTTTGATTCCTGCTCTTTACAGTATAGATGAGTGCCCACAGGACAATCCAGGCCGTATATGGGATGAGCATGTAAAGACGTCCATAATAAGAACCATAATTGAAGCTCTTTACCCAATGGTAATTGAGACAGCATGCAAGGCTGATAAGCCCGGAAAGAAGATTGTTTTGACTTGTCCTGAAAGGGAGTATCATGAAATCGGACTTAGGATTATGGCTGATTTCTTTCAGCTACAGGGGTATGATGTAATTTATGTGGGCAGCAACACACCAAGGACACAGGTGTGGGAAGTATTAAGATCTGAAAAGCCAGATTATGTGGGAATAAGCGTTACGGATTATTATCTGCTGTTTGAGTCAAAAAAAATTATTGAAAGAATAAAGCAGGAGTGCACCAAGGATATCAAGATACTTCTTGGAGGGCAGGCCTTTAAGAAAAATCCCCATGCGGTTGAAGAAATCGGGGGAGATATGTATCTTGAAAATTACCAGGATGTCTTATCCCTCAGGAAGGGGGAGGAGCAATGAGACTTTCATTAAAGATTGCCCTAAGATTCCTTAAATCAGGACGGGGACAGACCCTCCTTATAACCCTAGGTATCTCAATAGGCGTTGCTGTACAGTTGTTTATAGGCTCCCTGATACAGGGTTTGCAGATAAATCTTGTAAATACTACCATAGGGAGCTCCTCACAGATAACAATAACATCCACAACTGAGGATAAGCTTATAGACAACTGGGACAGAGCTGTTTACGAGGCAAAGCTGTTTAAGTCTGAGGTGAAAAATGTATCTGTTGCAGCAGATGGGCCAGGGACACTTGATTATGAAACAGACACTGCACCGATTCTTATTAGAGGTTTCAATCTAAAGGAATCCGATGAAATATACAATATCAGCGAAGGGTTATACGAGGGACGGCTTCCACAGAGAAAGGATGAGGTCGCTATAGGCAGGGAGCTCTCTGTTCTTGCAGGGGTCTTTCCCGGGGATAAAATTCTGGTTTTGAATCCCGGAGGAGGTTCATCCCGATTTGATGTTACAGGACTCTATGACCTACAGGTTTCATCCATAAATGAGTCCTGGATTATAACAAATCTGTCCACTGCCCAGGATTTTTTGGGCATGGGCAGCAAAGTATCATCTGTGGAAATGCAGGTTGAAGAAGTATTTGATGCAGATGTAATAGGAAAGAGAATAGCCTATGCGCTGTCTGATCCTCAGCTTAAGGTGGATAACTGGAAGGATCAGAACCAGAGTCTTCTAAGTGGACTTAACGGTCAAAGTGTTTCCAGCTATATGATACAGGTGTTTGTACTTGTAGCTGTTCTACTTGGAATATCCAGCGTCCTTGCAATATCAGTTGTTCAGAAATCCAAACAGCTTGGAATTCTCAAGGCTATGGGTATAAAGGATAAGGAGGCAAGCATGATATTTGTTTTTCAGGGGCTTCTTCTGGGAATACTGGGGGCAATACTTGGAGTGGCTTTTGGATTTGGACTGCTTTACTCCTTTACAAAGTTTGCAGTGAACCCTGATGGGACACCTGTAGTTCCAATATATATAAATTACGGATTTATAGCATTGTCAGGAATGTTTGCAATAGCATCAGCAATGATAGCTTCACTTATACCTGCAAGAATTTCATCAAGACTAAACCCAATTGAGGTGATAAAGAATGGCTGATATTGTAAGACTGGAAAATATAGACAAATCCTATGGAGATAAAATAAGGACACAGGTTATTTTTGATATAAATCTCAGCTTTGAGGAAAATAGCTTCAATTCAATTATAGGGCAGTCGGGAAGCGGGAAGAGTACACTTTTAAATATTATAGGAACATTGGACAAACCATCAGATGGAAGGGTATATATAAAAAGTAAGAGGACTGATACATTGAACGCCGTTCAGCTGGCGGAGCTTAGGAACAAAACCATGGGATTTATATTTCAATTCCATTATCTCCTGCCGGAGTTTACAGCTAAGGAAAATGTTCTTATGCCAAACAGAATCATGAATTACCAGGTTTCTCAAGAGGTGGATCAATGGGCGGATGAGTTGATGGAGCTTACGGGATTGTCCAATGTAAAAAACAACATGGCAAATGCAATGTCTGGAGGCCAGCAACAGAGGACTGCAATAGCAAGAGCCCTTATTAACAAGCCCTCTATAGTATTGGCGGATGAGCCTACGGGAAATCTTGATTCTGACACATCAGAGAACATTTATGACCTTCTCAGGGACATCAACAAGGAATATGGTACTACCTTTATAATCATAACCCATGACCAGAGGATTGCTGAGAGAACAGACAGGATTGTTGAAATCAAGGACGGGAGAATCAATTTGGATGTAAAGAGATAGACTATTCCGGTTTTTCAGGGAGTGAAAAGGATGTTTACACAAAAAAGACTAGATCAAGCTTTTAGTAATGCCAGGGTAGAGTATTTTGACGAAAACTCCAAGTATGTTTTTATGAGCGACTGCCACAGGGGAGACGGCAGCCATACTGATGAATTTACAAAAAACCAGAATGTCTTTCTTTATGCAATGGATTATTACTACAAGAACCAGTTCGTATACGTCGAGGTGGGAGATGGTGACGAGCTTTGGGAGCAACAAAAGTTTAAATATATCAAAAATGCTCATTACGATGTCTTTGAAAGCATCAAAAAGTTCTTTTATCATGACAGACTTATTATGTTATATGGAAACCATAATATGTATCTAAAGGATCCTGAGTATGTTGAGAAAAACTATACAACATATTACAATGAATACAGAGAGCAAAAATTTGACTTTTTAAAAGGACTGGAACCTATCGAGGCTCTTGTCTTAAAGCATAGGAAAACCGGGCAGGAGATATTTGTAGTACACGGGCATCAGGGAGATCTTGCAAATGACCAGCTGTGGTATCCCACTATGCTTTCACTGAAGTATTTTTGGAGATTTATGCACTCATTTGGAATAAAAAGTCCTGCAAGTCCCACCAAGAACGTCTATAAAAGACATAAGATAGAAAAAAACTACAACAAGTGGATATTAAAGAACAGGAAAATGCTAATATGCGGGCATACACATAGGTTTAAATTTCCACGATCAGATGATTTGCCTTATTTTAATACAGGCTGCTGTATATACCCTACGACAATAACAGCAATAGAAATTGATAGTGGAAGGGTTAAGATTGCAAGGTGGAAGATGAGGGTTAATCAGGAGGGATTTCTTCAGGCTAGGAGAGAGGTCATCAGGGGGTCTGAACTTATTGGAAAATATGATATCAGGGAATAGGGAGGAATGGTCATTGATGGATAATGGAGTTATGCTTCAGGGTTTCGAATGGTATCTGCCTGATGATGGCAGCTATTACAGAATGATGACAGAAAGAGCTGAAGAGCTTGCAAAAGTTGGATTCGCTGGTGTTTGGATTCCACCGGTCTTTAAGAGCACAGGAACAAATGATGTCGGGTATGGAATATATGATATGTACGATTTGGGTGAATTTGATCAGAAGGGCAGTGTAAGGACAAAATATGGATTAAAGACGGAGCTTCGTTACATGATCAAGGCGTTTCACGAAAATGGAGTAAATATATATGCAGACGTAGTAATGAATCACAAAGCAGGTGGTGATAGGCAGGAGAAATTCATTGCCATTGAAGTGGACACAAAAGACCGCAACAAGGAACTGGGAGAAGCTAGGGATATCAGCGGTTGGACTGGATTTGATTTCACCGGAAGAGGAGGGAAGTATTCCGAATTCAAGTGGAATTTCAATCACTTCAACGGAGTTGATTACGATGACCTTACAGGGAAAAAAGGAATATTTAGAATAATCGGCGAGAATAAGGGCTGGAACCTGGGAGTGTCGATTGAAAGAGGAAACTACGACTACCTGATGTTCTCAGATATAGACCATGCACATCCTGAAGTGAAGGCAGAGTTCATAAGATGGGCGAAATGGTTTATCGAGGAGACCGGGGTAGATGGATTCAGACTTGATGCCGTTAAGCATATTGATGCAGCATTTCTAAGAGAGTTCATCCATAGTATAAACACGACTATAGGGGAGGATTTCTACATATTTGGAGAATATTGGGTCAACAACCTAGACTTGATTGAGAAGTTTCTAAATGAAACATCATTCGACATTGACCTTTTTGATGTTCCTCTTCATTTCAATCTTCATAGGGCATCATTGGAGGGAGATCGCTTTGACTTAAGAAGTGTATTTGACAACACGCTTGTGCGCAAACATCCCACAGAGGCAGTCACTTTTGTTGATAATCATGACTCTCAACCTAGTCAGGGATTACAATCATGGGTGGAACCTTGGTTCAAGGAAATAGCATATGCTCTTATACTCTTAAGAAGCAAGGGATATCCCTGTGTGTTTTATGGAGATTACTACGGAACAGGTGGAGAGCATCAATATGAAGGTATAAAGGATAGAATAGACAGGCTTATTCATATAAGGCGAAACTACTGCTTTGGTGAAGAGGATGATTATTTTCAGGAGCCTAATGTAATTGGTTGGGTGAGAAAAGGAACGGATGAAAAGCCAGAAAGGTCAGCGGTGGTCATTTCCAACAAGGTTGGCGGGATGATAAGGATGCATATGGGAGCAGAATACGTTGGAAGGGAATTTATTGACAAGCTTGGAAATGAAAAGAAAAGTGTAGTAATTCAAGGGGATGGATTTGGAGAATTTTCTACCCCTGCAGCAGGAGTGAGTGCCTGGGTTTTACGGGAGATAGAATAAGAAAAAACGGCCTAAGAGCCGTTTTTCTTCATTTTAATTTTCCTCTGCAGTCAATTTCCACTTCCGCCAGAACCTCCTGATCAGATACCAGATGCAATTTTTCATAAAGATTTACCACAGGGCAGATGTGGTTTGGGAATATTTCAACTTTGTCTCCAACATGAACCATCTTGCTGAAATCCTCATTGTAAATAAGGGCGTGTTCGTCATACATTGAGGAAATGACAACACCATCATATCCCTTGATTTTGCCAAGGCCACTTGTTGCAGTAATTCCCTTGTTTCTCTTTTGCATAGTCAAACCCTTTGCTCCAACATCCAGGACAACCCTTTCCCTGGTAGGCTTGCTCATAACCGTCGCAAGTACAGTTGCAGCATTGTTATTGAAGTGTCCAAGACCACTTGCCTGGGATGAATCCATAAATATATACGTCCCCGGTCTAATTTCAGTTACTCCCTCCATAATTGGGAAATCGTGCATAAGGGAAGGAGTCGAACCAATGCTTACTGTTTGGAGCTCAAAGCCTTCATTTTTGGCAATAGCTGCAAAGCGGAGGGTTCTTTTCTGGCTTTCATCGTGAATCTCTCGTAATTCATTTAAGTCCTCGGCACCGTAGGAGTGGCCATCATGGGAAAATATTCCCTTGAGATATATACTATCGGAAGATTTGATATACTCCAAGAGCTCAATAAAACTCTTCTCCTCAATTATACCGGATCTGTTTTCACCGACTTCGATTTCTATCAGGACCTGTGCCTTTTTTTCTTTTTCAAACACCCTGTCTATCATCTTAGCCTGAGGGATGGAATCCAGACCAAATGAAATATTTAATGTTTTCTGAAGTGCTTTTATTCTTTCCAGTTTCAATTCTCCCACTATCTCATTTGCAATAAATATATCCTTAAGTCCAGCTGAAGCCATTACCTCAGCCTCTCCAACCTTTGCAACAGTTATTCCAACCGCTCCGATTTCCTCCTGAAGAAGTGCAAGTTGCGATGCTTTATGAGTCTTTGAGTGCGGCCTTAAAGAGACTTTGCTTCTGTGGGCATAGTCCTGCATGGATTTGATATTTTTCTCCATTATATCCTTTCTGATAAGCAGGGATGGTGTATCAAGATCTCTTATTTTCATTTTTTCCTCCTTAAAATCTTTACATATTAAGAATTATATACCCAAAACAAGAAAAACAAAAGGCTATGGAGTGAGCCTGGTGTTTTCAGGGTAAAATATCTTTAAGTAATTAGGAAGGTGTTTATATGGGTATTTATCAAAAGGCCTTGCTTATTGTATTTCTATCAGCGACCATATTTCTTCTTGTGATGGAAGTATATGTTACAGACGGGGATGTCTTGTCCTACAGCAGGTATATAATAATGCTCTGTCTTGGAGTGGCGACATTTTCAGGTAGGGGTGACCTGGAGGAGCAAAGGAGGCTGTCATGGGCTTTTCCCTTGATGTTGACAGGTGATTTTTTCCTCGTGTTTTCCTATACAATTGAAGGATTCACAGAAAATATCAGATGCTTTGGCTTCATTCCATTTTCCATGTCATACATTATTATGATAAAGGTATACCTTAAGGGCTTTAGATGGAGCAACAATTATTTGTTGCCTTCGATTTTTTATGGAGTAGCCGCTTCTGCTTTGATAATTAAATTGTATCCATATGTGGATGGAATTATAGCAATTGCAGGTTTTGTTGCTTTAGGCGCAGTCACTGTAATGTCATGGGCAGGGTCTGTGGCACTCTGGAATGGATACTACAGCAAACGATCAGCTATTATGATGGCTTTGTCGGGATTCTTGATGGCTGTATGTGATTATGGCGTGGCCATGGAGATGTTCTATCCAGGCTTTTATACCATAAGAGAAGCCATTGCAATTAATGTTGTGTGGTTGTCATATCTTCCCGGGTGGTCGATACTGGCACTTCTTGTTGTCGACAAGAATGAGACAGGTGGTGTTTATGGAAGGAAAAAACAGGTATATAATACATAACAGTACAATACCGTGTTGAGTGATGCAGGTTTTCAAAAGGGGGATGGAATAATGGAACATAGAATTGAAGTAGGTTTAATTAAAGATTATAGAAAGATTACAGGACCATCTGATGGAACGGATTTACCAGGTTCATTGGAGCTTTCATATCTGGTATCGACACCAGCAGTTGTAAATATGGTAATAGAGGCTTCCACCGAGATGCTGGATGACCTGCTTCCTTCGGATTACACGACTGTGGGAACACATATAGAATTATCCCACGAAAATCCAACCCTGGTAGGGGAACCTATCAACATAAGACTTAAGGTATCAGGGGTTGAGAACAATAAAGTATTTATTGACATTGAGGGGTTTGACAGTCAGGGCAGATTCCTTAAGGGGAAATACGAAAGACATATAGTTAACAAAAGCAGATTGATGCAGCATGCTTATGGAAGATTCCCGGATTCAACAAGCGGTTATTAAAGTCTGAGAAAACAAAAACTTGGATATTTATTGAACAAATATCCAAGTTTTGTGAAAAATACAATTATGGAGATTGAGCTATATTTAGCAAAATATCAAACTGCTTTAATATAGGAAAGTATCAATATGATAGACTGAATTATATTTACAAGTATGGATAAATTGACTAGAAACCAGATTCTAGACGATAAACAATCAAAACATACATACATACAAATGTTTAAATGAAAAAGTACTTGTGTAAATATGATCAGTCTGCTATAATCAAAGGTGTTAATTTAATATCAAACAATACATAAAATGGAGGGTTTAAGAATGAAGAAACTATTAATGTTACTACTGGTATTTGCACTAAGTTTCAGTATGCTTGCAGGATGTACACAAACTGAAGAGCCAGTCGAAGAACCAGCTGCAGAAGAACCAGCAGAAGAGCCAGTTGAAGAACCGGCAGAAGAGCCAGCTGAAGCTGGATCAATTGCAAAGCTTGGTCTTGGACAAGTAATTTCAACTTCCAAGTCAAAAGAGAAAACAGCTGATGAAAATGCACAGGCACAGGCAGATGTCACTATCGCAGCTGTAGGATTTGACGAAGATGGTAAGGTTGTTACTGTAACTATTGATGTTGCACAGACAAGAGTTGCTTTTGATGAGAATATGGCTGTAACCTCAGATAAAGAAGAGTTGGTGAAGAGCAAGAAAGAACTTGGACCGGATTATGGAATGGCAAAAGCATCATCCATAGGCAAAGAGTGGTATGAACAAATGGAAGCTTTTGAAGAGTGGATGATAGGCAAGACAGTTGAAGAGATAAAGAGTCTTGAAGTTATGGAAAGAGACGAATCTCATCAGAACGTTCCAGATGTACCAGAGCTTACTTCATCTGTAACAATCACTGTTGAGTCATATATTGCAGCTGTTGAGGAAGCGTGGAACAATGCAGTTGATGCAACTGGAGCTGAGACTGTAGGTCTTGGAATCGAGACTCACATAGACAAGTCAAAGGATGCAACTGCAGATGCAGGAGCACAGGCACAGGTTGATACTTATATGGCTGCAACAGCATTTGATGCTGATGGAGTTGTAGTGGCAACGATAATTGACAATGCACAGGTAAGAGTTGCTTATGAGCTTGATGGAACACTTGCAACTGATACGTCAGTTGAAGGAAAGACCAAACACGAGCTTAAGGAAGACTATGGAATGGTAAAAGCATCATCCATAGATAAAGAATGGTATGAGCAAATGGAAGCTTTCCAAGAGTGGATGGTAGGAAAAGACATCGAAGAGATCAAGAATCTTGAAGTAATGGAAAGAGACGAATCACATCAGAACGTTCCTAATGTACCAGAGCTTACTTCAACTGTAACTATAACTGTAGAAGGGTATATAGCAGTTGTTGAAGAAGCAGCTGAAATGGCAAGATAATTCAATATGAATTTGTGGAGCCTGGGAAACCAGGCTCTTTTTTCATGCGTATAGTAAGTGTGATAAAAAATCATTTCAGGGGTATGATAATCATGGAAGATAAATTATCAGGAATATCCGAAGGAGGATAAATAATGAAATTTTGCTGGATTACATTGACTGTCAATGATATGGATAAATCACTTGAATTTTACACGGGAATTGTTGGGTTGAAGGTAGACAGAAGGTTTAATGCAGGGCCGGACACTGAAATCTGTTTTTTAGGGGAAGGAGAGACAAAGCTTGAGCTTATATGTGACCTGGATATAAAGCCTGATTG
This sequence comes from Bacillota bacterium, assembly GCA_051744365.1. GTDB lineage: Bacteria > Bacillota > Clostridia > Tissierellales > Tissierellaceae > Gudongella. Next base: position 59,341 of record JBNJCX010000006.1, read on the forward strand.
TCTCGGGGAAGGAATGTCCATGGGATTTGAAGTTGATTCCCTCGATAGTCTTAGGAATCTGCTGGATGAGAAGGATATAGAGGTACATAGTGGTCCTTTTAAGCCAAATCCTGAGATAAGATTTCTTTATGTTAAGGATCCGGACGGATTCAAAGTGCAGTTTGTGGAGAATATAAAATAGATACAATAGAGCAATGACCAGCTTCTTTTAAAGCTGGTCATTGATATTTTCATTATTGAAGTTCATCATCCTTGGGAAGAGATGTGAACTTCTGGGTTATTCTCGAATATATGTCTACTGCATTCATAAGGTCATCTATCTGGACATGTTCTTCCTCAGTGTGGGCAAGGGAAAGATCTCCGGGGCCGAATACTACTGTAGGAATATTTGCATAGGTCTTAAGCAGTGCTGCATCTGACCAGCCTATACCACTTGTAATAGTAGGCTCGTATCCAATTACCTCACGTATTCCCTCTCTAACAGCAGTTACTATCGACTCATTGAAGGAAGTAATCAACGGTGGATGATACATCGCGAGTAGACTTTCGGGAGTGACCTCGATTTTTGCTTTAAACTTCGGATCCTCCTCCTTGAGCTTGTTTATGATATCCTGATACTCAGCCATCACAGTGTCCTTATCTTCTCCGGGAATGTATCTTCTGTCTATTCTCAATATACATTTGTCAGCTACAGTACTTTGCTCAGTACCTCCGGTTATGGTACCGAAATTCATAACTGAGCCACCCATATATTCATCGTATTTCTCCCTGATAATCGGGTAGAGCTCCTCCTTGACCCTGCTGATAAAGGTCATAGCGTGCTCAATTGCATTTATTCCATTTTCTGGGCGGCCACTATGGGAAGCCTTGCCGTAGAATGTTACATCGAACCATTCCAGACCTCTGTGGCCTATGGCATATTCATAATCTGATGGTTCACCAACAATTGCACCGTCGGCAGTAATTTCTGAGTTTACAATATATTCAGTTCCTTCACTTTTACCTTCCTCACCAATAACTGCAGTAAATATTACATCGCCTTCTGGGATATATCCACTTCTCTTCATAGCTACCATTGAAAGCATAAAGGAAGCCAGAGAGCCTTTCATATCAACAGATCCCCTACCGTAGATTTTTCCGTTAGTGACATTTGCAGCAAAGGGATCTATAGTCATATTATAAGGCAATACCGTGTCAGTATGACCATTATACATAATTGACTTTCCATTGCCATTACCTCTTATTTTAGCTATAACATTCGGTCTTCCATTTATCACAGGGTGGAGCTCTGACTGGATTCCCTGCTCAATAAGGTAGTTGTGTATATAGCTGGCAACATCCTTTTCAACTCCGGGAGTATCCTTGTGACTGGGTATTTTTATCAAGTCCTGGGTCAACTTGACCAATTCCTCCTGGGTGAAATATTCTTTTGGGTCGAAGTTTTTGTTTGTCAAATTATCACTTCCTTTTCTGTTTGCTAATATTGTGGATTAAACTTATAAATCTCTTAAGGGTATATGTTAAGATTCCAAGATGTCTTTTTAGTTGTTCCTCCAGTTTTACACCATAAGATTCCATGGACTCCACTTCCTCAGTTCCAGGTAAATAGCTGCCGTATTTGGTTTTAACAAATAAATCTGTAGCCTGTTTGAAGCCAAATTTACCAAAATCATGAAATTTGTGGGATATCCTATGTGCATACTCAAAATGTGTTTCACCCGGATTGGTTTCATAGCCAAGATCTTGTATGATCTGAGCTATATTCTCGTATTGATAAAGAATTTTATCTCGAGGACTCCAGGTAGCATAGAGCTCCTTCTCCTTTTTTTCTTGGTATATTCCTCTGACAAATTTCCACGCTACTATTAAGGATACCACAACCAATGCCCAGAATGCAAATCTGGAAATGCTGTATAAAGGATTCTGACCCTGGCCATTCTCTGAATCAATGCCATCTGAGGTGCCTTCATCAACACCTTCGTCTCTTCCATCTACAGACTCGGGGTCTCTGCTCACGCCTTCTGATAAATCTCCGTCAGGTTGATACTCCAAATCAGGATTGTAGTCCAGAAGTCTAGCCTGTAGAGGATAAGCAGGTGTAGGCTCAAACATCATCCAACCGACAGGTTCAATATAAGCCTCAACCCATGTATGTGCGTTGCTATTCCTTACCTGATAAATTCCAGGGGCTGATTCCTGCTTGACCAGAAATCCCTCAACATATCTTGCGGGAATTCCTTCTATTCTTAACATAACAGTCATTGCAGATGCAAAATAGGTACAATATCCCTCTTTATCCTGAAATAGGAAGTGGTCCACAAAATCCGAATTTTCAGGTACGTGTGGAACATCCAGATTATAAATAAAATTATCGCGGAGATGTTTTTCTATTGCAAAAGCCTTCTGTACAGGGAATTCTTCAGAATCTGTTATGGACTGTGTAAGTTCAATTGTTCTATCGGTGATCCCATCAGGGAGCTGAAGATAAAGTTCGGAGTCTCTTAAGTTCTCCAGGCTTTTATTTATTCCCCTGTCTACTTGAATTCCATAGGAACGGGGAACATATGACCTTATAAAGTAGGATTCACCGATGTAAATCCCATCCGGGTATATGATGGCAAAATCATCGCTTACAAGAGCAGAACTCTCCTCATCAGTATTAAGGGAAGAGGGAATATAAGGGCTGAAGATTGTCGTTGAAGAAATGCTCTCATTTGTTATTGAGAAGTTTACCACTCTGTAGAAAAGGTCCTTCTCAACTGCAGATAAACCAGAAAAATCAGTATTGTTTTGAACTGTTCGGAAGGTTAATGGATTTGTTTCCCAGCCTCTTCCTGTATAGTGGTGGGTTATATTGCCTCTCAGATAATTTACCCGATCACCTCTGATGGTCATTACCACAGTATCATCGATTGTGACAGGGCCACCAAGACTTGTTGAATCTGTCTGAAATCCTGTTGTAGAGAAATCAAATGACAGGGCATTGCCAGCCGTTCTTCTCCCTGATTCAGCTGAGCGAAGCTCCTGGATGACAGGAAAAGCAGATGTTATCCTCTGATTAAGCCATGGCCACCGAATATAGTCAGGTGTTCCAGGCAAGCCGGCAGCCAATACCACAATAATGAGGCTATAGTAGATTACTGCACTTATCCAGTCAGGGTAAAGCTTTGTTACGTTGCCTTCTTCACTTTGATTTTCTTTTGAAGCTGTCATCAGAAGGGAATCATATCCCAGGATAAGCAGATATGAAAAAATAAATATCGTCATAAGAACTAAAGCCTGGTCGTAGAAGCTGTACCAGTAGATAAGGAAAATCGGCATATAAAGCATGGGAATCAGTATTCTGCTCCGATTATTGAATAAAACAAGGCCGGTAAAAAGTGAAATTGCCGCCAGTAGAATAATCCACAAAGGGAGTCTGTTGTCCAGACTTATATTTTCAACACCTGCAATGTTGTTAATCACATTGTTTACAAGGTTAAAAAAGCTGTCAATAAAACTTCCGTAAACTTCTGGTTGGAATCTTTGCATGACAAAGGTTGTAATTATGGAAAGAATAATCAGCCCATAAAGATACAAGGGCTTAATAACAAGAAACCTGAAAATTAAACTTATGACAATGACAAAGCCCAGCTGGGTCCAAAACCCAGATTTGAGGCTCATACCTATGGCAAACATCCTGGCGAGGACGAAGACCATCAGCAGGTATGCAATGTTTATAATTGGTTTTTTTGAATTTCTTCGAATTTTAGTCATAATGCACCTCCAGTACTTCAGCAATACTCTGACTGGAGTCAATTATAAAAACAGGGATCTTATCCTCCCGTAGTCTCCCTACCACCTGATTATCTCTGTATCCGGAATGTGACATTCTATCAGATATGGATATTACAACAGGATTCAATCCCTTGTAATCAAGCTCCATTGCAGCAGATGCACTAAAGCTGTCAAGGCAGGGGGTAATCAGTATTGTACTGGAGCCCTTTCTGATTTTATCAATCTGAGTTTCCAGAAGCTGAGAGAGTCTTGCTTTTCCACTTCCTGTATACATTGCAAAGCTTTTCAGAAAAGGCTTGAATTGATTGTACTCCCGTCCCTCCAGTCTATTAATCTTACTATTGTTTTCATAGTTCAATGAAACTGAGATGTTTCGAACCAAACAATAATGAACTATGCTAGTTGCAACCTCTACAACCTTGTCTTCAAGTCTTCGGTCTTGGTCATTTTTATAGACGGCAGTGTAACTGTCCATAAATATCTCAACATTTGTATCTCCCCTAGTTTCAAACTCCTTAACTACGGGAATGTCCTTCTTTGATGTTGCCTTCCAGTGTATTGTTCGTATAGAATCGCCATCCCTATATTCCCTAAGGGATGAAATCCTGCTTTTATCCCTGTAGGAATTGTCGGTTATATAAAGCTCTCCTAATTGCATGCCCACAGGTATTCTGAAGGAGCTCAGCTGAATAAGCTCAGGGAACACTACAAGAGATATATATGATTGTATGTATTTATTGAAGCTGTAAAGTCCAAAGACATCCTTTATGGTTATATGAAAGCCCCCCACTCTGTAGAAGCCTCTACGACGTATAAGAGGGCTTTCAGTCGTTGAAAAGATTTCTTTTTTCTTAAGGGATAAGGGAATATGATTTAGGTTGCTGTCACCTAAGTCCTTTGAAAGATCCGGTGAGAATATGATGTATGGAAAACTGATAAAGGAACTGTTTCTAATAAGGTATCTTATATTAACAACATCCCCTGGGAAAAATTCCCCGGAGCCAACCTCAACAGTTCCTGATATGAAAACAAGTGCCAGTGCACTGTGAGCAAGGGGCAGCAATAGATAAAGAATAAGTGCATGAAAAATAAGGTAGGGGATTTTTCCTCCTACCAGCAGGGCAAAAATAATTGAAATAACAAGGAGAGTAAATGCTGTAACAATTTTCTTATTCATAGCTGGACACCGGCACTGTAACCCGCTTTAAAACTCCTTTTAGAATAGAATCCATGTTTTTTCTATCAATTTTAGCTTCCGGGGATAGAATCAGACGATGTCCAAGGACGGGAATCGCCATTTCCTTAACATCATCGGGAATCACATAATCTCTGCCCTTTATGAAAGCGCAAGCCTTTGAAGCCTTCAACAGGTCAATTGATGCCCTAGGACTGGCTCCAAGACGAAGATCTTCATAGGACCTTGTAACCTCTGAAATTCCAACTATATAAGATAGGATATCCCGGTGGATTTTCATAGAGACAACCTCTTCCTGCATTGCTATTAAATCTACTGCAGAAAGGACTGGTTCAACTTCAACCAGGGAACGAATTTTCTGATGATTTTGAAGTATTTTAATCTCATCCTCACGGGATGGATAACCCAATGAAATTCTCATAAGAAATCTGTCCAACTGAGCCTCGGGAAGAGGGAAAGTACCCTGATATTCCAATGGATTCTGGGTGGCAAGTACCATAAATGGTTTTTCAAGGCGATAGTCCTCATCTTCTGTAGAGACTTCGCCTTCCTCCATTGCCTGAAGGAGACTTGACTGGGTTTTTGGGGAGGTTCTGTTTATTTCATCTGCAAGGAGTATTTGAGTAAATAGTGGGCCCTTTCTGAAAATGAAGGAAGAGGTATCCCTATGGAACACATTGACCCCAATTATATCCGAGGGCATAAGGTCAGGGGTGAACTGAATCCTTCTATATTCAAGATTTATGCTCTTGGCAAGCGCCTTTACAAGAGTAGTCTTGCCTACACCTGGGACATCCTCAATCAAGAGATGACCCTGTGCCAGTAACGCAATTACAACCATTTCCAGAACATTATCCTTGCCTTTAATAGCCTTTTTAAGATTTTTTAATACCGATATGGCTTTCTCGTTATTCATAATTGCCTCCCGAATACTGTCTTTAAGTTATTATACCAAAAAACATCTCCTATATGCACACTAAAACCAATGTGGCATACTTTTTCTCAATAAGAAACTTTTCATTGTGAACGGGTATTGGAGGAAATTCGACCGACCCACTATGAGGATAGGGTTCAGAATTTCAGTGGGTAAAAAGTAATTACGACTATTTCGAAAATACCCTTTGTGATCTCTATGCGAAGGAACAGGCAAAAGCAGAAATGTAATCAAATTGCAAACACTTTAACTGGATAAATGGGTATAATAATCAATGTAAGAGGAAAACTCGAATACAAGGAGGAGTATCGTTATGAGAAAATCTATTGTCTTGTTGTTGATACTGACATTGGTAATAAGCGGAGGGGCATTCGCTGAAGTGGATAGGGAAGGGGATTCCATAGCCCTTCACATAGGAAGCCCACTGATACTTGCAGGAGAGGATATAAAATCACTGGATTCTGAAAATCCGAGTGTGGTGCCAGTAATCCATAAGGACAGGACACTGGTTCCATTAAGGGCAATAAGCGAGCATTTCGGAGCCCAGGCAAGCTACGATGAAGAAGAAAGGATTGCTGTTATTCTCTACGAAGGAGCCGAGTATCTGTTCCCCATAGACAAGAACTATTATGAAGTCCATCAGGATGGGGAATACAAAAGGAAGGTTGAATTTGATACAGAAACACTTATAATCCATGACAGGACTATGGTGCCACTGAGAGTAATAGCAGAGGACATACTGAAGATGGATGTGGCTTATGACAGCAGAGTTATCTTTATAGGGACAAGGCAGGAAAATGTAGATGACCAACTTGTTGAAAATGCCAAGATAAAAATCGGCCAGGCACTTAAGATTAACTCAAGGGAAGAGCTGCTGGCACTTGTGAAGGGGATGGATGAATCCTTTATGGAGGAGCCTGCAAGGGAACCTGTTTTTGACAGTGATACTCCTGCAATGAGTGAAAGCGAGATGGAGGAACAGGCTGGATCCAAAGACTGGTCCAGTACCAATGAACAGGTCCAGGGCATAAACGAAGCTGATATCGTAAAAACTGATGGAACATTTATTTATGTTGCGACAAGGGATTCAATCAAAGTATACAGAGCTAACGATGGACAGCCTGTACTGACAGATGAAAAAGAGGTTTCAATAGACAAGGAAACAGGAGAATATGTGGAGTATTCAGAGCTGTATATTCATGATGGAAGGCTTGTGGTCCTTGGCAGAAAAGGAGCAATGGGTAACTGGATCAGACCGCTACCTGAACCGGGGATTATGCCTGATGTAATGGCTGAATCCATTATGCCATATGGCGGAAGAGAGTACGTACACCTTGGAGTATACGGTGTAAGTGATTCTGGAAAACTAAACCTGATCAAGGAGGTTGAGGTAGAAGGAAGTCTCTTGTCCAGCAGAAAGAAGGATGATCATGTATATCTAGTTGTAAACAAGTATATGGGATACTATGGACCGTATGATCAAGATCCAATACCAGTATTCAGGGATACTGCAATTGGGAATGACTACAGGGAACTTCCCGTTGAAAGCATTCTTTATCACCCAGGGAAACGATCTCCAAATTATCTTTTGGTTGCCGCAGTCAATATAGTGGACAAGGACGAGCCAGCCAACATTGAAGCATTCCTTGGAAGTGGCAGCGAGATATATATGAGCGAAAATGCTCTGTATGTTGCGGGTAATGACTACAGCTCATTCTGGGGATCTGTGACAAATATTGCCAGGTTCTCAGTTGATGAAACCAAGATTGGATATACCGGAGGAGGAATGGTAGAAGGAACATTACTGAACCAGTTCTCTATGGATGAATATGACGGGAATCTAAGACTGGCCACAACAAAATTGAGTGGTGAGAACCTGAACTGTGTATATATTCTAGACAGAAATCTTAATCAAATC
>JBNJCX010000007.1:0-56590 GCA_051744365.1 Bacillota bacterium
CAGTATCGAATTAAATGCAGAAAGTGCTTGACTTTTATCAGGTAAGGTAATAAAATGAAAAACAATATTACTAAACGATGAAGAAAAAAAGTAACTGGTGATGCTTCAAGAGAGCAGATGGTCGGTGAGAATCTGTAGATAAGCCAGTGAATCCATTTCTGAGTTGCTTGCGAGATAAGCAAGACGTAATCCTACGATACAGGAACAAGAGTGAACAGATAAGTCTGTTAATTTGGGTGGCAACGCGGTAGTTAATCTCTCGTCCCTTATGTATGTAAGGAACGGGAGTTTTTTAATTATAATTATGATTGAATTCTCACAGAAAAATATCAGACGATGAAGAAAAATAGTAACTGGTGATGCTTCAAGAGAGCAGATGGTCGGTGAGAATCTGTAGATAAGCCAGTGAATCCATTTCTGAGTTGCTTGCGAGATAAGCAAGACGTAATCCTACGATACAGGAACAAGAGTGAACAGATGATTCTGTTAATTTGGGTGGCAACGCGGTAGATAAACTCTCGTCCCTTATGTAGATAAGGAACGGGAGTTTTTTAATTTTTAAAGGAGGTATGGCTATGTTCAAGAGAATCTGTAGATCCGGTTAAGTGATTGTAGAGAGTAAAAAAAATGTAATGATTGTAATTATTCTATATATTTATGAAAGGAAGGTACATATTATGAAGATACTGGCAAATGATGGGCTAGACAAAAAAGCAATTGAGGTGTTTGAAGATAACAATTTTTTGGTTGATGTCAATCACTATGACAAAAATGAATTAATAAAAGCAATTAGTGAGTATGACATACTGATTGTAAGGTCTGCAACCAAGGTTGATAGGGATTTGATTGATGTGGCAAGAGGAAGTAAACTGAAGCTGATTATAAGGGCTGGCGTTGGTATGGATAATATTGATGTTCATTATGCTACAGGAAATGGAATTAAAGTGCAGAATACTCCTAATTCAAGCAGCAATTCTGTGGCAGAGCTGGTTCTTGGTCACATGTTTGGACTTTCAAGACATATTAATATGGCAAATATGACAATGCGGCAAGGTGTATGGAATAAGAAGCTTTACACTGGTATAGAGATCAGTGGCAAGACCCTTGGAATCATAGGATTCGGTAGGATTGGAAAGACCATCGCAGCTAAAGCAACAGCTCTTGGAATGAATATAGTCTTCTACGATAAATTCATAAGGGAGGACAAAACTTATCAATACCTGCCTTTTACCCAAGTTTTGAATAATGCAGACTTTCTTACCTTTCACATATCTGCCACTGAAAAACCATTGATTGGAGAGGAAGAGATCAATCTGATGAAGGATGGAGCAATTATAATAAATACAGCTAGAGGAGGTATTATAGAGGAGAAAGCCCTACTTGAAGCTTTAAACAATAACAAGATCGCAGGTGCGGGGATAGATGTGTTTGAAGAAGAACCTACGCCAAATCCGGAGTTGTGCAATCATCCCAACGTAAGCGTAACTCCTCATATAGGTGCTGCCACTTTCGAGGCACAGGAAAGAATTGGTCAGGAAGTTATTGAAGTTGTCTTTGATCATATAGAACAATTGGAAGCTATTGCAAGTTAAAATCATAGATGTTCCGAGACAAACCAACTGTAGGCAATATAAGATATTTGGACTTAGATATAGACAACTTAATTTAAAACCCTCTGCAGAGGGTTTTGTCCAGCATAAAATTACACGAATCAAGCATTTAGGACACTTTTTCCAGTCGCAGTAATAAACCTTGAAAACAGCTTCATAAAAGTGTACTATCAAAGTGAGCTTATATGTAGTTTAACAAAATTGGGAAGTCATAATATTGAAGGTTTCCTTGAATTGGAAAAACAGATGAGTTACAAAGATAAATTCGATTAATAGGTAAAATACATCTATTTTTAATGAAATTTTAATGTTGCTTAAATTGTGTTTAAAGGTTGTGTTGCTACAATTAAACCATACTAAAACAATAGGAGGTTTGAGATATGGTAACTTTGGAACAAGTTGAAAAACTAAGAGAGTATGCAAAGATTTCTTACGAGGAAGCAAAGGTGGCTCTTGAAGAAACAGATGGTGACATTCTAGAGGCTATTGTCAATCTGGAGAAACAAAACCGCATCAATAGGCCAGAAGGAGGAGGCACATTCAATTCAAGCAACAGACAACAGGATTCGGAGGAGAAAGGCAGTAGAACAAATAGTAACGGGGAATCCAGGAAATCAGAAAGTTCATCCTTTGGACAGATCATAGGGAAATTTTTCAGAAGCCTTGGAGACATAATCGGCAAGGGAAACAGAAATACCTTCGAAGTTATGAAGGGTGAAGAAAGAGTAATGTCAATTCCCGTAACCGTGATGGCGATACTTCTTATCTTTACATTCTGGGTGACAATACCACTAGTAATCGTTGGAATGTTCTTTGGATACAGGTATAGAATTATTGGACCTGATCTTGGGAAAGAAAATGTAAATCGAGCAATGGATTCTGTTGCTGATGCAGCAGAGAATTTCAAAAATGAAGTAAAAGGTGATATGAAGGATGGAAAAAATTCTGATAATTGAAGACGAGGAAAAGATAGCTCGTTTTATTGAACTGGAGCTTAAATACGAGGGCTATGAAGTAGAAAAGGCATTAAATGGAAGGGATGGGTTGGAGCTTGCTACAACCCACCCCTTTGACCTTATTCTACTGGATATTATGTTGCCTGAATTAAATGGGATTGAGGTCTTAAGAAGAATCAGGAGGGTCTCAGATGTGCCGATTTTGTTGCTGACTGCTAGAGATGCCGTAGTGGATAAGGTGGCAGGATTGGATGGGGGAGCAGATGATTATATTACAAAACCATTTGCAATAGAAGAACTTCTGGCCAGAATCAGAGTAGGTCTTAGGAAGAAGACAAATGACAACGCATCAAAGGCATCAACTGAGCTTATGGTGGGTAGACTAGCTTTAGACCCTGTAAAGCGTGAAGTGAGAGTGGATCAAAGATTGATTGAATTGACAAAGAAGGAATTTGATTTGCTTCATTATCTCATGGAAAACAAGAACATAGTAATCAGTCGTGAAACCATACTTGAACATATATGGGGGTATGATTTTTCTGGGGAGACGAATGCTGTGGATGTTTATATAAGATATCTCCGTTCAAAGATTGAGGAACCCTTTAGTTTGAAAATTATTCATACTGTTCGTGGAGTGGGGTATGTGATAAAAGATGAGCAGAACTAAAAACACAGGGACAAGTACAATAAAAAACAGAATCCAATCATCACTTGTGTTAAGACTCAATGTGCGGATGATGGGAAGATTGCTTGCAGGATTTTTAGCCATAAACATAATTATAATCCTAATAAGCTTTTTTGTCATTTTTTGGAATGCAGAAAATGGAATAGACAGTATTATTGAATTATCCAGTAGTTATACAAATGAATCTGAGCTTGAATTCGGTGAGTTTAGTTTATCCCGAAAACAAGAAACTTTGTCGGGTTTTGAGATAAATGATACAGTACTCCAATATATTGACAGGAATGATACAGGAGGAACTAGAAAATTAGGAATATCTCCAACTGAACTTGAAAAAGATACTATAGATAGGCTGGAGAGGATAAGTTATAGTGCTTCAATCCAAATAAACGGTACAAGGGGTTATGTTTCCTATGCAATAGGTAATGATTTTATGATATTTTTGGGTTTGTTTCTTGTAATACTTGGATTTGAGGTCATTATATTGACGACAGGGTTTATTAAAGGTTCACGAATGATAAGAAAAACACTTAAACCACTAAACGAACTTGCTGAAGCTGCAAGAAGTCTTAATGAAGAAGTATCATCTTTAGGTTCAAAGTCTCAGGATAGGTATATTAAGGATCTCGCTGGAGTAATTAGTAGCATAGATGCCAACAAACTTGACGAGCAGATATCAGTGGATAGCTCCCAGGAGGAGCTAAAAGGTCTGGCATCAGCCATAAACCAGATGTTGAATAGAATCAACGACTCATATCAATCTCAGGTTCAGTTTGTTTCAGATGCATCGCATGAGCTGAGGACACCAATATCCGTAATACAAGGATATGTAAACCTACTGGACCGCTGGGGAAAGAATGATGAAAAAACCATGCAGGAATCAATCGATGCAATCAAGGGTGAAACAGAGAATATGAAGGAATTGGTGGAGCAACTTCTTTTCCTGGCTCGCGGTGATAATGAGACAATTCAGTTACATAAGGAAAGTTTTGATGTTTGTGAGGTAATTCATGAAATAGCCCGTGAAGCTAAAATGATTGATACAAATCATAACTTTCAGATGGACTTGAAATGTCACGCGTTTATCAATGCAGACAAGCAGCTTATCAAGCAGGCCATAAGAATACTTGTAGATAACAGTATTAAATATACTCCTGATGGTGAAAAGATTATCCTGAGGGTTTCTGGAGATGATAATACAGTTAGAATTACTGTACAGGATAGCGGAATTGGAATTCCACCTGATAGTATTCCTCGAATTTTTGACCGATTCTATCGATCAGATGAGTCAAGGGCTAGAAAAACGGGAGGTTCAGGACTTGGATTGTCAATTGCCCAATGGATAATTGAACGTCATGAAGCTCATTTTGAAGTTTTAAGCAGATTGGATATTGGAACTCGAGTAACTGTTGTTATGCCTAAGGAGGAAGATAATTCAGAGGAAAAGCATTAAATAAGCAGCACTATCAAGACTCCTATAGTCATAAAGGTTCTTAGTGTTCCCTATATAGTTCTCTTCATTTTTAGCATCTCCTTTGTTTTTTATATTTTGTCCATCAACTTGATAAAGGTATAGCTTGGGTTTGTGATGGATGATGAAGTAATTAAAAATTTGTGTAGCTGCAATTATTATGGATTTAATAGACATACGCTGCAAGGACAAGTCTTAATTGACATATGTCATAAACAGAGTATAATTAAATTATGGAGAGCATTTAGAAGAGATGACAGGAGGTGTAACATATGCCTAGAGGAAATGGAACTGGTCCCGCAGGAACTGGAAGAGGTTCGGGATCCGGGAATAAGTCAGGAACAGGTAGAGGTAGAATGGGAGGACCTTCAAGTGCAGGCCCACAGGGTTACTGCATTTGTCCGGAATGTGGAACTGAAGCCCCTCATGGAAGAGGTGAAGCATGCAATACGATAAAATGTCCAAAATGTGGTGCGATGATGACTAGGAAATAATCGGACAAGAAATTTGTGCTCCGGTTACTTAGTCTAATGGACTTGCAATTCAATTGAATAGAATACAACATGACAATAAGTAACCGGGAATCCCAGTTGCTTATTGTTTTTGGGAGATTTCGAGATATTTGATGGAAATACTATATTTTTGAACCTATATTTGAAGGAGATGTTAAGATGAATACTGATGGAGTTTTTATTTGGATTGCAGTTTTTGCTATCAGTGCTATGGTAGTAAACACACTTGGAATTTATTCAATATATAGAAACAAGGAATGGGTTGAAAAAAATAAAGAGTATTTTATGTGTTTTGCTGCTGGAGTGCTGATTTCTTCTCCTCTAATAATTGCTTTTCCTCAGGCCATAGCAAAAAATGAGAATGCAGGATTTGCTGCTCTAGCAGGATTTGTTTTTATGTTTTTCAGCAACAAGCTAATTAGATACAGGACAAAACAGGATGTACTTGCCTTCGGAATAACAGCACTTGAAGGTATCGGGATACATTCCCTGATGGATGGCATAACTTATGCGGTAACCTTCAGCGCAAGCGTATACACAGGTTTATTAGCTGGGATAGGACTTGTAATACATGAGTTTGCAGAAGGGGTAATCACATTCTCAGTACTTGTAAGTGGCGGAGTCAGTGAGAAAAAAGCATTGCTGTATGCATTTCTTGTTGCAGGACTAACGACTCCCATCGGTGCATTTTTGGCTTATCCATTTATAATGGATTTAAGCAGCAGTACTCTTGGTTTAGCATTGGGATTTGTGGTAGGGGTACTTATATATATTTCAGCAGCACACCTATTGCCTGAAGCAACTATCCACGAAAAAGGGCACTCATATATTGCCTTGGTATCCGGGATAGGGCTTTCACTTTTAATAATGCTTACAAAATAATATATATTTGTCATTGTTTTTAAAAGAAAACAATTCATAAGGAATAATACCATGAAAAAGAGACTTTTGAATTTTGCACTTGGTGAAGCTGCAGCTGTTATCACATTTATTTATGCATTTTATGTATTCGAATTTGGGAGATCAAGTTTTCTGACATCCGAACCCCCAATCGATACTATAAAAAGTGCATACAACAATATTTTTAGGGACTGAGTCAGAAAAAGTCTCTGCAGGACGATATTTGGATTATAGAGAATTAAGGTTATAGGAAATTATCACTGGACCCAAAGCTCTGAGATAGCATGTGTTTACTTATCTTACAAAGGATTAAAGAGGGCAATTCACATGTTGTAAATTTTAAGGATGTCACCATGACTGGCGTCTAAATTAATTTGGTTGTGTTCGTAAGCTTCAAAGGACATGTAGAGAGGAAAACTTGGGAAAACATTTGGAGCTTTGGGAAGAAAAAGAATCTATAAATCCAGGAGGCAAAGTAGTTATGAGAGAAGATTTGATTGCTCCATGTGGTATGAATTGCCAATTGTGCGTTGCATATCAATTTATGAAGCACGATATTAATAAAAGAGGCTTTCACAGGAAATACTGTCCAGGCTGCATTCCCAGAGGTAAGAATTGTCTCCACATGGCAGATAAATGCGAGCTGCTAGGCAAGGGAAAGATAAGATTCTGTTATGAATGTGATGATTTTCCTTGTAAAAGACTTAAATCATTGGATAAGCGATACAGGACAAAATATCATATGAGTATGATTGAAAATCTTCAATTTATTAAGGAACATGGTATGGAAAAATTTTTGGATAGTGAGAACAAGAGGTGGAAATGCCCTGAGTGTGGGGGAGTAATCTGTTGTCATAATGGACTTTGCCTAAACTGTGATATTGAAAAATTGATTAAGAACAGAAAATACCGTTGGGATGAGGAAGACTAAAACAATAGGTTAGTATAACCATATAAAATGAAATTCCGATGGAGTGTCATTTTTAAGTGAATGCTTTACTTGTTTTATAGATTTTCAATCTTTTCCAGATACTTCTGCATATCAAACTTTCTTTCCAAACCATTTGCGTTCATATACCTGACTTTTCCAAAGATAGCTCTTTCTTTCCAGCCCCTGTCATGCTTGCCGAAGCACCAGGCTACGCCTGTGAATCCGTTGGGATCTCTTCCATCAAGATTGTATTTGTTGTTAAGCAACAGGGCTCTACTAAAAGCCTCCTCTGGAGTTTCGCTCCACTCAAGAATTTTCTTTCCCCAATACATTCTCATATATCCATGCATTTTCCCGGTTACGAACATCTCCTGCTGGGCTGCGTTCCAGTAAGGATCATGGGTTTTTGCGTTTTCTAGTTCTTCAAGTGTATAGAGGTACTCTCTTTTATCATTAAGATGTTCACTAAGAGTTGTCTGAGCCCATAAATGCAAGGAATGGAAGGTATCGTATTTATCGTTGTAATATACAAAATTCATGCTTAATTCACGTCTCACCACAAGCTCTTCCAGGAAGTCTTCTTTATTCTCATGTTCGACTTCAAGAAACCTTCTGTAGATATACAGAGGAGAAATCTGTCCAAAATGAAGATAGGGACTTAGGTTTGATGAATAATCAAGACCAGGCTCATTTTTCAGCTGGCTGTACTGAGACAGCTTATTTTCGATAAAAGCATCCAACAGTGATTTTGCTTTTGAGTTGCCACCAATAAATCCGTCTACTGGATCTACAGATCTGTCTATATCCAATCTTTCTAAAGCCTGATCAATGTCATCAATGTTAAATTCATCAAATGAAAGCTCGGAATCCAGGGATGATAAGCTGATCTCAGATTCCACTAATTCACAGGTGAACTTATCCAGTATTTTAATTAGTTTACTCCTAAGTGTTGCTGCAGAATATTCTTCCTTATCCGATGCAGCTTCCACTGGAACAATAACATCGGTTTCAATCTGTATGACGGAGCAAGCTGCATTATCTGCAAGGTCGGTTCTCCATTCTCTTTCTAATCTCAGATAGCCTCTGTCAACAACTACAAGCGCTGCTGAACGAGAAATCTCAAGTGCTCCTTTTTCAGGAGAACTCAGCTCTATGAGCATTCTGATGTTTCTCTTTTTAAGCTCTGAAAAGACTTCACTCAGTCCTTCAAGCATAAACTTGTAATGTCTTTCATTTGCCTCTGGAAAGCTATCGGTAACGCCAAAGTAGACTATCAAGGGCTTCTCCAGTTCATTAGCCTTTCTGATTGCATACTGCAGGGCATGGTTGTATTCAACTCTTTGAGAGCTTTGCATCCAATAAACGACATATTGATTGTGTAGAATTTCCTTATCATTGAGAAACTTGATTCTTTCATCCTGAATCATATCCATGGCCTCCATTTAGTTGTTTATTGTATTTTATACCAAAAAACATGATGCATAAAGAGAATTATTAATTGAATTATAATTTTAGGGTATATACCACTAAAAGGATTATCCTGCTAAGGAGGTTTGAGATTTTGATGAACAGAATAAATATAATATGTCTGGGTGTAAGAGATATGGAAAGGTCTATAAGATTTTATCGCGATGGTCTTGGATTTCAATCAGATGAAAAAAGCAATAATCCGGACGTCATTTTCTTTGACACCTCAGGAACAAAGCTGGAATTGTATCCACTTAAACTTTTGGCGGAGGATATTGATGGACAGAATCCGCCTGTGATAGGGGAAGGATTTTCAGGAGTAACTCTTGCTTATAATGCAAAAACCAAGGAAGAGGTTAATGAGGTAATTGAGCTGGCTAGAAAGGCAGGTGCGAAAATTCATAAGGAGCCTCAGGATGTTTTCTGGGGAGGGTATCATGGGTATTTTTCGGATCCGGATGGTTACTTCTGGGAAGTGGCATGGGGACCGAATTTTATCTTTGACAGCAATGATATGATCCAGGTGTAGCTAGATTATAAAGGATTGAGGAATCGAATAGACAAAGACGAGGAGAGATATAAATGGAGAGAAAGATCAAGAAAAAGGTAACAGGGTATCAGACCCAGGACGGAGCTGGAGTCAAGCTTGTAAGGGTATTGGGCCATGAAACAATAGAAGATTTCGATCCAATACTTATGTTGGATTCATTTGACAGCAGGAATCCCAAGGACTATATAGCAGGGTTTCCATTGCACCCTCACAGGGGGATAGAAACCATAAGCTATGTTTACTGTGGAAAGATGATGCACAAGGATTCTCTGGGCAATTCAGATACAATCAGTGATGGTGAGGTACAGTGGATGACAGCAGGTTCTGGAATACAGCATGAAGAGAAGCTGCCGGAAAGCGAAAGACTTCTTGGAGTGCAGCTGTGGCTCAATATGCCCAGGAACAGAAAAATGACTCCTCCGGCATATCACAGCATCAATAATTCTCAGATTCAAGAGGTTCCGTATGAGGGAGGAAAGGTAAGGGTTCTTGCAGGAACCTACAAGGATATAACGGGCTTTAAGTCCTCGCATCTACCTCTTGATTACTATGATATCCATATAGATGGAGGGGCATCAATTAGTGTGGATACCCCCAGGGAAAAATCCATTATGCTCTTTACTCTTCTGGGAGAGGTAAAGGTTGCAGATGAAAAGGTGAAGGAAAAAACAGCGGTCAGATTGACCGAAGGAGACTCTGTGAGTATTTCAAACAATGGAAGTGCAGTTGCCCAGGTTCTCTTTGTAAGCTCAGAGGCTTTGAAGGAGCCGGTTGCATGGGGAGGCCCGATTGTTATGAACACACAGGAGGAGCTTAGAAAAGCTTTCACAGATTTAAGGCAAGGTACGTTTTTACAGGACGGAATAGATTACAGTGATAAGTAAGGAGAATTGTCTATGAAAATAAACTTCAACATTGAAGAAGTAATAGAAAAGAGATATAGCGTTAGAAGTTATATTGACAAAGTTGTTGAGGAAGAGAAAATAAAGGATATTCAGGATTTTATAGATACGCTTGATAATCCATTCGGAAAGAAAGTCAAATTTCATTTTCTTGATAGTGAAGAGATGAAAGACCAGCGAACTCTCGGTACCTATGGAGTTATCAGAGATGCAACGCAGTTTATTGGGGCTACAGTCAGGCAGGAAGACTTTTCACTTGAAGCACTTGGATATGAATTTGAGACTCTTATTCTGTATCTTGCTCATTTAGGTCTAGGGACTTGCTGGCTTGGAGGAACATTTAATCGCAAAGGTTTTGCAAAAGCAATGAATGTAGAGGAAGGAGAACTTTTCCCCATAATTTCTCCCTTTGGATACGACTCTGAAAAGAAACATATTAAGGAAATGGCTATGAGAAGGATGATAGATGCTGATACGCGTAAGGATTGGAAGGAACTTTTCTTCAAGGGTGATTTCCGTACTCCTTTGACAAAAGAAGAATCTGGGGAGTTGGCCTTTCCACTGGAAATGGTCCGACTTGGTCCATCGGCATCTAACAAGCAGCCCTGGAGGGTCGTTCTACGAGATAAGGCTGTACACTTCTATGAGGATAGAGAACCAGGTTATAGCGACAGATTCCCATATGATATACAAAGAATTGATATGGGAATTGCAGCTGCACACTTTGATTTATCAGTAAGAGAGAAAGGAATCACAGGACATTTTGATACAAAATCAGATCCTGGAATTGAATTACCGGAGAATATGGAATATGTATTCTCATGGATAAGGGAGTAGTTAATTGATAGTTGCAAAGCAAGTGTCATTCCATGTGTTCTGGAATGACACTTGCTTTTATCTGTTTTCTCTATTGTAATGGCCCCAACATTCAGTTATTATCTTTCTTGCAGCAAAGCTTGAAGTAAGTGAAGAATCAAGATTTGGAGCGACCTCAACCACATCAAATCCAATTACGGGAAGCTTGAATATTCCCCTTAGAAATTCCAATAGCTCCCGGCTTGTAAGCCCACCGAACTGAGGAGTACCAGTACCCGCAGCATACGCAGGGTCAAGTACATCGATATCTACAGTTACATATACATGCTTAAAATTTTTCATTTTTTCATATACCTCTTCAACAGTTTTGGTTATTCCTATTTTATGGAACCTACGTGCGTTGATGACATTTACTCTGTTCTCCTTAATAAATTCCAGTTCGTTCATCTCAATGGATCTTATGCCTACGAAATAGATACTGTCAGCGCTTCCTACATTCTGGAGTTCAGTAGCTCTCCTAGCAGGACATCCATGAGAAAGCTTACTTCCGCCTAACTGGTCATTCAAGTCAAAGTGGGCATCCAGATGGATTATACCAAATGGCTCATCTAAGGCATCGTCTATCCCTTGAAATATCGGTATTGAGGTGGAATGATCCCCTCCCAGCATAGTAAAGAACTTTTTCTTTCTAACAATTTCACTGACCTTTTCCTTTACTTCATCAAAAAGTGCCTCCTGGTCGACGTTTTGAAAATCTCCCAAGTCCATAACATTCAAGTTATCCATAAGTTCAAAATCCTCTGTTGTTGGTGTTATTGAATAGGTTATGCTTCTGATTGATTTTGGGCCGTCCTTGGCTCCATGTCTGAATGATGCAGCCCCATCATATGCCAATCCAAAAACAACAATATCAGCTTCATCAATAGACAAATCGGGATTGTTCAAACCTGCCCATAAATCTTTGTCTTTTATCATATCATTTGTTTCTTTCATCTTCCACAGCTCCTTTGTATAAGATATACTTGCATCTTATCACAGGATACTAATATTTTAGGAAAGCTTTTCCAAACAAAAGACTTTTTGACAATACCTTGTTATAATATTTGTTAGATGGATTTTATATTAATGATGGTGAGTATGAATAAAATTGGAGGCAATTATGAAATCCTTAATAATTTACTATTCAGAGTACAAAGGAAACACAGAAAAGATTGCCACAAAAATTGCCCACAAGATTGATGCAGATCTTTTAAATGCTAAGGAGCTTGATAGCAAAACTATTGATATTGAGAAATATTCTCTTATAGGGTTTGGATCCGGAGTATATAGAGAAACAATGTCCCATAAGCTATTCAGAATTTCAGAAGGATTGAATCTGGAAGGCAAAAATGTGTTTGTATTTTCAACAAGCGGAATTGGTATGAAGTTCTACAACAATAGATTAAAAGAGCAGTTGGTATCTAAAGGAGCCATCGACAAAGGTGACTTTGCGTGCAAGGGCAGCTTTATTGCTTCAGAATTTACTGATAAAAAAATATTTGGGTTTTTCGGTAAACTTTCACATGGTCATCCCGATGAAGAGGATGTTAAGAGAGCGGAAGAATTTATTGTGAGTTTAATGAATTCCATTTAAAATACATGAATCAGGAGGGTAAAATGACTGACTATACTGAAATGGCAAAGAAGATTAATGATGAAATAATTGGGAACAGGAGGGCTTTACATCAATTCCCTGAAACTGGATTTCAACTTGACCGGACTATTGAATTTGTTGAGAAGAAATTAAAGGAATATGGAATTGAGCCTGTTAGAGTCGGAAAAGCTGGAATCTCAGCAACAGTAGGAAAGACAGGAAAGACGGTATTACTTAGAGCTGATATGGATGCACTGCCTATGAAGGAGGAAACAGAGTTGCCATTTGCATCAGAGAATGATTTCTGCCATTCATGCGGTCACGATGCACATACGGCAATGTTGCTGGGAGCTGCAAGGATTTTAAAGGAGAATGAGGAGAATCTAGAGGGAACAGTAAAGCTTATGTTTCAGCCTGCTGAGGAACTGCTTGCAGGTGCTAAGGATATGATAGAAGCTGGGATCCTCCACAATCCAGAGGTGGACGCAGCAATTGCGATGCATATCTATGTAGGCAATGAAATATCCAAAACCGGTACTATCTCGTATGCAAGGGGAGCGGCACTTTTCTCTGGAGATGCAATAAAAATTTATGTAAAGGGAAAAAATGCTCACGGAAGCACTCCGGACAAGGGAATTGATGCAATAAGCATTGCAGCGCATATTGTAATTGCTCTTCAGCAGATTATTGCAAGGGAAGTCCCCACAGAGGACCAGGCAGTAGTGATAGTAGGGAAAATAAGCGGTGGAGATACTGTTAATACCCTTGCTGGGAATGCGGAGCTTGAGGTATCAGTAAGGGCTACAACAGAGGAGAAACGGGAGTATCTTAAGGCCAGGGTAAAGGAAATATCTGAAAATGTTGCACGAACCTACAACGGCGAAGCTAAGGTTGAGTTCTGGTATGGTATGGGCCCGTTATACAACGATCCTGAATTGACAGACGAAATTGTGGGATACTGTGGAGAAATAATTGGGGAGGATAATTTGAATATAATTCCCATTGCAGTTGGGACAGAGGACTTTACATCTGTTGCAGCTGAGGTTCCGGGAGTTATGATAAATCTTGGGGTGGGCAGTGTGGAGGAGGGATATAGCCTATCCATACACAATCCCGGGATGGTGTTGAATGAGGAAGCCCTGCACATTGGATCAGCCCTTTATGCCCATAGTGCAACCAGATATCTTATGAAGAAAGCATAATAATTATATGGCTCAATTCCAATATAATACAGAATTGCTCCTCCTCTGTAATATACATCTCCATCCTGGTTTATGGTGTCAAGTATAACCTTATAGGTTACCAGCTGAGGGGCGATGTAATCCTCAATCTCAACAACTGGTTGGGGCTCTGGTACAAATAAATCCTCATTAGGTTCAGTTATTTCGGTTAAGGGTTCTACAGCTGACTCAGTGGTTTTTTGCCGGAACATCCAGCAAGAAACACTCTCAGTATACTAAAGGTAACAACAACTGCAATTAATCTTCTGTTATACATAACTTCACCTCCATATGCTAAAATTTTAGCATGATGAAGTAAAATCGTAAACAGAATAATATCCAGTTGACACAAATAGTGACAGCGATGAAATCTTCTGCCTCGTTGTTTATTAATCTGATACAATAACTTTCATTATGTATTGCTATAATATAGAATATAGACATTAGGCAATCTTATTATTTCCAAGATTACTTTAGGAGATGAATTATATGATTATAGCTGAAACAAAAAGACTTAGGCTCAGACTCCTTGGAAAAGAGGATATAGATGATTTAATGGAAATATGGGGAGATTCTGAAACCATGAAATACTGTGGGGGAGCAGGTACAAGGGATCAGGAGATCCGGTCTCTTAACTACTACATTAATCAGCAGGAGGAAAGGGGATTTTCTCCATATGCAGTAGAGCTTAAAGGTAATGGCGAGCTAATTGGTGTATGTGGATTCAACCCGCCTACAAAGGAATGCGATGCGGAGCTTATGTACCACTTTAAAAGGTCTTACTGGAGTAATGGATATGCATCAGAAGCTGTAAAAGGATGTCTTCATTATGCAAAGGACAATGCACCTATAAAAGTCGTTGGTGCACTTGTTGATAAAGAAAACCCAGCATCAGCAAAGGTTTTGGCAAAATCAGGATTCCAATTTATGGGTATGGAGTGGTGTGATGATACAAAACAAGAAGAAGAATATTACAGCAAAGAGCTGGAATAAAATGGGTAAAATTGGTACCGTCCCCAATCGACCATAGATTACCCAATCGACCATCAAGGAGGAGCTAGATATGAAAAGATTTGTTGTGGAAGATGAGGTCTGGGAGATTTTTCCCGATGCAAGAATTGGGGTTGTTATCTGTAATAGAATAGATAATACCATCAAGGATGAGGAAATGTATCTTGATAGGCTCAAAAGTGCTGAAAAGGAATCACTAAAGCATCTGCCAGATGAAAATTTCAGCGATAACCAGGTCGTCAAGGTGTGGAGGGAAGCCTTTCAAAAGTTCAAGACAAAAAAAGGTGCGAGGTCATCCATAGAAGCTCTCCTAAAGAGAGCCTATAATGGCAAAGGTATAGGAGCGATTAATCCACTTGTGGATATATACAATACAATATCATTAAAGTATGCACTGCCCTGTGGTGGAGAAGACATTGATACTTTCGCTGGAGATAACAGACTTGCAAAGGCTGTCGGAGATGAGGATTTCATAACCCTGGGGTCAGAAAAGAGTGAACCGCCATATGAGGGAGAAATTGTGTACAAGGACGATGAAGGAGCAATCTGTCGCTGTTGGAACTGGCGTGAGTCTGTAAGGACTATGCTTACAGAAGACACTAGAAATGCTTTCCTTTGTATTGAGTCAGTTGATCCTACAAGAGCAGAAGATCTTGAAGATGCTTTGAATGAATTGTCTGAGCTTGTAAAAGAAAACTTAGGCGGAGAGTATAAGATTCATATTATAGATAATGATAATAGAACAATAGAAATTGAATAAAACTTCGAATAAGCATTCAGAGTAGAACTGGATGCTTTTCGTTTGCGTAAAGTACAAACTATAAAAATAACTATTGACATTTAAAACAAACAATAATAAAATGTGTTTACATATAAAG
The DNA here is from genome assembly GCA_051744365.1 of Bacillota bacterium. Taxonomy (GTDB): domain Bacteria; phylum Bacillota; class Clostridia; order Tissierellales; family Tissierellaceae; genus Gudongella. Next base: position 15,540 of record JBNJCX010000007.1, read on the forward strand.
TAAACAAAGGAGGATTATGATGGAGCTTGGAAAACTTACTATAGAAGAGTTAAGAAACGGATATAGGTTTGACGAGGAATCGGAAAGATACATCTGCAATAGCTGTAACAAGTTTTACGAACCTGGAGAGATATATATATTTGGTGATAGGTTGTTCGAAGCATCAAGGGCAATAGAAATCCATATTGAGACTGAGCATGAAGGTAGCCTGAAGAACATACTATTCGGTGAATCAAAGTACAATACTCTTACGGATAATCAGAAGGATCTCATATGGAAAATACACAGTGGTATGTCTGATAAGGAAATTTCACAGGAGCTTGGAATATCTCCTTCAACTGTTAGAAATCAAAGGTTCACTCTCAGAGAAAAAGCAAAGCAAGCTAAGATGTATCTGGCAATATATGAGCAGACGGTTGAAAGGAAACCAAATCCTGAAGAAAGGATTGTAACTATCCACAGTACTGCCACGATGGTCGATGACAGATATGTGATAACTGAGAAGGAAAGAGACAAGATACTTAACGCTGAATTTGATAGCTTCAACCCGTTGAAGCTTAAGAGATTCCCTGGGAAGGAAAAGAAGAAGATAGTAATACTTGGAAAGATAGCCCAGCAGTTTGAACGCGGAAACAAATACTCAGAACTGGAAATGAACGAAATCATAAAACGAATATACCATGACTACGCAGTTATAAGACGATATCTGATAGAATATGGATTTATGGATCGAACAGCTGATGGAAGTGCATACTGGCTAAAATAACATAGAGATAATAGAAAAGAGGTATTGTTGGCTGGATAGAAGAAAGGTACTTAAAGAAGCATATAAAAATACAAAGCCTGGGATGGGAGTGTATATAATAAAGTCAAAGGATGATAAAAGGTGTCTTATTGAGGAAACGCGAAATTTAAGAAGCGGTATTAATAGATTGAAATTTATGCTGGACTTTGGTAACCATCCAAATAGTAAGCTTCAGGAAGCTTGGAACAAAGAAGGCGAGAAAGCTTTCCAAATGGAGGTACTTGAAATACTTGAATACAGCAAAGATGAATCAAAGACTGATTACAGGGAAGAACTTCAACTACTGAAAACTATGTGGCAAGAAAAACTTAAAGAAGAGGGAATGGATTTATTTCAAGATTGAGGGTATATATTCATCAGCTAAAACGAGTAAGTATCTAAGAGAGGATGAATTAGATGGCAAGTGTTGAAGTAAACAAAAAAGCACCAGGTTTTGAAATTATGGATTTCAAGGGAGATAAATTCAAGCTATCTGATTTTCAAAGAAAAAGTAATGTCTTAATTGTACTTAACAGAGGATTTGTTTAACCCTTGTGCAGACAGCATATGATGCAGTTGCATCAAGACCAGGAAGAATTTAAGAAAAGAGAAACGGAAATTGCGGCAATAGGGCCTGAAAATGCTGAAGCCTTCAGGAAATACTGGGATGAAAATTCCCTGTGGTTCCATGGGACCCCTGATGAGAAGCACTCGGTTTTGAAGCTGTACGGACAGGAAGTCAACCTATTTAAGCTAGGCAGGATGCCTGCACAGATGTTGGTTGACAAGGAGGGCATTCATAGATATGTACATTTTGGACATTCAATGAAGGATATTCCTGAAAACAAAGAAATACTGGAGCTAATAGACGCTCTTTAAATTTGATGGAAAAATGGATGCCGATCAAGGAGGTGTCCATTTTTTTTAGTATAATATACAATAGGATTATCTAGGAGGAAACATTTAATGGAGGTATAGTATGGAAATAAGAAAATACCAGAAAGAGCTTGACGAAGAAAATCTGATGGAAATAATAAGGGCTGAAGGTGAAGAATGGGCATGTTACTGGGGAGATGCGGTGAATCGCAGGTACAGGCTCGCGCTTGAGAACTCAATAACATATGTCGCCTATGACGATGGAGAGATATGCGGATACTCAAGATCCATCAATGACAATGGCTTCTACATTTACGTATGTGATCTCCTGGTCAAGAAGCCATGTAGGGGTAAAGGTATCGGGAGAATGTTGATGGAATCCATATACGGTGACTACCCTCTCATGACTTCGTATGTGATGTCAGATGTGGATGGATACTATAATACCCTTGGGTATAAGAGAGAAGGTTCAGTATTTGAGGTGTCAAGACCTGATTAGGGTATGAAGGATATAAACTTGAGATTAAATGCTTTGTAAAGGGAGATGATCTGATGCCACTTGAAATAATTCGAAATGACATTACAAAGATTCATGTAGATGCAGTTGTAAATGCTGCAAATGAATCCCTGTTGGGAGGAGGCGGGGTTGACGGAGCAATCCACAAGGCTGCAGGTCCGCAGCTGTTAGAGGAATGCAAAACACTTGGGGGGTGTAAGGTTGGGCAGGCTAAACTGACCAAGGGTTACAATTTGCCTGCAAAATATGTCATCCATACTGTTGGACCGGTATGGAACGGAGGAGACAAAGGAGAAGAAGAACTCCTTCAAAGCTGCTACATTAATTCCCTTGACCTTGCTAAGAAGTATAATCTGGAGAGCATGGCATTTCCGCTAATATCCTCAGGTGCCTTTGGCTATCCCAAAAACAAGGCATTAAGTATTGCAATATCAGCTATTGGGGATTTTCTGCTGCAAAACGAAATGACTGTATATCTTGTTGTATATGATAAAAATGCATTTCAATTGTCAGAAAAGCTTTTTTCATCAATTGAGGAATATATTGATGACAGGTACATAGAAGAGCATCGTGAATACAGGGATGCCATCCGCGAAGAAAGGTTACTGCAGGAATACCATCTCGAAGAATCAATGTCCTTTGAGCCTCAAGTCAAACAGACAAAGAGAAAGCTCCACGATTTGCTGGACAATAGGGAAGAGACCTTTTCACAGATGCTGTTGAGACTAATAGATGAAAAAGAGATGACCGATGCACAGGTTTACAAAAGAGCAAACATAGACCGGAGGCACTTTTCAAAGATTAGAAATGACATAAACTACAAGCCAAGTAAATTTACCGCTGTAGCATTTGCCATAGCTTTGGAGCTTAACCTTGACGAAACAAAAGACCTGTTATTAAGTGCCGGATTTGCACTTTCACACAGCTATAAGTTTGATTTGATTATTGAGTATTTTATTCAGGAAGAAAACTATAATATATTTGAAATCAACGAAGCACTATTTGCCTTTGAACAGAATCTGCTGGGCGCATAGAAACTGAATCATATTTGTCGCTTCCTACGCGACCAATCCAAAACCTATTGATGATATCCTTTAATTAAAGATAAGGAGGAGGGAATCATCATGAAAAAAGATTTGACGGAACTGGTATTTATTTTAGACAGAAGTGGTTCAATGTGTGGTTTGGAAAGTGATACCATCGGTGGCTTCAATTCACTTTTAAAGAAGCAGCAGGAGGAGAAAGGGGATGCCCTTGTTACAACAGTACTATTTGATGATAACTATGAGCTTCTCCACGACCGAATCAACATAAAGGGAATTGGACCAATATCATCCAAGGAGTATTATGTGAGGGGGACTACCGCACTTTTGGATGCAGTTGGACGGACAATTCAGAAGATAGTCAATGTACAGCGGCACACATCCAAGGAGGAACAGGCTGAAAATGTTATGTTTGTAATCATAACTGACGGAATGGAAAATGCAAGCAGGGAGTTCAATTATGAAAAGTTGAAGAGGATGATTGATTGCCAGCAGGAAAAATACGGTTGGGAGTTCCTTTTCCTAGGTGCTAACATCGATGCGGTGGAAACGGCAGAGAGATTTGGAATCAGCAGGGATAGAGCTGCAAACTATAACCCTGACAGTGAAGGGACTCAGCTTAACTACGCGGTATTAAGTGAAACAGTAAGTATGAAGAGAACCAAGAAGGTCATTGAAGATGACTGGAAAGATCGTATTGATTCAGATTACAAAAAAAGAGGGGAAAAAAGGCAGAGCCACTAGGGACGGTTCTTTTTGACTCACTTTAGGGGTTGTTGGGAGTAGTTGCAGCCTTTAAGGATGGAATGAAGAAAAGAAAGCAGCAACATTAAATTCAACATATTGACATGGAATTGATAAAAACTCCTCCTGAAGTAGATAGGGGGAGTTTTTATGAGTGAAAGCATTTAAGAATATGTCTTGACATCAAGATATTAATGTTTTACAATTATCTTGAATTAAAGATAAATATTCGGAGGGATAATATGGACCGAAACAATTTAAAACTCGTAATCGCAATAGCAAGAACACACAATTCCTTGTTTGGGAAAATTGAAAAGAGATTAAGAAAACACAATTTATCTGTCAGCGAGTTCGGTGTTCTGGAGTTTCTCTACCACAAGGGAAGACAGCCTGTACAACAAATTGCAGACAAGATTCTTGTGACTAGTGGTACCATAACATATGTAATTGATAAACTTGCAAAGAAAGATCTTGTAACAAGAGAAAAATGCTCAGAAGACAAAAGAAAATTCTATGTTGATCTAACACAGAATGGAAGAGATCTGATAGCAGAAATTTTTCCTTATCACGAAAAGCATTTGGAAGAACTATTTAAAGGAATAAGCAATGAAAGAAAGAAGAATCTTATTAACTCCTTGTTTGAACTGAAGGATTCAATTGAGGATGCGAATAATAATAAAAAACAGGAGGAATAAGGAATGAATAAGAATTATTATGAAGTAATGGAAAAAAGAAGAAGCGTGTATGCCCTTACAAAAAATACAACAATCAATGATAAAGAGATAAAAGAAGTAGTTGAACATTCATTGAACCACACACCATCTGCAGTCAACTCTCAGAGTGGAAGAGTAGTCATGTTGTTTGGCAAGGATCATGACCAGTTTTGGGATATGACCAAATCGGCGTTGAAGTATTCACAGCCTGAGGATAGACATGAAGCAACTGAGGAAAAGATCAATGGCTTTAGAGATGCATATGGTACTGCCTTGTTTTTTGAGGACTGCCAGATTATAGAAGATTTACAGGAGCAATTCGGGTCCAATAAAGAAAAATTTCCTGTATGGTCATACCAATCTTCTGGGATGCTCCAATACAATATATGGACATCTCTGGCTGCAGAGGGACTAGGAGCATCACTGCAGCATTACAACGAGTACGTTGAGGAGGATGTAAAGAAACGGTGGAACCTGCCCTTAAAATGGAAAATGATGTCTCAGATGCCATTTGGAAAACCAGCTGAGGAAGCAGGAGACAAGGAGATAATTCAAGCAGAAAACAAACTTAAGATATTTGGATCAAACTAATTAGGGGTCAAGTGCTAGGAAAGATAACTCAAAATGAAATGAGGGTAAGATATTTTGGTTTGGAAGCCGTCTCACAATAACAATTAAAACGGAACAGCAATAAAGTCTGGAAAGATGTCGCAGTTTTGAAATGCGACATCTTTCTAATATTCTAGGGAAAAGTATTGAAAAAATAAATAAAATTCAAAATATTGTTGCATATTCTATGTGCACTGTGTTACAATCATGAGAAATTCTGTCACCATAGTTTGAACCAGGTGCACTAAAGGAGAGTGGATGAAATGAAAATGCTTGTTGCAGATGCGATTGTAGAATGCTTAAGATTGGAAGGCATAGATACGGTCTTTGGATATCCGGGAGGGGCAGTATTACCATTATATGAAGGCCTGAGAAATTCCACTGTTAAACACATACTTGTTAGGCAGGAGCAGTCTGCCGCCCATATGGCAAGCGGATATGGAAGAGTTAATAATTCCGTTGGTGTATGTATTGCAACTTCTGGCCCAGGAGCTACTAACCTTATAACAGGGCTGGCAACTGCATATATGGACTCGATTCCAATTGTTGCAATAACAGGGCAGGTAAATTCAAGAAAGATTGGTACAGATATGTTTCAGGAAGCAGATGTAGTAGGTTCCAGCGAGGCTTTTACAAAGCATAATTATCTGGTTAAGGATGGAAAAGACATACCTAGAATTATAAGGGAAGCCTTCCATATAGCCAATACCGGAAGAAAAGGTCCGGTTCTAATCGATATACCGAAGGATATTCAGAATGAATACATAGAGTTTGAATATCCTGAGACAGTTGATATTAGAGGATATAAGCCAACCATCGAAGGCCACACAAAGCAGATAGCCAGAATTCACGAGAGAATCAATCAGGCTAAACAACCGATCATATGTGTAGGTGGTGGAATCAATTCCTCAGGCTGCAAGGAAGATCTGATTGAATTTGTTTCAAAGACCAAAATGCCCGTAGTGTGCACTCTGATGGGAGTGGACAGCTATCCAAATGACAACCTATATTTTGCAGGGTTGCTGGGTTCCCACGGTTACCCATTTGTAAACAAGGCTATGAACAAGGCAGATCTTGTTATAGTAATGGGTGCAAGATTTGCTGACAGGTCCACTGCAGTTATTTCAGACAAAATAACAAATCAGCATGTAATACATATAGATATAGATCCTGCTGAAATAGGAAAGAACGTGAAGACTCATACACCAATTGTAGGTGATGCTGGGGCAATCCTGAGACAGCTAAATGCCTTCGATTACGACAACGATATCTCTGAGTGGACTGATTCCATCAGGGAAGCAAGAAGGCAGTATATGGATGAAAATATCAATAGAAGCTTTCATGAACCTGGAACCAATCCATGTAAATTTATAAGGGCAATATCAGATAAAATTGGGAAAAAGGCAATAGTGACGTCTGATGTGGGTCAAAATCAGATATGGACTGCCCATTATCTATTGGCTGGAAACGGTAGAAGATATTTTACATCTGGAGGATTGGGCACTATGGGCTATAGTCTGCCTGCTGCAATAGGTGCAAGATTTTCGACAGATTCAGTGGAAAGCGTCACTGCAATCATGGGTGAAGGTGGATTTCAAATGCTTATGGGTGAATTGGCACTTATAAGGGAGCATAACCTGGATATTAAGGTTGTGATTATCACAAACGAAAGACTTGGAATGGTGAGGGAGCTTCAACTTAATGCCTATGGCAAAGAAAGCTACCATGGCGTTGATGTAGGCTTCAATCCTGATTTTATGAAGCTGGCAGATGCTTATGGAATAAAAGGTTACCTTGTTGAAGATGATTCCCAGATTGACGAGGTTATAGAAAAGGCATATTTATCCAATGAACCGTGCCTTATTCAATGCAGGGTAAATCCTGATTTCCCTACACTTGCACATTGGAGGTGGCAGTAATGAACAAGGACAGACATGTGCTTTCAATAACAGTAGAAAACTCTGCAGGAACCCTGAGCAAAGTAGCGGGACTATTCACGCGAAGAGGCTATAATATCGACACATTGAATGTGGCCGAAACCATGGATCCAAACATATCCAGGATCACAGTTACTGTAACCGGGGATGAGGAGGTTCTGGAGCAGATAACCAAGCAATTGAACAAACTGATCAATGTAATAAAGATTGAAGACCTGACTAGGAAGAGGTCAATTCTTAGGGAGTTGATGTTTTTGAAAATAGCTTGCTCCAAGGAAAGCAGGTCAGAGGTGCTTCAGATTTCTAATGTTTTCAAGGGAAAAACCGTAGATATAGCTCCTAGAAGTGTAACTATTGAAATAACCGGCGATCAAGACAAGAACAATGCGTTTATTGAGCTGATGAAGCCATATGGCATATTGGAGATAGTCAGGACAGGATTGACAGCAATAGAAAGAGGATAATTCTACAGATGAATTTATAGAAAAACATGGACGCTCTCGCCTGAAATCCGCGAGAGCGTCTTAGAAAGACAAAAAATATTAGGGGCGCTTATTTTTGTTTTTAATTACATTATTTTTTGGGAACCTCCAATATTGCGCCCCTGTTTCCAGAAGTAACCATGGATGCGTATCTTGCAAGATATCCAGTTGTAATCTTTGGTTCTCTGGGTGTCCACCCATCTCTTCTTTTTTGAAGCTCTTCGTCTGAAACATCCATGTCTATCGTGTTGACATCGATATCGATCCTAATAAGGTCACCCTCCTTGACTAGGGCAATATTTCCACCAACTGCAGCCTCTGGGGAAACGTGGCCGATTGATGCACCTCTGGAAGCTCCGCTGAATCGGCCATCAGTAATCAGTGCAACGGAACGGTCAAGACCCATCCCTGCGATCGCAGAGGTTGGATTGAGCATCTCTCTCATTCCAGGACCGCCCTTTGGTCCCTCATATCTTATGATTACAACATCGCCAGATACAATTTTTCCTCCCTTTATGGCATCAACTGCATCTTCTTCGCAGTCAAATACCCTTGCAGGTCCTTTGTGCTTCATCATCTCAGGGAGTACCGCAGAGCGCTTAACAACACAAGAATCAGGTGCAAGATTTCCTTTAAGCACTGCAATTCCACCGGTTTCACTATATGGATTCTCTATAGGCCTTATAACATCATGATTCATGTTATGGCAACCCTGAATATTTTCAGCAACTGTCCTGCCAGTGCATGTCATAACATCTGTCTTAAGAAGGCCCTTCTTAACAAGCTCATTCATTACAGCATATACTCCACCTGCCTCGTCCAGATCCTCAATATATGTGTGACCTGCTGGTGCCAAGTGGCAGAGATTGGGTGTTTTGGCACTAATTTCATTTGCAACGTCAAGATTCAGGTCAATTCCCGCCTCATACGCTATTGCTGGAAGATGAAGCATGCTGTTAGTACTGCACCCAAGAGCCATATCCACCGCCAATGCATTCTTAAAGGCATCTTCAGTCATTATGTCCTTTGGTCGTATATCCTTCTTAACCAGCTCCATAATCTGCATACCAGCGTGCTTCGCCAGTTGTATTCTCGCAGAGTATACTGCAGGGATAGTACCGTTTCCCTTAAGTCCCATTCCCAACACCTCTGTCAGACAGTTCATGCTGTTGGCGGTATACATTCCGGAACAGGATCCACAGGTAGGGCAGGCTTTACTTTCAAATTCCTCTAGCATCTCAAGAGACATATCACCTGATGCGTATGATCCAACAGCCTCAAATACAGATGAAAGACTGGTTTTCTTGCCGCCAACCTTACCGGCAAGCATAGGACCACCACTTACAAAGATGGTAGGGACATTTACTCTTGCTGCAGCCATTAAAAGACCAGGAACATTCTTGTCGCAATTTGGAACCATTACAAGGGCATCAAAGCCGTGAGCCATTGCCATAGCTTCAGTTGAATCTGCTATAAGGTCCCTGGTAACTAGTGAGTACTTCATGCCTTGGTGACCCATTGCTATTCCATCACAAACCGCTATGGCTGGGAATACCATTGGTGTTCCCCCTGCAGCGGCAACTCCAAGTTTTACAGCATCCACAATCTTATCAAGGTTCATATGACCCGGTACAATTTCATTATAGGAACTCACAATGCCTACCAAGGGCTTTCTCATTTCTTCTTCAGTCATACCGAGGGCGTTAAACAGGGATCTGTGAGGAGCCTGTTGCACACCTTTTTTTACAGAGTCGCTTCTCATACAATTCATTCCTTTCTTTTAAGTTATTTGAGTGGAACATAGAGGCCACTGAATGTTTTCTGAAAAATTATATATTTAATTACAAGTATACAACTTTTTTGATGCAAAAGAAAAGGGAAATAATACAAACAAGTAAAGGAAAGCGTTACATTAAGAATAAAAATACAAAGATAGTACTTTTACAAGAAAAGAAGCCAGAAAAAATTTCTGGCTTCAAGATAATACAATTCTGCTATATTAAGTCCCAATCTGATTTTAAAATCTGTTTAAGTGAAGTCAGCTCTTCACTTCCGATTTTTTCAGCAATTCTTTTTTCAAGGTCCCTTTTAAGGGACATGTTTTTCTCATAGCATTCCTCACCAAGGGATGTAAGTCTCAGGCATTTGTCTCTATTATTGTGCCTTGCATCAGCAATTTCAACCAAACCTTTAGCCTTAAGACTTTTTGCAAATTTATGGACTGCCTGCCTTGAGATATCAACACGTCTAGTAATCTGTGAAACTGTCGGGTGCTTCTTATATATTCTTGCCATTATAAACCATTCTGAATTTGAAATATGAATATCACCTTTTTCATTCCATTCTCTTTCTGCAAGGTTTCTTAGTTGAAGATGTCTTTCGCTTATAAGGTCAATCAGGTCCAGATTTCTTAGTTCTGAGTTCAAATTCCCACCTCCACGGTTTTTCAATATCAGTATACAATGGCAATTTCAAATTGTCAACTTGGTTGACAATTTAGCATTTAAGTTGTAAAATAATATAGTCAACTAAGTTGACATTTACAATTAAAAACAATGGATATACTGATTTAGGGCATAATAGATATGAACCTCAACGAAGGGATGTAGATGACAATGAGTATAATAGTAGATAAGAAGTCTCTGGCATTGGAAGAAGCCATAAGTCAGATAGAAAGACAATTCGGGAAGGGCTCAATAATGAGACTTGGTGCAAATGAGGTTTTAAATATTGATGTTATTCCCACTGGGTCTCTGGCACTTGATGTAGCTCTGGGAGTGGGTGGGATGCCAAAGGGTAGAGTCATAGAGGTTTATGGCCCTGAATCATCAGGAAAGACTACTCTTGCTTTACACACAATAGTCCAGTCTCAAAAAAGGGGAGGTACAGCTGCCTTTATTGATGCGGAGCATTCCCTTGATCCATCCTATGCAAAAAAGCTTGGTGTTAATATAGATGAGTTGATTGTTTCACAGCCCGACTCAGGAGAGCAGGCATTGGAGATAACTGAGGCACTTGTGCGTTCGGGAGCTGTGGATGTTGTAGTTATAGATTCTGTTGCAGCACTTGTGCCAAGAGCGGAGCTTGAAGGGGAAATGGGTGCTTCCCATATGGGACTGCAGGCAAGATTGATGTCTCAAGCCCTTAGAAAACTTGCAGGAGCAATAAGCAAGTCAAAATGCGTGGTCATATTTATCAATCAATTAAGAGAAAAAATCGGAATTATGTTTGGAAACCCTGAAACAACAACTGGAGGCAGGGCGCTGAAATTCTATGCATCCGTAAGATTGGAGATTAAGAGGATTGATTCAATCAAGTCAGGAGATAATATAATCGGAAACAGAACCAGGGTCAAGGTAAAGAAAAACAAGGTAGCGCCTCCATTTAAAGAGGCGGAGTTTGACATAATGTATAATGAAGGAATTTCAAGAGAGGGAGATATGATCGATCTGGCGGTAGCTGAAAATTTTATTCAGAAATCTGGCTCCTGGTTTTCATATAATGATGAAAAAATGGGACAAGGCAGAGAGAACGCAAAGCAGTATCTCAGAGATAACCCCAAAATAGCAGATGAAATCGAAGATAAGATCAGGGAGAAGTACAACTTGACCACTAAGATTAAAGATGTGCCCAAAGAGAAAATCATAAATTCAAACAATAAATAAGTGACACGGCAACATTTGTTCTAGAGGACGAAAGGGGAATAATATGGCAGGATATATAGTGCCTGATCTTCGAAGCTTTCCTGATTGCATTAGTTTAACCGATACAGCCAGATGTACAAGACTAAATGTTACATATTGCCAGGGAAAGACTTGCCCATTCAGGAAGACGCTTGAAGAAGCAGACAAATCCAAAGAAGATTCTAATATGAGAATCAGAAAATTGGATACGACTAAGCAAATGCACATTGCAAACAAGTATTTCGAGGGATCTATGCCTTGGAATATAGAGAATATTATATAGTCAGCAGAAATGAAAGTATAAAGTTGGAAGCAATAAGGAGGCAGTGAAATGAAACTGGTAAATGAGAAGGTAGAACACATTAAATTTGGCAAAGGGATAATAGTAGAAGCTGATAAGAATAATATTTCAGTCCTATTTGAAGATGACGAAGAAAAAAGGCTTTTCCAATATCCGGAAGCCTTCGGGAAATTTCTGGAAATAAAAAACCCAAAACTGAAGAAAGCAATAATGAAAGACTATGAGGCTTCAATTGAGCAGCAGAAAATGGAAGTTAAAAGAATTGAAAAAGAGCGTGTAAAAGAAAAGACAAGAGTTAAGGATGAAGCTGTTCAACCAAAGAAGAAGCCTAAAAAGTCGAAGAAATAAAGTCAGAAGATAGTATTATTTTGCACTACGAAATAATTTGATATAACAGAATAGGCTAGACAATAAGCTCCTCTTTCGCCCTGAAAGAGGAGCTTTAAAGGAAGGTAATCGCCATGTTTCACGATGTAGAAGCGAAGATAAAGAAGAAAAACAAGATTTTGTTCACCAGGGAAAGTCAATCCTTGAAAGAACTGGTCGATTTATTGGATGCTCAAAATCACAGGACCCTTGTTCTATGGGCGCTTGATTGTGGAAAAAGAGCACTTCAGGACTTTGAGTCAGCTTTTCCTGAGGAAAAAAGACCGAGGAGGTGTCTTGAGCTATGCGAAAAGTGGGCAAAAGGCGAGGTCAAGATGAAAGAAACCAAAAGGGCGATCCTTGATGCTCATGCAGTAGCCAAGGAGGTTGAAGATGAGAGACTGAAAGCTCTATGTCACGGAATTGGGCATGCTGGGGCGACAGTTCATGTGGGAACGCATGCAATAGGTCTCCCTATGTATGAGCTGACAGCTATTGTACTCCAACATAATAAGAAGGAATATGAAGAATATGTGCAGAAAAAGATAGGTTTTTATATGGATCGTCTCCATTACTGGCAGGAAAATGCTCGTAACGTGGACATAGAATGGGCAGATTTTCTTAAGAGGGATTAATTGTTGGAATGATAAATAATATTGTCATTATTTTTGATTTGTAAAAATATTCTGGAAATACATATTGAGTGTTGTATAATAAATATATATTGTAATCACAGTGAATCAGCATTTAATCATAAATTGGAGGTAAAGGGATGATTAAGGAAACCAGATTGACAGACCCTGAATTGGCGGCTTTAGTTGATGAGGAATTACACAGACAGGAACACAATATTGAAATGATAGCATCGGAGTCTACAGTGCCGGTACCGGTTATGGAGCTAAGTGGAAGCGTATTTACCAACAAGACACTGGAGGGTTATCCAGGTGCACGCTATCAGGCGGGCTCACATGTTGCCGACAAAGTTGAAAAGCTGGCAATAGAAAGAGCTAAAACACTATTCCATGCTGATCATGTAAATATTCAGCCCTATTCTGGTTCAACCGCTAATTACAGTGTTTTTGCTTCAATCCTCAAGCCAGGAGACAAGGTCTTAAGCATGAGACTTGACCAGGGCGGACACCTTACCCATGGAAGTCCTGCAAACTGGGTCAGCAAGATATATGATCATTCTTTCTATGGTGTAGATCCTGAAACCGAACAGATCGATTACTCTGAACTGGAAATAAAGGCAAGAGAAGAGAGACCAAAGCTTATTATCGCAGGAGGAAGCTCATATTCTAGACTTATTGATTATGAGAAAATTTCCAGGGTTGCAGAGGAAGTGGATGCATATTTTATGGTTGACATGGCCCACATAGCCGGCCTAGTAGCAGCAGGTGCTATTCCAAGCCCCATTCCACACGCTGACTTTATTTCCTCATCTACAACCAAGACCTTCTGCTCTGCACGAAGCGGGATGGTATTCTGCAAAAAAGAACACGCTAAGCTACTGGATAAGGGTACATTTCCGGGATCCCTGGGATCAATCCATCTTCATACCATGGCAGCAAAGGCATGGTCCTTTAAATACGCGGCAACAGATGAATTCAAGGAGATAATGGATCAGGTCGTCCAAAATGCAAGAAAGCTGGCGGAGGAACTGGCGAAACTTGGCTTTAGAATTGTAAGCGGTGGAACAGACAATCATTTGCTGGTAGTTGATCTAAGAAGCAAGGGTATAACCGGAGATAAGTTCCAGACGGCCCTTGATTCAGTGGGTATAACAGTAAATAAGAATCTTATTCCCTTTGATCCTGAAAAGCCCTCGGTAACAAGCGGTGTTAGAATCGGATTAACAGCAATAACACAGAGGGGATTGAGGGAAAAGGAGATAGTCCAGATTGCAGAGATTATGAACCTTATTGCAGATGCTGCCGATGATAAAGATGTACTTGCAGAATGTAAGACTCGAGCATTAGCAATGATTTCAGACTTCCCACTATATCCTGAGGGAACATTCATTGATTAGAAATGATTTGGAGGAGATAATATGACAATACTCGAAAGAGGATCATACAAGCACCAGATGCCAACACAGAAGCCATTTGTTGCATCCATGCACCACCTGGACCACTTTCCACCAGGCAACGGTAAACTTGGCCCAACTGAGATGACAAAGGAGAATGAAGGATTTGACCTTAGTGCTGACTGGAGAATGTATTATGGTAAGCATGTACCCGGTTTTCCCGCCCATCCTCATAGAGGCTTTGAGACAATAACCATAGTTGCCGAAGGATTTGTGGATCATACGGACGGATTGGGCTCAAGAGGAAGATATGGCCAGGGAGATGTCCAGTGGATGACAGCTGGAAAGGGACTTCAACATTGCGAGATGTTTCCTTTGATAAATGAGGATAAACCAAACACAATGGAGCTTTTTCAGGTATGGCTTAGCCTCGACCACGCTAACAGAATGGTTGAACCAGACTACAAGATGCTTTGGAACGAGGATATCCCAAGGATATCAATTGGAGAAAAGGGTGGCGAAGCAAGAATTACACTTGTTGCAGGAGAATTGGCGGAAAGAAAAGCGGTCAGACCAACAAAGGACTCATGGGCAAATAATCCTGATAACAGACTTTCTATTCAACTGATTGAATTGGATCCTGATGTGGAGTATGAACTTCCAGTGGGAAGTACCACAATGAAGCGGTCGATTTACAACTACTTTGATGGAGTAGTTCTGGTTGAAGGAAAGGAGTTAAGAAAGAAAATGTATATGTTTCTTTCAGCTGATGAAAAGACCAAAATAAAGAATATGTCAGACTCAGTTGTAAAGCTGCTTATGCTTGAATCAGAGCCAATAGATGAGCCAATCCTGGTATACGGTCCATTTGTTATGACCACCAAAGAAGAAATTCGCCAGGCGTACGATGATTATCAAAGAACACAGTTCGGTGGCTGGCCGTTCCCTGAGCAGGAGGTTGCCCACGAAAAATCTATGGGAAGATTTGCAGAATATCCTGATGGTCGGATAGAAAGACCATAGTGAGTGAGGTGGAAAATCCACCTTTCTTTTTTTATCCAATCAAACTGGAAGATTGTGTAAAAAGGGTGCGAACCATATTTGTGGGTATAAACCAATTAGAACATAAATGGAGGTGGGTCTGGATGAAGCTTAAAGATTTAATCGACAAATGCAAAAAGGTTGCAACATATGGCAACATGGATATCGAGATAGAGGGTATATGCTATGATTCAAGGAAATGCGAAAGAAATTATCTTTTTGTGGCAATCACAGGCTTAAGTGATGATGGGAACAAATACGTACCTGCTGCATTGGAAAATGGTGCAGTGGCAGTTGTATCTGAAATACAAGCGGAAGAATCTCTGGAAGGGATTGCCTATATAAAAGTTGATGACTGCAGAAAAGCTCTATCCATAATTTCAAATATATTCTACAAAAGCCCTTCTGAAAGAATAAGGGTAATTGGTGTTACAGGAACAAATGGTAAGACCAGCTCAACATATTTCATAAAGCAGATATTTGAAAATGCCGGGAAAAGAATTGGTGTAATAGGAACCCTTGGCGCTCATTTTGAAAAGATGAACAAGAATCTTGTAAACACAACTCCTGAATCTCTTGATATTCAGATGCTATTAAGCGAGATGGACTTTCTTGGAGCGGAATATGTGGTTATGGAGATATCATCCCAGGGGGTCGATATGGGTAGGGTAGACCATATAACCTTTAGAGGGGGAGTCTTTACAAACCTGACCCAGGATCATCTGGACTATCATAAAACAATAGAAAATTACTATTGGGCAAAGAAGAGATTTCTCCAAATGCCCACAGACTATGTAGTTGTCAATGGGGACAACCAATTTGGTGAGAGGTTTTATTCTGAATCCATTGATTCATCTGCCAGAACTATTAGCTATGGAATAGGAGATAAGGTGGATGTAAGACTCAGAGATATTAGATACAATCCTGACAGTATTGAATTTACACTTCAGATGGATGGGAGGAGTCTTGACTTTATTGCAAACCTTGCAGGGGAATTTAATGTATACAATGTATCCGGAGCCATACTGGTTGCCCTACAGGAGGGTATTTCATATGAGTCAATATATGAATCTGTCAAGAACCTCATCAACGTTCCAGGAAGAATGGAGCGGGTGGACATCAGAGGCGAATTTCAGGCTGTAATTGACTACGCCCATACTCCTGACGGGCTATATAGTGTACTTTCTGCACTTAGAAAATCATGCAGAGGGAGAATTATTACCATCTTTGGGACAGGAGGGGATCGTGATAGGGAAAAGAGACCCATTATGGGAGAAATTGCTTCCAGGATGAGTGATATATGTATAGTAACCTCCGATAATCCCAGATGGGAGAAGCCTGATGAAATAATTGAGGATATTCTGGTGGGAGTAGAGAAGACAAACAAGGACTACATAAGGATTACAGACAGAAGAGAAGCTATAAGGAAGGGTCTGAACCTGGCACAGAAGGATGATATTATTCTTGTTGCCGGCAAGGGTCATGAAGTATGGCAATCCATCAAAGGTGTAAATTATCCATTTGATGAGAAAAAGATAATTCTGCAGCTTGCAGAGGAAAAATTTGGTAATAATCAGAAAAAGTAGCGTATCACAGGGTGAGCTTATGGGTATCTACATATTGTGAACAACGAAAGGAGAATGTTTTATGGATATTATGGGTATGGCAACCAAGCTCCTGGATTAGGACAAGGATGGAAGCATTGTGGATGACGTAGATGATATGCTTGGTGGTATGTTCAAGAAGAAGTAGCTAAGGTTAGTTAGGAATTGGTTTATGGGCACTGTATCTGTAATCCTGGTCATAGTGCTTTAATTTTATAATTAAGAAGGAGGAGGCAACCATGGAAGAGAAACTAATCACAAATCAACAATTATCAATGGAGCTTTATAAATCACTAAAGAGAAGAACAGCAATGCGGCCTTTGAGCATAACAAACACAAATCTGACAGTAGATGATGCGTATGATATTCAGATGAGAAATGTAAAAAGAGCACTGGAAGAGGGCGAAGTGCTGACAGGGAAGAAAATTGGCTTGACATCAAAGGGAATGCAACAACTTTTAAATATTACCGAACCGGATTTTGGACATCTTTTCAAGAGTATGGAGATTGAAAACGGAGGTACGATTTCCTTGGACATGGCAATCCAGCCTAAGGTTGAGGGCGAAATAGCATTTGTTTTAAAAGAAGATCTTGAAGGACCGGATGTTACCCTGGAGGATGTATACAAGGCAACTGATTATGTATGTGCGGCAATTGAGATAGTGGACAGCAGAATTGAGGACTGGCAGATAAAGCTGATTGATACAATTGCCGACAATGGATCAAGTGCCCTTTATATTCTTGGCGATAAAAAAATAAAGATTGACGAGGTATCCCTGCCTGAAATAGAGATGACATTGTATAAAAACGGTGAGGCTGTAAATAAGGGTACTGGAAAGGAAGTTCTTGAGAATCCTGCAATGGGAGTTGCATGGCTTGCAAACAAGCTCCACGAATTCGGAGATTCCCTGAAGAAGGGGGAAGTTATTCTATCAGGGGCATTTACGGCATCACCTGAGGCCAATGCAGGAGATGAGTTTAGATGTGAGTTCAGCCAGTTTGGTACGGTGGAGGTTAGATTTGAGTAACAACTATTAGGACATCTGAAATGGTGTCCTTTTTAAATCGGAAAAATTAACTTTGTTATGATAATATAGTCTTAGGAACGTATTAATAAGTACTGACAGGAGGAGGGATTTTGTGGGGGTTAAGATTTTCCATACTGGAGATATACATATAGGGATGACCTTTAACAGCTATCCTGCAGGTATAAAGGAGCTTTTAAAGGCTGCAAGGATTGATGTAATAGAGAGAATGGTTAAGCAGGCAAACAGGGAAGGAAGCGACCTGTTTGTAATAGCAGGTGACTTGTTTGACAAGATCAAGGGGATTGACAAGAAGACACAGGCTGTAGTTGCGGGACATCTGTCTAAGTTTGAAGGAGGCTGTGTTGCCATTCTACCTGGAAACCACGACTATCACACTGAGATGGTTGACCTTTGGAGAAGCTTTCTCACATTTGTTGATGACAGGGTGATTCTTTTACAGGAGGAAAGACCTTACGACCTTAGAGAATACGGACTGGAGGCTGTGATTTATCCAGCAGGCTGCCATTCAAAGCACTCTGAGGAAAACAACCTGGGATGGCTCAAGAAATTGGAGCTGGATGATGATGCAATAAGAATTGGAGTTGGGCATGGAGCCCTTTTAGGGATATCACCTGATATGGACAACCAGTACTTCAACATGGATCTCGAGGAGCTACGCAAAATACCTGTTGATGTTTGGTTGATGGGACATACTCATATGACCTATCCTGAAAAGGAGAGCATGCAGAACTGGAGGATATTCAATCCAGGAACACCTGAGCCTGACGGACTTGACTGCAAACACAATGGAAGCGCTTGGCTTATAAATATAGATGACAATAGGGAGATTGATGCAAAAAGGATCAATACAGGTAAATACAGCTTTATGGATGTGGAATTTAATATTGAGCAGTTTGAGGATTACAGTAAAATTCAGAACCAATTCAAGGAAGGGACTGAAAACGCAGTTGCAAGGGTCAGCCTTAGGGGGACCCTTGAGGAGGAAGCCTACAGACATAGGCTACAGCTAAAGGAGGAGCTAGAGGAAAGACTGCTTCATTTAATTCTCGAGGATTCGGAGCTTAAGATTAGGATAAACTCCGACAAGATACACAGGGAATTTACAAAGGGGTCATTTCCTGAGCAGCTGCTACTGTCCCTTCAGGAGGATGAAGAAGCACTTCAGCTGGCATATGAAATCATTTCGGAGGTGAGGAAATGATCATTAAAGGATATTCAACAAGACAATTTGCAGGACTTAAGAATATGGAGCTGGAGTTTCACGAGAACTTGAATGTGGTGCTTGGGCCTAATGAGGCTGGAAAGAGTACAATGGTAAACGGTATTGTATCAACACTTTTCAACAGCATAAAGGTTGGAGACCGTTCCAAGGAAGACAAGGAGTTTAAGAAAAGGTTTATGCCCCATCCTGACGGAGATTTTATAGATGGTAGTGTCCACATAGTTTGTGGTGATGAGAAGTACGTTCTTAGAAAGGAATGGGGTGCATCACCGGCTGTATCACTGACAATGCCTGATGGGTCAATCAAGAAGGACGAGGGAGCCATTGAGGAGATTTTAAGAAGTCTTCTTGTTTTTGGTGAGGAGACCTACAAGAGGATAATCTTTTCAAAGCAGGAGGAGCTGAAGGATGCCCTTGAAAGAATGACCACCCACGACGGAACAAATGTGGAGGTAGGAGATTTCCTAAGAAGGACAGTGATGGAGCTTGATGGCGTTTCCTTGGATGAGCTTGAAGCAAAAATTGATGCCCAGCTGGAGGAAATGTACAAAAAATGGGATATTGAGAAGGAATATCCTGAAAACAACAAGGGAATCAATGATCCATACAAGATTGGCCGTGGAAGAATTCTTGATAGCTTCTATGCCAAGGAGGAGATGAACCAGCAGCTAAAGGATGCCAGAAAAAGGGAACAGGAGCTGGAGGAAGCCTACAATCGGTTTAAGGAGCTGGAAAAGCATCTACTTGAACTAAAGAATCGTAAAAAGGAGCTTGAAGAAGTTGAAACTGATGTGAGAAAGAGACAGCAGCTTCAGCCTGGGATAAAAAAGCTTGAGGATGAGATTCAGGAGCTAAAAGATATTCAGAAGAGCTGGCCTGCAAAGGAGGCTAAGAGCAAGGAGCTTATAGAGCAGCTTCAGGAGCTTAACGGAAAAGTTGGGAAGCTTAAGAACGAAAAGGAGCTGGCTGCAAAAGCAGGTGAAAGGGATAGGATTAAAAAGCGACTGGATGATATTGTAGCTACAGAAAATGAGCTCAAAACAAAGCAGGAGGAATTGGGAAGCCTTAATAAAATATCCAAAGAGGACCTGGAGCAATTTGAAGCTGAAAGCCTTGAGCTTAGGGAGACCGAGATGGTCCTTAATGCCGGAAGCCTAAGGGGCAAGCTGGTTAGCAGCCCAAAAGATGCTGACATCTATGTGGCAGAGGGATTTGAGGAAGGCAGAAAGGCAGCTGATGGGGAGGAATTCTCGGCAAAGGGGATACTGACAATAAGGAGCAGCGATGGACTTGAAATCAGGGTATCTGCAGGAGAGCAGAACCTTGAGGAATCAGCGGCGAGACTAAGTGAGCTTGAGGATAGAATAAGCAGCATGCTGCAGAAACTTCAGGTAGAATCCCTACTGGAAGCCAAAAAGGCAAGATCTAGGCAGACTATGATTGAGGAAGCATGCAATAGACTGGATGAAAGGCTCCAAATTCTACTGGACGAGGATTCAAAGGAGGAACTGGAGAAGACCCTTGAAGGGCTTCAGGAGCTTGAGGGCTTAAGGGATGTAATGGAGATTGATAAGGATATAGATAGTTTAAACAATGAGATTCTCGAGAAACGGGTGGATCAAAAGGCAACTGAGGAGCAGCTACTTTTATGGGACGAAAAATTCAGCTCCCAGGAAAGCCTGATGGATTTAATGATAGATAAGCGTGCGGACCTTAAGCTTGCAGAAAAGGATCAGGAGGGTTTAATGAGCCTTCCTGAAGAGTTTACTGAGGCGGATGAATTTTTTCTAGCCCTAAAGACCACAAGAGAAGATGTGGAAGGACTCAATGCATACTTCTATGAAGCTAGGGAAAACTATGTAGAGTGTGAGAGAAATCTTCCGGGAACCTCATTTGAGGAGCTGCAAACAGAGTTCAAATCTGCACAGGAAAGGTTCAACAGATTACTTGACAGAGGAGAGGCCTTGTTAAGGATCAAGAATGCCTTCAACAAGACCAAGGAGAGGATGGACAGCAATACGGACAAGCCATTGGTCCAGTCAATGTCCAAGTACCTGAAGATTTTAACCCAGAACAGCTTCGATATCAGGGGGATTGGAGAATCCATGGATATAATCCTTGAAAAAGGGGGATCTGTTCAAATGCCAGTAGAGCTTCTATCAACTGGAACCAGAGATTCTGTAGGACTTGCTGTAAGGCTTGCCCTGGCGGAGAATCTTTTAAAGAATAGAAGAGGCATGCTGGTTCTTGATGACTGTCTTGTGGATATGGACCCAGATAGAAAAGATAAAGCGGTAGGAATGATAAGGGAGTTTGCGGACAACCACCAGGTTATATTCACAACATGCAGTCCTGAAACAGCTGCTCAGCTGGATGGAAACATAATTGAGATTGGTTAGGAATATATATGATGAAGGAAATAATAGTAGAGGATATACAAATTCAGCTAAGAAGAAAAAATATAAAGACCTTAAGGCTATCAGTTCACCCGCCAAATGGTGAGGTGAGGATATCTGTGCCAAATGGAGTAAGCGACGATGCTGCAATTGAGTTTATAAAATCTAAAATGCAGTGGATAAACCTTCAAAGGAAGAAGCTTAAGAAAACTACGAAGGAGTATATACCTGGAGAGAAGCACCTTTTTCTCGGGAATGAATACCAGCTGCAGATTCAGGAGACATCTGCCAAGCAAAGGGCCCAGATAGAGGATGGAATGATTACTTTGCTTGTAAGGAATGGTCACACAAGAGAAAAGCGTGAAAGCCTTCTTAATGAGTGGTACAGAGAGCAGCTGAAGGAAATAATCCCAGGCTACATTGCCAAGTGGGAGCCAATAATGGGAGTAAAGGTAAAGGATTTTGGGGTTAAAAACATGAAGACACGCTGGGGAACCTGCAACATAAGGGAACAGCGAATCTGGTTAAACCTAAGACTTGCAATAAGGGATGAGAGGTTACTTGAATACATCGTTGTACATGAGATGACCCATCTTCTTGAAAGGCTCCACAATCACAGGTTCAAGATGTTAATGACCAGATTTATTCCAAACTGGAGAGACCTGAAGAAGGAACTGAATGGTCAAAAATAATTTGAAGGAAGGTATAAATATGATTAAGGTGCAACCAAAATACAAAAGTAAAAACAAGGGACATTATTCACCAGGAGTGATATCAAATGGAATGCTATATGTATCTGGTCAGCTGTCAATAGATCCTGATACAAGGGAGCTCCCTATTGGAGGTGTAAGGGAGCACGCAAGACAGGCGCTTTCAAATGTTGAAAGGGTGCTAAAGGAGGCTGGGGCAGGTAAGGGAAATGTGGTTCAATGCAGAATTTATATAATAGGCGTCCAGAATTGGGATGCAATAAATGAAGTTTACGCAGAATTCTTTGGAGAACACAAGCCTTCAAGGATTGTAGTTCCGGTACCTGAGCTTCACGGAGAATCCCTTGTGGAAATAGAGGCAATGGCTGAAATGGAATAGATTGATACTTAAGTCGGATGGGAGATGGATTCAGTGATTACTCGTAGAATGAAAATTTCCATTATAACAGGAATACTTCTAGGAATAGCTTGCATAGTAGGAGCGTCGATTAGATCAGGTTTTGAAAGAGAAACTTACTGGCTGTTTGCTCTCTGGTATAATCGCCTTTTAATGGGTTTTATAATTGGAGCTCCATGGTACAAGGCTTCACTTGGGAAGGTTCTAACAAGAGGTGCAGTAATAGGTTTTCTGGTATCATTTGCGTTCTATAGTTCAATAGGATTTAATGATACAATAAGCTTTTTGGCAGGGATACTTTATGGAGTCATAATTGAGTTTGCAGCTTATAAGTTTGATACAAAAAAAGATAAAACCGCTATATAATTTACAACGTTGCTCAGAAAACGATGAAAAGAATTCTTGCAGAAGAGTTAAATAGATATCTAGTGGAATACTGTTGTGAGAATTAAGCAACAGTATTCTTTGTTTTATGAAAATTCATAAGAAATAATAATATTGGGTAATATAGAACTAAGAATACTAGCAGGAGGTATGATTATGAAGAAATCGGCAATGATAATAATAAACCCGTCATCAGGAAAAGAAAAGGCAGCAAAATATAAAGATAAGATAAGAACTGTTCTTAAGAAAAGCTACGACGAAATAGAGGTTATGTACACAGAAAAAGCAGGAGATGCCACGAGATTTGCCTCTGATGCAGGAAACAAAGGTTTTGATCTGGTAGTATCCCTTGGTGGTGACGGCACGGTAAATGAAACCGTAAATGGTCTGGCCGGGTTTGAAAATCCGCCTGTTCTTGGTATAGTACCAATGGGAACAGTAAACGACCTTGCCAGAGCTCTCAAGATACCTCTTAAGCCAGATGATGCAATAAGTCTTTTAGGAAGTGGTTTTGAGAAGATAATTGATGTTGGAAAGGTAAATGACAGGTATTTTACTAATATCGTGGGTATAGGTAATGTCGCAGAAGCCATTCACGATGTTGATAGCGAAGAAAAGTCAAAGTTAGGCCCACTTGCATATTTTCTAGCATCTGCCAGGGAGATTTTGGACGGTGAAACATTCCCTGTGGAGTTGAATATGGATAAGGAGCAGTGGCAGGGGGAGATATCAGTAGTGATAGCAGGTCTGATAGATTCCTTGGGTGGCATCAGAACTTTTTTTCCAGAGGCTGAGATAAGCGGTGGTGTTTTTCATATACTAGCAATTGAGAAGCTTGATATTCCAAAAGCAATGAAGATAACATCTTCATTATTAGCAGGGAAACTTTCCAAATCAGACAATGTACATTACTTCAAATCAAAAACTCTTAAGGTAAATACTATAGATGGGGACATGCTTGGAAGTGACGTGGACGGAGAGAAGGGGCCAAATCTACCACTTGTATTAAGTGTTTTACCAGGCCACCTGACTGTTATTTCTGGTATGGAGGATTAATCCTCCATACCCATCAACTGATCCTCATCATTAAAAAAAGTCTTGTATCCCATATTCACAAATAGAATTACAGATAGAGCTACGCTTCCTACGATTCCAAGCATAATGGCAATTTGATACTGTGTTGCAATTAGAGGTGATGTACCGGATAGAATCTGACCGGTCATCATGCCAGGGAGAGAAACAATGCCCATTCCCACCATTGAATTGATTGTAGGTAGAATTGCCGAGTCAAAGGCTGTGTTTATAATCTCATGTGATGCCATAGCGGGAGTTGCACCAAGCATAAGTGATGATTCAACAAGATATCTTTCAGATCGCATTCCTTCTGCAATGCCCTTGACACCGAGGGTTATTCCCGTCATTGAATTTCCAATTATCATCCCTGCGATTGGGATGAAGTATCTGGGGTCATACCATGGAGATATTCTAATAACCACAAATAGGAAGTAAGCAATACTTGATAAGGTTCCGAGAACCATTGAAATTGCTATGATTTTTTTTAGGGGTTTTGATAGATTTTCTCTTGTTCTTCTGTAGATGTTGTCTATGGCAAAGATCTCCATTACAGCGATTACACCCAAGGTCATAAAGGGGTTGATGTTTTCAAATAGATAAACCAAAACATATCCTACTATAACAAGCTGCAGGGTCATCCTGAATGAGGCAATAAGTATTTCCCGCTCCCTTCTGATGCCTCTTTTTCGTACAATAAAAAGTAGTATTACAACAAATATATAGGCAGCGGCAATTTGCCAAAGCTGTAGATTAATAACAGCGTTATCCATCACTTTACCTCCCTTACTTCAACAGGCTCATTTGGAGAAATTCTGATAATCTCATCAGCAAATTGCTCAGCGATCCCTTTGGAGTGGGTTACCATTACAAGAGTTTTGTAATTTTTCTTGGTATAATTCACTAGCTCCTGTATTATCTTCAACTCGGTTTCATCATCCAAGGCTGAAGACGGCTCATCCAGAAGAAGCACTTCTGGTTCCATCAGTAGAACTCTTGCAAGGGCAAGTCTTTGACTTTCTCCACCAGAGAGAGTGGATGCGTCTTTTTCCAATTCTTTGCTCAAATCCACAAGCTGAAGAATATCCAGCAGTTCTTTGTCAGCAACCACTTCTTTTTCAGCAAATTCAAGACCCCGTAAGAGGTTTTCTCTTATGGTACCCCTATACATTGCAGGAGCCTGAGGTAGCATTACTACTTTTCTCCTAAGCAGTACAGAATTAATGTCTGAGAGAGATTCATCCTTAAAAAACACCATTCCTTCGTCAGGGCTAATCAGTTTGTTTAATAGTCTTATAAAGGTAGTTTTTCCGCTACCGCTAGGTCCGACAATTGAAGTTATTAAGTGTTCCTTTATGTGAAGATCCTTAATATTAAGAATATCCTTGTATTTTACATCTTCAAATCTATACATCTAGTTCCTCCTTCATTAGGATTCAATTTCATTCATCAGTTCACGAGCTCTTTTCTTTGCTTCCTGGAGTGTCATTTCGCCATTTTTAGTTATACCATAATATTTTCTTATTTTCCCTTTGACAAGCTTTTCTTCCTTGTATAGAAGATCGCTGCTCTCCATGTTGTTCAACAATGGATATAAGGTTCCGGGACTAATCTGGTAGCCATGTTCCTCCAGCTCATCTATCATCCATGAACCGTAAAAAGGCTCTTTTTTTGCATGATGGAGTATGTGAATCTGAATAAACCCCAAAAATACTTTTCGCAGAACTCTATTGTCCATAAATTACCTCCAAATCATTTATGAGTAACGATATCGAATAACGATATTATAGCACAAAAGTTGAAAAAAATCAAAAAAAGAGACATTCCAAGTATATTCAAAGGATAGGCCTCTACTCAATCTTCAATACTATTATCCGGAGGGCTTTTCTAGATGATTTGAAAATGTCTGCAAGTATGAAAATCATTCTGTAGTATTCGGGCAGTCTTATTATTTCACTGTTCTTTGTCATATATATTGTCCTTATGTATTTTACTCCCCTTATAAATGTCTCCATATCCCTGGGATTGTCTCCAGTGCAAAGGGCTCCTCAAATATTCCTTCCTGAGTCATAATTGCCTTTCTGTAGAGGGAAATCAAAAGGGTTTCCATTTCCTTTTCAAGCCGTATTTTCATAGATAACCTCCAATTTTAAGACCTGTAATTCAATTACTTAAGCAAATAATACCTTTAGTGGTTATGAAATTTGCTTAAAAGAACAAATAATTATTGTGAAACAATAAATTATTTGTTAAAATCGATATATCAAAACAATAATGTGAGGTGTTTATTATGAAAAAAGGAACCACGTTGTTCCTGAGAGGAGCAGTGCTGGTTATGGCATTGCCGATTCTGACAATCTGTATTTTGTGGTTGCCTGCAATGTATGGGTATTTTAATTTTTCAATGATACTTGGAGCATATGGAACAGCCATGGCATATTTCTTTGCTTTATACCAGACATTCAAGCTTATTAACTATATTGACCAGAACAGGGCGTTCTCACGAGATTCAGTGACAGCTCTTGGATTGATAAAATATGCAGCAGTTGTCATAAGTGGAATATATATTGTAATGCTACCCTTTTTATACCCAATTGCTGATGCCGATGATGCACCTGGAGTAGTGGGATTCCCAATTATTATCGTCTTTGCATCACTTGTGATCGCTACTTTTGCGGCCGTTCTTCAGAAACTCCTTGCCCAGGCAATCGAGATAAAAGAAGAGAACGACCTCGTGATTTGAGGTGAATAATATGGCTATTATTATAAATATTGATGTTATGCTTGCAAAAAGAAAAATGAGCGTTACAGAGCTGTCTGAAAAAGTTGGAATAACTATGGCAAATATTTCCATACTTAAAAACGGTAAGGCAAAGGCCATAAGATTATCAACACTTGAGGCAATCTGCAAGGCTCTGGATTGTCAGCCAGGCGATATTCTTGAGTATAGGGATGATTCTGAGGAAGGTGAGTTTTGATGCATGATGTAGTAATTGTTGGAGGAGGACCGGCCGGAGCAACACTTGCAAGGCTGATTGGAAAGAAGAGAAAAGTTCTGATTCTTGAAAGGCGGAATATGTCCAAAGAATCAGTGGAACATAATTTTCAGAAATGCTGCGGTGGTCTTGTAGCGCCCGATGCCCAAAAGATGCTGGCTGAATTTGGATTGGGGATTCCCCAGCATGTTCTCGACGGCCCTCAGCTCTTTACTGTAAGGACCATAGATGAGAAAAGAAACCTAGAGAGGTATTATCAGCGCCATTACATAAATACGGACAGGGAAAGATTTGACAGATGGTTGTTTTCATTGATTCCATCCGAAGTTGAAATAGAATGTGAGGCAATGTTTAAGGGATATAAGGATATGGATCAAGGCGTAGAGATTACTTATGTAAAGAACGGCAAGAAGAGAAAGATCGCAGCAAAGCTGCTTGTTGGAGCAGACGGAGCCTTTTCAAAGGTAAGAAGGACTCTTTCGCCTGATTACCCAATGCCAAAACAGTACATAGCAATACAGGAGTATTACATGATGGAAGATGAGATGCCATATTACTCATCCATCTTTGACAAGGACATTACAGACTTCTACTCCTGGACCATACCAAAGAATGGAATGCTGGTACTTGGAGCAGCTTTGGACCTGGAAGCAGATCCCTTGGGAAAGTTTTTGGAATTGAAAAGAAGATTAGAGGATAGGGGGTTTCATTTTGGTCCCTGCATAAAAAGAAGCGGAGCTTATCTTTTAAGACCAGAAAGAGTAGGAGAGATTCTACAAGGCAAAGGTAATGTTGCCTTGATAGGAGAGGCAGCAGGTTGGATAAGTCCAAGCTCAGCTGAAGGTTTAAGTTATGGGTTTAGGAGCGCACTTGCACTCTCTGAGGCAATTGAAAATAATCTTGAATCAGCCGTCAAGAGTTATTCAAGAAATACCTTTAAACTAAAGATGAACATCAGATGGAAGAATTTAAAGTCATTTGTAATGTATAATGATATTATAAGGTTTCTAATTATGAAATCAGGGATTCTTTCCATGGGTTATGTAAAGAAAAGGCTTGTGAAGTCTGAAATTATTCGGAAGGAGGGAATAGTATAATGAAACTTTATTTCAGCCCAACGGGGACAACTGAAAAAGTCGTAATGAGAATAGCAGAAGTTTGGAGGGAGAATTGAGCATGGAGGGGGTACTTAAAATCGATTTTACACCTTCCAAGGCCTAAGTGCTCAATTACTGAATATGATGCAATAATTCTTGCTGGTATGTGTATAAAGTGCGGAGCCTTAATCAAGAAGTACCCGGTCCATGCAAAGTACTTTGATGATGAAGATTACTTAAGACACAAATGGGAGCTTGAAGAAAGGTTAAAAGAGAGAAAAGAACCGGCGTATTTTGTATAATAAATACGCTAGAAAAAAAGATTGCATCTAATTTTTTGTGATATCATAAATAGAACAGGCAATTTATTGCATTGCCAGGGACTATTATTTATAAAAACATATGGAGGGAATTTATGTTCAGAGAAATGAGAAGAAAAAGACAGTTGCTGCCAGTGGAGGAAACTGTAGCTGTAATGGATAGATGTACAAACGGAATTTTGGCGTGTATTGGAGATGAAGGTTATCCTTATGCGGTTCCGGTCAGTTATGTGTATTATAATGATAAAATCTATTTTCACTCGGCAAAATCCGGACACAAGGTAGATTCTATAATAAACAATCCTAAGGTTTCATTTGCAGTGGTGGATGAAGATACCATTGTCAGTGAGGAATACACTTCATATTTTCGAAGTGTTGTTGCATTCGGGAAAGCCAGGATTGTTGAAGGTGAGGAATGGTTTAAAGCCTTTGAAGTCCTCGTAGAGAAGTATTGCGGTGACAGACCTGCAGAAGAAAAACACAAGGAGATTACTGGCTGCAAGCAATCCCATATTGTTGCAATAGATGTTGAGCATATAACCGGCAAGGAAGCTATTGAATACGTAATGGCCAAGAAAGAATAAGAAACTCATCTCAAAGTTGCATGGAAGCTTAATAGACCTAAGGAAGTGGATATGTTGAAAACCAATAGTATCAGACCACGCGAAATAGCAATGGGCTTTACAGGAAGCCTTTTAGGGGCAAGCTTTGTTTCAGGCCAGGAGATAATGCAATTCTTCGGAGTGTTCGGTGCTTATGGACTTATGGCAATGCCAATATCAATAGCATTGTTTTACATGCTTGGCTGTGCTGTTATGAAGACAGCCAGAAAAACGGGAATAACCGAGTTTGACAAGATCATTATCCGAAAGAATATTCCTTGGTTAAGGGCTTTATTTGGGTTTACATTCATTTTTTTCTTGTTTGGAACAGTTGTAATTATGACAGCAGGAACAGGAGCTCTTCTCAATCAACATTTCGGAATCCCAACAATTATAGGAAGCGGAATAATGGCTATTCTTCTTGGAATAGTTGCCCTGTGGGAAGCCAAAGGGGTCCTTACGGCATTTTCAATAACTGTTCCTTTGATGATAGTTGTCGGGATGACAACAGGTCTGTTTTCATTTTTTCAGCTCCAGGCTGAAAGTATCATTTCCACACCGCTTTCAGGGTCTAACCCGTTGTTGGGAAACATACTTTTCTCAACAATTGCTTTTGTTTCTTACAATATGATGGCCGCAATATCAATACTTGTGCCCATCTCACCTGATGTTGAGGAGGAAAGGACAATACATAAAGGCATGCTTCAGGGAATCATACAGCTTTCCATTGTATTCCTTTGTATACTTCTGCCAATGGTATTCTTCAGGACCATGCTTTCTGATGCAGAGCTGCCAATGGTTGCCTTGGCAACTATGATCTATCCAATATTGGGTACAATATACTCGTTTATTCTGTTTATTGGAATGTTTGGCAGTGCACTATCCTGTTTGTTTGGGGCAGCTTATAGAATAAGAAAGTACAAGGATTATAAGCTTAGACCTTTGATTGCGATTATGATCTCAATAGCATTTGCAGCTAGTCTTGTGGGCTTTAAGGAGCTCATAGGTATAGTTCTTCCAATCGCAGGATACATAGGATTTTTTGCAATGATAGGAATAACAAGGCATTATTTGTCTTTATCCAATGGTTAAAAGGGGACGGTGACTTTTTTATCCAATATTTCCCAAAATAGCAAACAAAAAAATTCCCCGATGTTTGGTGCCCTTTTCGACTACGTCGAAAGGGGTATTTATCTATTAGAGGGATTTTTAAATGGAAAGGGGAGTTTTTTATGTATCTTGAAAGCTCAATTCACTATCCTCAGGATGAAATGACAACAATGATGATACCTGTTACAACAGGCTGCCCTTACAATAGATGTCTGTTTTGCACTATGTATAAGGATGATAAGTACAGTGAAGTTCCATTGCCGCAAATCAGACAGCAGCTGATAAACGGTTACAAGTATACTGAGAAGGTTTTTCTTACGGGAGCAGACCCATTGTATATAGGTTATGATAAAATGATAATAATCTTAAAAAAAATAAGGGAGGGCCTGCCGTATTGCGCCCGTGTGGCATCCTATGCTTCCATCAGAAGTGTTTCAAGGTACTCGGTTGAGGAATTGTCCAATCTCCATAACGAGGGGCTTAGACTACTGTATATAGGCTTTGAGACTGGAAGTGACAAGTATCTTTCTCTTATGAATAAGGGTCACACCGTTAGAGATGCCATCAGGGAGGCAAAGAAATTGAACAAGGCAAATCTGGCCTTTAATGCAATTGTACTTACTGGAATTGGAGGAGCAGATACCTGGGAAGAAAATGCCAAGGAAACAGCAGGGATGATTAACCAGTTTCACACAAAAACACTAATTACAATGAGTCTTATGCTTATGGAAGGATCGGAGTTATCTGAGCTTGTTAAAAAGGGAGATTATATTCCATCATCGAGGCAGGAAAATCTATTGGAAATAAGGACACTCCTGAGAAACCTCAATCCTGAAAAACCAATGGAATTTGATACAACCCATCCGTCTAATATTATTAAAATCAAGGGAACACTGCCGGAGGATAAGGAAAGGTTGTTAAGGGAGCTTTCAGATGTCACAATGGGTAAAAAGTAATCTGAAATAATTTGTTTATATGGTAAAATCAAAGAAGGACTATGTATTAAGACAAAATTGGAGGAGGTAAAGTATGATTTACAGAAATGCAACAATAGAGGATATTCCTCAGATATCAGAGCTTCAGAAAAAATACCATGTATCCACAATAAGTGAAGAGGATAAGTCGGATGGTTTTGTAACAACCCTTTTTACTCCTGAAAAATTCGGGGAACTTATAGAAAAGGAGCAGGGAATTGTACTTGCTTGTGACGGAGACAAGGTTATTGCCTATGCAATGGCTGCATCCTGGGAATACTGGTCAGAATGGCCACTTTTTCAGCATATGATAAAGGACCTTCCAGATACTGAATATATGGATGAGACTCTTTCAACTGAGAACTCCTACCAGTACGGACCAATTTGTATTGACAAAAACTACAGAAGCACAGAGGTTCTACCAAAGCTGTTTGATTTTTCCAGGGAGCAGATGAACAAGAGATTCCCAATCCTTATTACCTTTATAAACCATATAAATCCAAGATCTTACAAAGCCCATGTTGACAAGCTGGGGCTGGATGTGATTAAAGATTTCCAGTTCAACAACAACAATTATTACGAACTGGGATACGATACATCAAAGCCAGTCAAAGGGTTGTAAATGGAGAAGATTATAATGAAATTTTACTGCTCAAAATGCAATCATGAAGAAAGCATAGATACAGGAAAGGCAAAATGCGAATGCGGCGGACTTTGGAAGCTGCAATACGATGCTACAAAGTTTGACCTTGATAAAATTAACAGGGACAAATGGGGGTTGTTAAGATACAGTGAGTTCATACCTGTTAATAAAGAATCCCTTGGAAAGGTCTCCCTTGGAGAAGGAATGACACCAGTGATCCATCTGGATGAGGATGTAATGATTAAAATGGATTATTTTATGCCCACTTTGTCATTCAAGGATAGAGGAGCTGCAGTTCTGATTGCCCATGCGAAATCAATCGGAGTGGAATCAATTGTCCAGGACAGCAGCGGCAATGCTGGAAACAGCGTTGCAGCCTACAGTGCAAAGGCTGGAATAGAATGCGAGATATTTGTACCGGAGGGAACATCACCCAAGAAGATAGATATGATAAAATCCCATGGAGCAAAGGTAAATGTGGTTCCTGGATCAAGGGATTATTGCGCTGATATATGCAGAAGCAAGGTGGAGAAAGAAGGAGTCTACTATGCAAGTCATGTATTTAATCCATTCTTCTATCAGGGAACAAAGACATATATTTACGAGGTATATGAGCAGCTTAAGAGAATTCCTGAGATCCTATTTATCCCTTTGGGCAATGGAACCTTGTTTATAGGTGTAATTCTAGGTCTTGAAGAACTTCTTGCAGCAGGATTGATAGAAAAGATGCCAAGTATATATGCAGTGCAAAGTGAAAAGTGTGCTCCTTTTACAGAAACTGTACTGGCAGGTGAAAAAGATATAAGGCATATTACACCTGAAAGTACAATGGCTGAGGGGATTGCAATCGGAGCTCCCATGCGGGGAGATGAGATCCTTGAGTATATTTATAAATACGATATCAAGGTAATAACGGCACCTGAGGATGGAATCCTTCCAGCAAGGGAGGAGCTCGCAAAGAAGGGAATTTACATTGAGCATACAACTGCAGCAACCTATGCCGCATACCTAAAACTGGTTGAGCAAGTGGGAAGAATTTCCGATGCTCTTATACCAATGTGCGGAGCAGGACTTAAATCAGACCATTAGAGAAAGGATGATACCATGGCAAAACAATCACCATCAATGGATAAATGGATAGAGGAAGCAAAAAAGGACCTTAATGCTTCACAGGTTGGTATGTATCTCTTTCACAATGGAGTTGTAAGGGAGACTCCTAAGGCAAAAGTAAGACAGGGAATTGACGACGGTTCACAGGTCACTGGCATGGAGTTTGGCTACAATGAAGAAAAGGTTCTGTCTGCAATAGAGGAAACTAAAAACCTTGATGGAATCTATCATGTCAGGGTATGGCTTAATGAAGGGGAGCTTCAGGTAGGGGATGATATTATGTATGTCCTTGTTGGAGGAGACATAAGACCACATGTAATTGATGCTCTTCAGTTCCTTGTAGAAAAGATAAAGACCCAATGTGTTGTGGAGATTGAGAAGAATTAAAATAACATAACAGGAGAAAAATAAATGAGAAAAGAAAACTACGAAAACTATTTTTGGCAGAATGATCTGGTAAGATTAAGGGCAATGGGAGAAGATGACTGGGAGATTCACTACTACAACAGGTTTGACACACCTGCAAGAAGATTGTTGGACTATGAAGTAGAGCTTCCGCCTACAGTTGAAGAGGCAAAAGAGATGACTGAAGCTTTCCAGAATTTCAAGGCAGGAACTGGAAGGCTTATGTTTACAATTGAAACCCTTGAAGGCAAGAATGTTGGAGCAGGAAACATCAACTCCATTGATGAGAAGAATGGAACATTTAGCATAGGGATGCAGATTGACCATGATCATAGAGGTAAAGGCTATGGAACAGCTGCAATGGATATAATGCTCAGATATGCGTTCTTTGAAAGACGGATGAACAAGTATTATGGAAGCATCCTCGAAGGCAATATTGCCTCAGCAACAATGCTTAAGAAACTTGGATGCAAAGAAGAAGGAAGAAGACGTCAGATGGCATATACAGATGGAAGATATCACGATGAGATCCTGCTGGGAATAACCAAGGACGATTTTGCAGCAAAACTTGAAAAACAGGGTGGTTGATTTGTGGATAATATAGTCTATAAGGAAATGGATATTGAGGATGCAGAAACGATAAAGGCAATCGATGCATCCCAGTATATAAAGAGAGCCTGGAGAGAGGTCGATGGAAAAAGGACACTTATTGACCTTGATTACCATGACGATACCTGGCCAAATGGCTATGAGAATCACCTTGAAGGTCTTAAGGGTACAATAGAAAATGGAGGCAAAGCCTTTGGTGCATATAAAAAAGATGGACAACTACTTGGTTTTGCAACTGTAAACAGCGATATCTTCGGCGAAAAATCCAAATATGTGCTTTTGGATCAGATATTTATATCAAATGAACATCGAGGTAGGGGAATTGGCAAAAGACTTTTTAAAATGTGCGCTGACCAGGCAATGGAATTGGGTGCTGATAAGCTTTACATCTGTGCCGGGTCAGCAGAGGACACAATAGCATTTTATAGAAGACTGGGTTGCGAAGATGCAGTGGAAATCAACAAGGAGTTTTATGAAAGCGACTCAAGGGATATGCAGCTTGAGTACTCACTTTAGACCCTGTTTACTGTCATAAATATGGAGAAGGTACCAATAACTGCAAGACCTGTACTAATAAGAAGAAGTTGGGAAGGACCGCCAATATCAAGGACTGCGCCACCAAGAAGACTGGCAAACACGCCACTTAAGGTCATCATTCCCGTAACAAGGGACTGACCCTTTACGGCTTCTCCCTTTTCCATAACCTCATCCGCCAGATGTACTGCTGATGAGAGAAAAAGTGGAAATGAAATAAGCTGAAACAAAAATGCAAGGTAGACAAATCCAACAGAGGGTGCGAGATATGTAAAGAAAACCTTGCCAATAAAGGCAACTGACGAAATCTTTAACATTGTCTGGCTTCTAAACTTAGTTCTTAGTCTGCTGAAAAAGAAAAGACCAGGCATCTCAAGCAGAGCCATAAAGGAAAACAGTCTTCCCATCTGGCTGCTGTTACCGCCGATATTTCTAAGTATCTGAATAAGGAAGTTGTTGATTACAGCATTCTGAAAGAACACAAGCATTATTCCAAAAGTAAGTATTACAAAGACCTTGTTTCTCTTCATAAATTGTACAAGAGTAATTCCTGGATTTTTCTCTGAACTAGCAGCATTAAACTGGTCTGGAATATGAAGGGTCATATTCTTTTTAAACAGCTTATCCGTAAGAAAAAGAGAAGTCAAAAGGAGCAATATAACAATAACGCCTGTAACAGGGATTGTTCTTGTGCCAAATTTGAGTACTAAAAAACCAAGGATTGAGCTTATTAAAGCATAAGCAACAGAACCAACGCTTCTTGTTGCACCAAAGTTTATGTAGCTTCCTGCCTTGCTGAAATGAAATGCAATTGAGTTTATCAAAGGCTGTAGGGATATCTGCAATGCTCCTGTAAGTACAAAGACGCCAGTGAGAAGAAGGGATCTGTGGTCCATAAAATACAAGGAGGCAGTACCGATAATAAGGGCAGCACCCATGACTCCTAAAACGGAGACCAGGGATAGCTTTTTGGACCTGTCTGCAATATCAGCGAGAATTGGCTGGATAAGTACCGCAAGGATATTTGCAAAAGCCAGGATAAACCCTATCTGAGAATTCGAGTAACCTCTGTCCAGCAAAAACACAGATGCAAAGCTTATAATTACAGCAAAATACATCCAGTAGAAGCCCTGCACCGCGGCATATGTATAGTTTAGGAATTTGTTCATACAATCACCATCTTTTTTCGTTCTTAATGTATTGTAACATTTAGGAAAAAAACTAACAACTGGGTACTTGCTTAGTTTTCAAAGAAGAGCATATAGTAGGGAGGAAAGTCTATGGGTTTTATAAGTGATTGGCAAAATAATTATGTAAAAAAGCAGGTGGAAGACTTGAAATTGCAAGAATTTAAACCCTCAGAAATAAGAAGAAAAGAAATTATATTCTCTGGAAAAGTTCAGAAGGTTGGATTTAGATTGGAGGTATTTGAGCTTGCCAACAAGCTTGGATTAACAGGATGGGTGGAGAATCTTCCCGATGGGAGTGTAAAGTCGCAGCTTCAGGGTGAAGAAGATAGGATTGAATTCCTGGTTGATTTTATGAGATCCCTCAAAAGGGCAAAGGTCGACAAGGTAGAAACAACAGAGCTAGAAGTCTTGAAGGATGAAAAGGTGTTTCTAATTAAAGAATAGTGCTAAAAAATCAGGCATATGCCTGATTTTTTAGCGGTTATGAGGAGGATTATTTTTTAGTTGCTTCTCTTAATTCATCCCTGATTGTTCCATAAAGCTCGGGAGGACAGAAAAGATAAATCTTATCAGCAGAAGAGCTCTTTATAACAATAAGGTTTCTGCTTTTGTTGTATTGAATATCCTTAATCTTTTCCCAAGGAATACTTCTGGCGTCATCAAAGGTGGACAAGAGTCCAGCCCCTGACACCGAGGGACTCTTTGAGAATATTCCTGCAAGAAATGCAAGGATTCCTGCTGTCTTAGACTTTTTCTTATGGCTTTCCTCTGATTCCATCTTGATTCTATTTTCGTTAATCACATAGTTCACAGAGTATTTTCCTCCATAGACCACATAAACGAAAACATAGCCCAGAAGAAGGGTTACAGCCACAAGAAGGAATCCATACCATGCCTTTATTGCAATTAAAAAAACCAGCAACAAGCCAAATGGAATGCCAATGGCAATTCCAAGCTGCTTTAGTATGGTCTTGTCCTTGAATATGGATATTTCTGAATTCCAACTGATGGGTAACATGATTAGCACCTCCAACTTAATTTTCCCACAGTGGATGGTTTTATGCAATACCTTGGGAAATTGATTATATGTTCCAATAATCGACTGATGCTCATTTTACAGATACTGACTGGTTTTTATCAGCTTGATAGCTAAAAAGCTTTATTTTCAGGTTGAGATTTTTTTGTTTTTTTCACTACACGCCGTTGAATAAAAAAGACTATATAAACACAAAAAAATAGAGACACTGAAGGTCTCTTCACTGATGTTAGATATAATATAAATTTTGTGACAGCGTAATTCAACAATAATTGGTAAATATTTGTTTAGATGTAATATATTGGGATATAGGGGCAGTAAAGGGGTGATTTGTGTGAATAAAGAAAAAAAGCCAATTTATAAGAGATGGTGGTTTATTGCCTTAGTAGTATTTGTTATTGTTGGAGCTTTAGGTAGTGGAGGGGATGATGAGTCACAAGAACCAGCTGAAAACAATGAGCCAGTCGAAGTAGCAGCAGAAATGAATGAAGAAGGTGAAAATACTACTGAAAATATTGGAACTAAAGAGATGGATACACCAGTAGAGACACAAGAACCAACCGAGCCAGTTGAGGTTGTAGTTGAAGATACTGAAACATTATCTCAAAAAAATGCCATTAAGACTGCAGAAGGATATTTGAACTACACAGCGTTTTCTGAGAGTGGCTTGGTAGAGCAATTAGAGTATGAAGGATACAGTAATGAAGATGCTACATATGCAGTAAGTCAGATAGTGGTGGATTGGGAGGAACAAGCTATTTTAAGTGCTGAGAATTACTTAGATTATACAGCGTTTTCTGAGAGTGGCTTGGTAGAACAATTAGAATTTGAGGGATTCAGTAATGAAGATGCTTCATATGCAGTAAGTCAGATAGTGGTGGATTGGAAGGAACAAGCTGTATTAAGTGCTGAGAATTATTTAGATTACTCATCGTTCTCAAGAAGCGGCTTGATAGATCAACTTAAGTTTGAAGGATTTAGCACTGAGGAAGCAACTTACGCTGTTGGTAAGATTGGATTATAATAATCTGCTTTAAAGAATAGAAATATTTAAACCACCAGGGTTATGAGTTAAAAATACGACCTGGTGGTTTTGTTGATACAACAAACATTGTTGTTTTTATTAACCTTCAAATTAATGTAAAAGTGGTGTATAAGAATAAATATCACTTGAAGCCTAACAATTTGGCAATTATTGAATTTCTTTTTCTCTTAATACTCTGTTTTGATGTAGGTATTCCAGTCTTGTTAGCGAATTTTTGTTTAGCGCTGGATATACCAACAGCTCTTTTCCAACTAAAACCTTTGATCAGTTTAGCCATTAAAAATCACTCCTTTTGATTGTTAAAATTTCTTATTTAATTCACTCATATATCCTGCAGTAATAATTCAGGTTGGAAGAGCTACTATAGCAATTCCCATAAATGAGGACAACATACCAATGACTCTACTGACTCTACTGAAATCAATAACTGGATAAATATCTCCATAACCAACAGTTGTAAGCGTTACAACAGCCCAATAAATGGCATCAAAGAAAGAATGAAAGCTTTCAGGTTCAACTTGAAATATGATAAGTGCGGTTAATAAGACATAGCCACCAGATAGGTAGACCACCGCCATTAAAGGTTTGCGTTCCTTCTCAACTACAGACATTATTAAATCGAAGCTTTTTGAATATCTAAGTAATCTCAGTGTTCTAAAAGCTCTATTAAGCCTTAGTATTCTAAATAGCTTAAATCCTTCATTTAATACAGTAAGTGAAGGCAGTATTGATAATAGGTCTATGATTGCAAAAAAGTAAAAGGATATTTAATGAATACGGTTTTGCTCTTATCATTTAACTTATAATCTGCAGTAATCCATCTGAAGAGATAATCGACAATAAAGACGGAAACTGTTATAATTTCAATCCATCTAAAGAAGGAGCTTGCATGTTTAAAGAATAAGGGAATTAGACTTACAATAATACTCATAAGCATAAACTTATCATAATAGCTGCTAAGTTTATCCCCGGGATCTGCTATTTGTACTATCTTATGTATTCTTTCCCTCATGTTATCCTCCCAATGCTATCCATAGTATGAAAACATCATTAATTTAACTCATTAACTCAATACTATTACTATTTTTAGGAAGTGTCAATTATTGGAAATAATATTATATCTTCCAATAATTGACTGATGTTTAATTCGTAGATGCTGACTAACTTTCATTGACTTAATGGCTCAAAAGTACTATTTTCAGGTTGAAATTTTTCATTTTTTTTCATTACACGTCATCGAGTAAAAAATCTATATAATTATACAAAAAAATAGAGACCCTAAAGGTCTCTTTATTGCTGCATATAATATGAATTATTTCAATAAATTGTCTACAATAACTGAGTAGAAACCATAAATCGAAAACCCTACTAAAATTAACCCTGAAACCTTTACAAAAAATTTCCCTAATTAGCTCAACTCATGATTTTCTTTATACATCCAACGTCTACCGAACATATAAGTTTTCTCTGGATATACTATCTGTAATATTCCTATAATTCCAAATATTAATGCTATAAAGATAAAATACAACATTTACCCCCTTATCTAATTATGTATGTTTAAAACCAGTAGCTAACATTGAAATCTTGATTAATATAAATCTTCTTATACGAACTATTACTTTCTTTGAATTAGTCTATCACAAAAATGGATTAATTATTCCACTACTAAGCGTTGAGAAATTCTAATCATATATTTTTTTGCAATTTCCCCACTTGAAATACAAAATAATGGCACATTTTATGTTATTGAAGTACAATATATGCTACTTGGTTTACAATTTTATACAATATATGGTGTAATCTTACCCATCAGTCACTAAATGGAATATATAAGAAATTGAGTTGTTTCGATTACTGCTCAGCAAAATGCCAGCAATTGTAATTTAATTGTAATCAAAATCATTACATTTTCTGTATAATAGAATTAGCACAGGATAATTTAAATTTTAACATTAGATATTAATTATAGTATTTGCTGTAGACGGCAACATAGGGGTTATTATCTATTTGATAAAGATGCGTACAGAGCATATGATTGAAATTAAACTAAGTCACCGAGTCATATTGGAGAGGATAATGAAAAATACTTATAAAAGAATACTAATTTTAATAGTTGCATTTTTTATTTTGTCATTTCTTCTTATAGAAGGTCTAATTCTTATTCAAGGAAGAAAACCAGAAACAGTGGAAACAAAAGAGATTGATTATGTAATAGTTCTCGGAGCAAGACTTTATGGAGATGTGCCATCGCCTGCGCTGTTGGAGAGACTTAAGGTGGCCAAGGATTATCTGCTACAGAACCAGGATAAAGATGTAGTAGTTACCGGTGGACAGGGAACAGATGAGACTATCCCAGAGGCCCATGCCATGGGAAAATATCTGGTTGATAATGGCATTAAAGAAGATAGAATTATAGTTGAAGACAGGGCCACATCGACATATGAGAATATGGAATTCTCGAAGGAATTGATTGCAGAAGATGCTGGAGAACCTGTAAGGGTTTTGGTTGTCACCAACAAGCATCATATGTTCAGGGCAAAGTTCCTGGCTAAAAGACAGGGAATGGAGGCGTATGGATTGCCTGCTAAAATTCCACCATCAATTTTAGTACAGTCTTATATTCGGGAGTACTTTGCCGTCGTTAAATCACTGGTCTTTGATTACTAGGGGGTGCTTATAAAATGAAAAGGAATTTGTTGTGGATATTTACAATTGTAGTGGGAGTTATTATTTCAGGCTGCAGCCAAGAGTATGAGGAAGAGTTTGTTGGAACAATAACGGAGATAGATGGGCTGACGGCCATTGTATTAGCGGATGAAGGTGAAGACATCAGAAGCTCAGGGGACCTTGTAGAAGTAAGTCTTTCTGTAAGCGACAATTTTGAGTTTATGGTTGGAGACAGGGTCAGGGTTGTGCATAAGGGACCGGTACAGGAAAAGTATCCCCTTGGTATAGAGACAATATCCGTAGAGCTGCTTGAAAGGGAAGAAAATCCTGAAGAGGAGCCTGAAGTGCAGGATGATAATACAGCATATAATATGATAAGGGAGTATTTGAAAGAGGAAAGCATAAAAACTTTTTCACCTTACTATGAACTGCTGGAATTTAGAATTTCAGACTACCATGAAGAAATGGTTGATGGAAATGTAGAAGCTGAGTTTCTTTACACAATAGTAAGTAAGAACTATGACAGAGACCCGGA
The DNA here is from genome assembly GCA_051744365.1 of Bacillota bacterium. GTDB lineage: Bacteria > Bacillota > Clostridia > Tissierellales > Tissierellaceae > Gudongella. The sequence continues at coordinate 56,371 of JBNJCX010000007.1, forward strand.
CACAGCTGGCTATATAAAAGAAGCCAAGGAAAGCGGAAACGAGAATTATCAGCTGATGTATGATGAATACCTTCAACCAAGGGATATGAATTTTGATTTCAAGGTAGTCATTGATGAACATGACAACATAACTCTATACTCAAATGTCTCTCCCAATAGTGTGGAATGGGAAGAGACTAAGATGACTGACTATATTCTGCGAGAGGAGAGTTCTGGCATT
>JBNJCX010000008.1:0-54526 GCA_051744365.1 Bacillota bacterium
TGAATCCTCCTTTAAATTAAGAATTGTTTTCTATCAATTACAATTATACCTTAATTTATTTGTGAGGATTCTTTGTTTTTAGAGTATCACAGGAAGCTCATATAATCTTATTAGCAATTCTACCCGGAATTATGGATTCTAAACCCTCTGTATGTTGACATTGGTCTGACTATGGTCTATAATAATAATCTGTGGATATCAAGGAGAGATGGCTGAGCCTGGTCGAAGGCGCACGACTGGAAATCGTGTAGGCGTTTACTCGTCTCGAGGGTTCGAATCCCTCTCTCTCCGCCATTGGAACATTTTGCCGTGCTAGATGGGGAGATAGCGGTGCCCTGTTACCTGCAACCCGCTATAGCAGGATTGAATTCCCAGCTTAGGCTTCTTTGCTGTGAGGTCTGCCTCGAATAAGTGGCGTTGACGGTTGGGTCCCACGCAACGAAAACTCATGAACCTCGTCAGGTCCGGAAGGAAGCAGCGATAAGTGAAATTTTTCGTGTGCCGTGGGTCAGCCTGGCCCGAGTTAACTGTTCGGGTAACGCTTGGAGCAGGATTGACAAAGCTGGGTGCACGGCTACATAAGAAAAACAACTCTGGAATTCCAGAGTTGTTTTTCTTGTTATTTTGGAAATCACTTTTATAATTTCTCATTTATTTGAGTAAAACTGGTACCGTTACTTATTGACATGATAAAGAAAATCTTTATGTTTAACATAATCTTATCCTTTTCTTGATTTTGTGTTCACATTAATCGAATATAATTTAGATATCAAATAGAAAGAGGCGAAAATATGAGTTTAAATCTATGCATTGACATCGATGGAACCATTACGGATGCATACTATTGGCTTGACTACGCAAATGAACACTTCGGTACTTGCATCAATCCGCATCATGTTACAACTTATGATATACACCATGTTCTAAATGTTTCTAGAGAAGACTATATGAAGTTTTACGAAATGAACTGTGAGAAAATTCATGGGAATTCTGAACCAAGGGTGAACACCGATCTTGTTCTGTGGAGACTTGCTCAGCAGCACAACGTCTCCTATGTAACGGCAAGAGATCCCAAAATCAGAGCAGTCACTGAGGATTGGTTTAAAAAGAATGGTATGCCAAATTGCAATCTTCATATGCTGGGTTCACATTACAAGGTAGAAAAGGCTAGAGAACTAAATTGCGATATTTTTATTGAGGATAGATATGAAAATGCTATACAATTGGCTCTAGCAGGCATAAAGGTATTATTGATTGATTGCAGCTACAACAGACAACCTTTGATTCCCGGAATAACCAGGGTATTCAACTGGATTGATATATATGAGGAAATCGAGGAATACAATTCCAATCTCAGCAAGAAAACCACTCGAATCGCTTAACTGATCGAGTGGTTTTCCCATTTAAATGGGTATAATTGGAACCGTCCCCTTTTTTTATTTACTTTTTTATTTCTAGCTTATGATAATCTCACCGTCTTTGGTATCTATTGTTATATTGTCTCCGTCCTTTAGCTCTCCGCTGATTATCTTTCTCGAAATTCTTGTCTCAATCTCCTTCTGAAGGAATCTCTTCACAGGCCTTGCTCCATATTGAATGGAATATGCTCTTGCAAGGATGTTTTCTTTGGCAGCATCTGTAACTTGTATGGTTATTTTCTTATCCATCAGCCTCTTTTCAATCTCAGCAATCTGAAGGTCGATGATCTTGAATATCTCTCTTCTTTGCAGTGGCTTAAACAGTACTATTTCATCGATACGGTTCAAAAACTCCGGTTTAAAGGTCATTCTCACCTGACTCATTACTCTTTCTCTTGTGGACTCCTCGATTGTTCCATCCTCTTCCAGACCCTCAAGCAAGTAATCCGAGCCAATATTGGAAGTCATTATTATCACCGTGTTCTTGAAATCAACTGTCCTTCCCTGGTTGTCTGTAAGCCTTCCATCGTCAAGCACCTGAAGCAGGATATTGAATACATCAGGATGGGCTTTTTCTATTTCATCAAACAGTATTACGGAATATGGCTTTCTCCTTACAGCCTCAGTAAGCTGACCTCCTTCATCATAGCCCACATATCCCGGAGGAGCGCCTACCAATCTTGATACAGAGTATTTCTCCATGTACTCACTCATATCTATCCTGATAATATTCTTTTCATCGTCAAAAAGGGTCTCTGTAAGAGCCTTTGAAAGTTCTGTCTTCCCAACACCTGTAGGGCCGAGGAAAACGAAGCTTCCAACAGGTCTGTTAATATCTTTGAGGCCTGCCCTAGCACGATGGACTGCATCAACGACTGAGTCGACAGCTTCATCCTGACCGATTACTCTTCTGTGAAGAATCTCTCCTAGACCAAGCAGTTTTTCCCTTTCTGTGGCCAAGAGCTTTGTGATTGGGATTCCTGTCCATTTTGCAACAACCTCTGCTATTTCTTCTTCAGTAACCTCTTCCTTCAAGAGCCTTCCCTCTTTATGCTCCTTCTCCTGGGTTTCCTTCAGCTTCTTCTCTAGTTCCACAAGAGTTCCATACTTGAGTTGTGATAGCCTTTCAAGATTATAGTTCCTCTCGGCTTCCTCAATTTCGCGTCTCACCCTGTCAATCTCTTCCTTGATGTTTTTTTCGGCTGCTATCTCCTTTTTTTCTTCCTCCCATTGAGCCTTTAGGAGGTCAAAATCTTCCTTAAGCTCTGCAAGTTCTTTTTCAAGCTTCTCCAGCCTGGTTCTTGACCCTTCATCAGTTTCCTTCTTCAAGGCCTCTCTTTCTATCTCCAGCTGCAGAACACGCCTTCTGACTTCGTCTATTTCCACAGGCATGGAGTCAATTTCTGTTCTTATCATTGCAGAGGCTTCATCCATCAGGTCAATTGCCTTGTCAGGCAGAAACCTGTCTGAAATGTATCTGTCTGATAGTGTTGCAGCTGCAATAACCGCTCCATCAGATATTCTGATACCATGATGTATCTCATACTTCTCTTTCAGTCCACGTAGTATTGATATTGTATCCTCAACTGTGGGCTCTGTCACCAGAACCTTCTGGAACCTCCTTTCAAGGGCTGCATCCTTTTCGATATATTTTCTGTACTCATCAAGGGTTGTCGCCCCTATTGCATGGAGCTCTCCCCTTGCGAGCATTGGTTTCAGGAGATTCCCTGCATCCATGGAGCCCTCTGCTCTTCCTGCTCCAACAATATTGTGGAGCTCATCAATAAAAAGAAGTATTCTACCCTCGGATTTCTGTATTTCTGATAGTACTGCCTTTAATCTTTCCTCAAACTCTCCCCTGTACTTTGCACCAGCCACAAGAGCTCCCATGTCCAGGGCAAATATGGTCTTGTCCTTCAGGCCTTCTGGTACATCCCCGTTTACTATTCTCTGGGCAAGACCTTCAACTATGGCTGTTTTTCCCACACCAGGATCTCCGATTAACACTGGATTATTCTTTTTCCTCCTGGATAGGATTCTGATTACATTCCTAACCTCTGAATCCCTTCCGATAACCGGATCCATCTTGCCTTTTCTTGCCTCCTCAACCAGATCCCTGCCGAATCTTCCAAGGGCTTCATATGTTTCCTCTGGGTTATCTGAGGTTATTGTCTGACTTCCTCTGATCTTCATCAAAGACTGGAGAAAACCATCCCTTGTAATACCAAATTCCTTGAATATGTCGCTTGAATGGGTACCCTTGCTGGATAGCAGTGCCAGATATAAATGTTCAACCCCAACATACTCATCTTTAAACTTTCCTGCCTCAGCTTCAGCATCCATAAGAACCTTTGTATATGAACGTCCTGGATAAATGTTTCCTCCCGTCTGCTTGGGCAGCTTTTCCAGTTTTTTATCCACAGCTTTTCTTATATCCTCAGAATTTATCCCCATAAGAGAAAGAGCTCTGGGTATAAGCCCCTCCTTGTTCCGAATAAGGGAAGCGTGAAGATGTATTTCAGACAGTTCAGGGTTTCCCATGCTGATAGCTGTATTCTGTGATTCCTGAACCGCCTCTATGCTTTTTTGTGTGAATTTATTTAGATCCATATTCTTCCCCCTCTTTACTCATTTCTTGGATTATATTTGTTCTTTTCCTTGAGTTTCTTGTAAAGTTCCTTTTCTTTCTTATCAAGCTTTGGTGGATTGACAATTAGGATTTCAAGGTAAAGATCTCCCTTATTCCCCTTGATATCCACAAATCCTTTGCCGGAGAGTCTCATCTTGGTTCCACTTGTTGTTCCTTCAGGGATATCGACCTTTATCTTTCCGTTTAATGTCTGCACTACAACCTTCTCCCCAAGAGCTGCCTCCCATGGAAGTACCGGTATTCTTTTTACAATATCCAGACCTTCAAGCCTCATATCCTTGCTTTCACTGATATTTATCTTGAATAGGATATCTCCGTCAATCCCCCACTTATCACCGTTTACTTTGATTTTCTTGCCAGGGGTTATGCCTTTGGGAATTTTGAGTGTTATATTTTTTGTCACACCTCCCATATTAAGGGATACATCCCTTGATACTCCTTTGTATGCATCCTCAATGGAAATTGTAATCTCTGATTCATAGGACTGTCTTGGAGCTCTCCTGGTGGTTCTACCGGATCTGGCACCGAACATATCGCCCATGTCAAATCCTCTTGAACCACCAGCTCTGCCAAAGATCAGGTTGAAAAAGTCTGAAAAGTCCTCTTCACCGCTAGAAGTGTACGTATACTGGGTTCCACCACCGACATCTCCAAAGCCGAACTGTGATGGATCAAACTGCTGTCCATTGGAGAAGCCGTATTGACCGATCTGGTCGAATTGCTTTCTCTTCTTCTCATCCCCAAGAACCTCGTATGCCTCGTTTACCTCCTTGAACTTCTCCTGGGCCTTATCATCATTTGGATGCAGGTCCGGGTGATACTTTTTTGCAAGCTTCCTGTAGGATTTCTTTATTTCATCCTGGGTGGCGGACTTGTCCACCCCCAGCATCTTGTAATAGTCTTTATATTCCATAAAATCATCTCCATCCCAAATAGGCCTTTTTGACTTTCTCTGACCTTTGCTGATTATATTATATTAAATTTATGTAGGCATTTCAATATGTTTATACCCGCTTTAGGAAAAAATCAACCCTGTCGGTATGTGATGTGCGACCCGACAGGGTTGATTTTACTTGATGTACTTGTCTATTATTGTGATTATCTCGTTGATTTTTTCCTCTCCCTGCTCCTCACCTTCCAGGATGGCATCTGCCACGCAGGTTCTTATATGTCCGTTGAGTACGTCTATATTGGCCTTTTTCAGAAGACCGATTATGGAAAGGATCTGTGTGGATATATCCACACAGTACCTGTCATCCTCTATCATTCTTATAATACCATCAACCTGGCCCCTTACAGTCTTGAGCTTCTTTAGTGCAGTTTCCTTCCCCTGGTTCACCACATCATCCCCTATTCTATTTCTTTTACTCCATAGCCTGCTTCATCCACAGCCTCCTTAAGAAGCTCATCCTTAAGGTTTTCTCCCTGAACCTCCACCTTCCCAGTGGCAAGGTCAACCATTACATCCTGCACACCTTCCAGGCTGGAAAGTGATTTCTTTACTGCCATTTCACAGTGTCCACAGGTCATTCCTTCTACAAGCATTGTTTTTTTCATTATATCATCCTCCTGTTTATTTAAAATTCCTAAGCCTTAACGAGTTTGAAACAACTGATACTGAGCTGAATGCCATGGCCGCACCCGCCACCATGGGATTCAAAAATCCCAAAGCTGCAAATGGTATGCCAAGTGAATTATAGAAGAAGGCCCAGAACAGGTTTTGCTTGATTGTCTTCATCGTTCTGCGACTTAATCTTATTGCTGTAACAACGCCCTCCAGGTCTCCTCTCATAAGTGTTATATCTGCTGCCTCCATCGCAACATCAGTGCCTGTACCTATTGCAAATCCTACGTCGGCAGCTGCAAGAGCAGGTGCGTCGTTTATACCGTCTCCAACCATTCCCACGTGCATCTCCTGAGATTTTAGCTTTTCTACTTCACTGGCTTTATCTTCAGGAAGTACATCGGCAAGAACATTATCTATCCCCACCTGAGATGCTATCGCCCTTGCTGTTCTCTCGTTGTCACCTGTTATCATATATACCTGCAGCCCCATATCCTGAAGCTTTTTAATGGCAGCTTGAGATGTTTCCTTTATTCCGTCCGCAACTGCTATAATTCCCCAAAATTCATTGTCAACAGCTACTAGCATGGCCGTTTTCCCTTCCTCTTCAAGCCTCTCGATGTCCTTTTCATTCTGGTTGATTTCAATTTTGTTTTCTTTCATAAGCTTTCTGTTGCCTATAAGAACTTCCTTATGTTCAAACTTAGCCTTCAATCCTTTTCCAGGAACCGCTGAAAAGCTTTCAGCCTCCACAAGCACTAATCCTTCATCTTCAGCCCTTCTTACAATTGCCTCTCCAAGAGGATGCTCGGAGGTCTTTTCAACTGATGCCGCTACTCTGAGGATCTCCTCTTTGGAACCGGAAAATGCTACAATATCTGTTACATCTGGCTTACCTTTGGTGATGGTTCCTGTCTTGTCAAAGACAATGGAATTCATCTTATGTGCACTTTCAAGGTGCTCTCCGGATTTTATAAGGATTCCGTTTTCTGCTCCTTTTCCCGTTCCCACCATTATTGCTGTTGGCGTGGCCAGGCCAAGGGCACAGGGACATGCGATTACTAGAATCGCAACTGCATTTATAAGCCCTGTGTTGAAGCTGTCAATAAAATAGAATGTGATGAATGTCACAAAAGCTATTCCTATGACAACTGGAACAAATATTCCTGAAATCTTGTCAGCCAGTCTCTGGACAGGCGCCTTGGAGCCCTGTGCATCCTCAACCAACTTGATTATCTGTGACAGGACTGTATCCTTGCCGATTTTCGTAGCCTCGAATCTAAAGGAACCAAACTTGTTTATTGTAGCACCTACAACCTGGTCTCCTTTCTCCTTGTCAACGGGCATACTCTCACCAGTTATCATTGATTCGTCCAAGGACGAGCTTCCCTGTACAATCACTCCGTCAACTGGCACCCTTTCACCGGGCTTGACAATGATTATATCTCCAATCTGAAGTTTTTCAATTGGAATCTCCAGTTCATGCCCGCCTTTAAAAATCCTGGCTGATTTAGGTTGAAGTCCCATCAACTTCTTAATTGCCTCGGAGGTCTTTCCTTTTGCAATTGCCTCAAAAGTCTTGCCAAGAAGTATCAAGGTGATAATAACGGCAGATGCTTCAAAGTAATACTCGTGTACTCCAGCAAGAACATTGTACACGCTGTAGAAGTATGCAGCGGATGTTCCCATTGCAATAAGGACATCCATGTTGGCTCCTCCCCCTCGAAGGGATTTATATGCGCCATTGTAAAATCTGTAGCCTATGAAGAACTGCACAGGTGTTGCAAGTGCCCACTGAAAATATCCATTTGTCAGGATATTCATTTGCCCTGCCATATGAAAAAACATTGCTGCGAACAAAGGAAGTGTCAGTATTGCGGATATTACAAAGGATCTTTTTAGCGATTTGATTTCCTTCTCCCTCAGTTTTTTTTCCCTGTCTGAGGATGCTTCTCTTTCAACCTCTGCCTTGTAGCCTGCTCCTGCAATTGCCTGGATAATCTGTGAATCTTCCAGAAGACCTGCTGGAAACTCCACCACTGCCTTGTTTGTAGAGAGATTCACATAGGCTGATGCCACTCCCTCCAGCTTATTAAGGGCTTTCTCCACCCTGGCTGAGCAGGAGCTTCAGGTCATACCCTCCACCAGAAGGGTTCTCTTTTCCAGAGGCACTCCGTATCCTGTCTTTTCTATTTTCTTTACTATATCATCCTTATGGATCTTTTCATCGTCGTAGCTGACTGTGGCCCTATTTGTAGAAAGGTTAACATTTGCCTCTCCAACGCCCTCCATTTTGGACAGAGACTTCTCTATCCTGGCTGAACAGGCTGCACACGTCATTCCGACGACATCCACAGTCATCTTCTTATTAGCCATGGTATCATCCTTTCTTTATACCCCCTCCCCGGGGGTCTGTGTTCAACTAAATAATACCATGCCAAATTCGGATTGTCAAATGAAAAAAACACCTTCCCGGAATAAAAGTGTCCGTAATTTCAACCGATAATATCTGTTCTTAATTCAATTTAACCATTTTCATGGATGTATAATTGCATTTTGTGAAATGTTTAAAACCTTACATTTTATTGAAAATCAGAAAAAAACCTTGCAATTATGTAGGAAATATATTATTCTATAATTGATAACAGTTATCAAGATATTACAGTAATTTACATAGAAAGGTGTTGAGATGCACTATGGTACTTTCAGGAATGAAAAAGAATGACAAATGCAGAATAAAACAAGTTATGGGTGGAGGCTATGCTAGAAAAAGACTTTATGAATTAGGTCTCAACAGCGGGGCAGAGCTTAGATTGATAAAAAACGACTTCGGCCCAATAATAATCTCTATGTCTGGGCACAAGCTTGCCATAGGTAGGGGACTTGCTTCACATATTGTTGTGGAGAAGGAGTAATATTTTAACTTTGATTAACAATCGATTTCAACAAGGAGGACATAATTCATGCAGACAATAGCATTGGTGGGAAATCCCAACAGCGGGAAGACCACCCTGTTCAATGTGCTCACCGGCTCAAACCAGCATGTCGGTAACTGGCCTGGCGTCACTGTAGAAAAAAAAGAAGGCTCCTTTAAGCACAAAGGAGCTATTTATAATGTTGTGGATTTACCTGGTACATATAGTCTTGGAGCCTACTCGGAGGATGAGCTTGTGGCCAGGGATTTTATTGTTAAGGGCAACCCGGATGTTGTAGTCAATGTGGTCGATGCCACAAATCTGGAGAGAAACCTATATCTTACAACCCAGCTTCTTGAAATGGGGGCAAATGTAGTAGTGGCTCTTAATATGATGGATGAGGCAGACTCAAGGCAGATCAGCATACGTACTGATTCCCTTTCAGAAGCTTTGGGAGTACCTGTTATATCAACAGTGGCTGCAAAGAGAAAGGGAATCCAGGAGTTGATTGAGGGTATCGTGGAAGTAATTTCCAAGAAGCCAAAAAAAATTGTTTTTACCTATGGAAACGTTATTGATAAGGAGATAGCAACCTTAACAGGAATGCTTAGGGAAGAATCTCTTCCATATCCCGAAGGTTGGATGGCACTGAAGCTTCTTGAGGGCGACTTGGAAATCCTGTCCCTTGTATCTGAAAATAAAGGTATAAAGAACCACCTTAAGTCTCTGGACAATAAGAATATTGATTTTGAACTTGATATAGTTGATAGAAGATATGCCTATGTGAATGGGATCACAAAGAAGTGCGTGACAAAACCTGATGAAGAAATGATAACCCTTACAGATAAAATTGACAAGGTGCTTACCAGCAGGCTGTTTGGCCTTCCCATATTCGGACTTATTATGTATATGATTTTTCAGTTCACCTTTTTGATTGGCTCTGATTTTCTTGGAGGATATGTCGAAAAAGCAATGGAAGTATTCGGTGCATCCGCAGAGGGATGGTTGATTTCCATAAACTCTCCAGGGTGGCTGGTATCCTTTGTTACTGAAGGTTTTATCGGCGGTGTAGGTGCTGTTCTTGTATTTGTTCCACTGATCATGGTCCTCTACTTCTTTCTTGCAATTCTTGAGGATTCTGGTTACATGGCAAGAGCTGCATATATAATGGATGGAATAATGAGAGCTGCCGGTCTACATGGAAAGACCTTTATATCTATGATTGTTGGATTTGGATGTAACGTCCCGGGAATAATGGCTACCAGAACACTTGAAAACAAAAAAGACAGAATGATTGCCATACTGATAAATCCATTTATGTCATGTGGAGCCAGGCTTCCGATATATCTTGTATTTATTGCAGCATTTTTTCCTAATAACGGTGGTCTTGTTTTATTCCTGATATATACCCTTGGAATAGCCATGGCTCTCCTTATGGCTAAAATTTTCAGCAAAACTCTCTTTAAGGGAGAATCTTCACATTTTATAATGGAACTTCCGACCTACAGACTGCCCTCTCCTTCCAGTGTATTCAGAGATACCTGGGGAAAGGTCTGGGAGTTTATTAAAAAAGCCGGTACTGTAATTTTTGCAGTGGTATCTCTTTTATGGGTCTTATCAGTTCTGCCAGTGGGCGTTGAACCCTATTCCCAGGAAAGTATTCTTGGAAGAATCGGGCAGTTTATAGCACCCATATTTGCTCCGGCAGGTTTCGGAACATGGCAGGCATCTGTCAGCCTATTTGCAGGTATAGCAGCAAAGGAAGCAGTTGTTGCGATTCTTGGAATGGTATATGCAGGTGTCGATGAAGGAACAGAGCTTGTAGCAGCGATCAAGGGCTCGTTTACAACTCTTTCAGCCGTTTCCTTCCTTGTGATGACGCTTCTATATACACCTTGTGCAGCAGTTATTGCAACTGTTAAGAAGGAAACCAACTCTTGGAAGTGGGCAGCCTTTATGGCAATTTATCCCTTTGTCTTAGCCTGGGTACTGGCAGTTATTATTTATCAGGTTGGCTCTTTTATGGGCTTTTAAGGAGGTATTTGGATGCTAAAGGAAGTACTGAAGGAAATAAAGAAGGCAAATGTTTATTCAAAGCCACATATAGCAAAAAACCTTGATGTATCAGAGAACGTCCTGGAGGATATGATCAAGACTCTGGCCAGAATGGGTTATCTTAAGGAAGATTTTGGTTCGCCCACTTGTGAGACAAAGTGTTCTGGGTGTTCAGTATCAAACTGCAATACAATCCCAATCAAAATGCTGAGTATAACCGAAAAGGGCGAGAAAAAAATAAATTCTTAAACATCAAAAATATATATGTGCAGAAGAAGCCATTTGAGAGCTTCTTCTGCTTTTTTTTTTATTTTTTTTATTTTTGATGTTTAAAAAAATATATATGGGTATAATATAAATACAAATCATATATTAACTTAACGCTTCGATGAAGCAAAGTTAATATTATGGTTTCATAGGACTTTGATAACTGCATCCAACTAAAATTCAGTCAATAAGTTGTACGAGTTTATTGAACCTGGAAAGATTCATGTAACAACGCAAAGTATTGATTAACCAATTCAGCGAAAGTTGAATTGAAAAGCTACACTTATTTAGATGTTACTGTTGTAGGAACTGAATGAAACAAGCTGTAGGAAGTAGGCGATGTAAGAAAAGATAGTATTGTAGAACAAGTTTAAGATGTAAAAAGTTTTAGATGGAAGTTGCTACACCTATTAAAGTATTACAGTTGTAGGATTCCAAGTTTATGTAGTTTAGGTAAGAACGATGGTAAAATAAGAGTAGAAAATGTAGCAAGAAACAAGTTGCAGTAAAATAAGTACCTGTAACAAGGATTGTGGTATCCTTAAAACCACAAAAGAATAACCTTATTAGTTAAAGGAGTGTAACAACTAAATAACTTATTAGGTTATATGATTAGAGTTTAATCCTCTGTAACTTAAATTAAGGAGTGTTTTAGGGTAAGTGATTGAACCAAAAAGTTCATGTTGGAGCAGTTATTTAGAGTCCTATTTAAAATGAAAGGTTCTTCCTGATGAAAAAGGTTGAACCTTTCAAATTTTTTGTTCTTTTTCCCGATATTTTGAATGTTTTCTTGAAAATCCACAAAATTTACTGAAAACTTGCTATAATATACATAATATGCAAAAAGGAGCGTAATCATGAATAAATTGGATTGGATTGACAAGAAGAACCTGACCATGCTGGCAGACTACTATGAATTCACTATGGCAAACGGCTATCTGGAGAACGGGATGAAGGACACCATTGCATACTTCGACATGTTTTTCAGATCAATACCGGATGATGGTGGTTATGCAATAATGGCAGGCGTTGAGCAGCTCATTGACTATTTGAAGACCTTGAGCTTTGATGATGAGGATATTGAATTTTTCAAAAGCAAAGAAATTTTCAGCGAAGAATTTCTTAACTATCTAAGGGACTTCGAATTCGTATGTGACGTATGGGCAATACCAGAGGGTACTCCCATATTCCCCAGAGAACCTTTGGTAATTGTAAAGGGCCCTGTTGTTCAGGCACAGCTGGTGGAAACAATGATTCTACTTACTATAAACCACCAATCCCTTATAGCCACTAAGGCAAACAGAATTGTCAGGGCTGCGGATGGAAGAAATGTAATTGAATTCGGATCCAGAAGAGCACAGGGTTATAATGGTGCAATCCAGGGGGCGAGAGCTGCATATATCGGAGGCTGTATTGGAACTTCGAGCACCATTGTAGACAGGGATTTTGGAATCCCAGCTCTTGGAACAATGGCCCACAGCTGGGTACAGATTTTCCCAAATGAACTGGAAGCTTTCAGAGCCTATGCAAAGACCTATCCCCAAAGCTGTACTCTGTTGGTAGACACCTACAATACTCTTAAAACAGGGCTCCCCAATGCGATAAGGGTCTTTGACGAGGAAGTTGTTCCCAGAGGATTCCGCCCCAAGGGAATAAGAATAGATAGCGGCGATATTGCCTATCTTTCCAAGGAAGCAAGAAAAATGCTTGATGGAGCAGGATACCATGATGTAGAGATAATGGCATCCAGCAGCCTCGATGAATTCGTAATAAAGGACCTCATAACCCAGGGAGCTAAGATTGATAATTTCGGTGTGGGTGAAAGACTTATAACGGCAAAGTCTGAGCCGATTTTCGGAGGAGTATACAAGCTTGTTGCTGTGGAAAGCGAGGGTGTTATTAAGCCTAAAATTAAGATAAGCAATAACGTCGAGAAAATAACTACTCCTGGCTTCAAGCAAATTCATAGATTCTATGACAAGCAAACTGATACTCCTATGGCAGATGTACTGACCCTTCATGACGAGAAAATGCCGGTGGATGGTCCTTATGAGATATTCCATCCATTATTCACTTGGAAGAGAAAGACGCTTAGGGATTATTATATACGACCACTTCTAGTTCAGCTGTTTGAAAAAGGAAAATGTATGTACAAGGGTCCAGATGTACATCAGATAAGAGATTTCTGCAGATCCGAAGTTGAAAATCTGTGGGATGAGGTCAAGAGATTCGAAAGACCTCATGAATACTTTGTTGACCTTTCACAGGACCTTTGGGATATCAAGGACAAAATGCTTAAGGGCAATAAATAATTAAAAAATCGAGGAAACCAATTGGTTTCCTCGTTCTATGCTTTAGCCTTCTTTTTTGATTGTGACTTCCCCTTGACTCTCTTAAGTCTAAAGAAGTCTTCTCTTTCCTTCTCCTGCAGTACTTCGTCAATGTACTTGATTGTTGTCCTATATCTAGGAATCTGTATTTTGTCAAGTGCATTGGCTCTTTTCTGTGTCTTCTTTATCTCCATTGCCAGCTTGTAAACTGAGTTTTCAACTTCAGCTAGCTGATAAATTAGTTTCCTTATTTCTATAAAGCTCAGAACAGTTCTGTCAAATGCTGAATTTGTTCTAAAAAAACCATACTCTGTTGTGAATTCCCTTTCCTCTACCTTGATAATCGGAACTTCCACACCCATTACTGACTTATAGAGGATTGTATAATCCGGTTCCTTTTCAATAGACTGTGCAAGCTCCTCAATGTATTCAGAACCCTTTGTGATATTTGCAAGCTTCAACGCTTCATAAGCTGTTGTGAAATTTTCATCAATTTTCTTTTGAAGCTCACTTGCAACGTCAATAAGAGCCATCATTTCCCTGATAAGCACTACTCTTTTTTTATCAAGAAGCTCAAAACCCTTGAGCGCGAATTGCAAGGAACTCTTTGATTTTATCAAGTTTGCCTTGGTTGGAGTCATTTTAACAGCCATAAACTCACCCTATTCCATGTACTTTGCTATAATTTCCGGCTTCAGTCTGTCCAGTTCCTCTTTCGGCAAAATCTTCAATAATTCCCATGCCAAGTCCAGCGTGTCAGATATATCTCTATTCTCATTAAAGCTCTGAGTGATAAATCTGCTTTCAAAAGCATCACCAAACTTCATGTAGTATTTATCCCTATCAGAAAGGTCCTCTTCTCCCACTATCTGAGCAAGAGCCCTTACCTCTTGTACTTTGGAGTAGGATGAGAACAACTGGTTTGAAACATCAGGATGGTCCTCCCTGGTAAATCCTTCTCCTATTCCATCCTTCATAAGACGTGAAAGTGACGGAAGTACATTGATAGGTGGATATATTGCCTTCTGGGCCAGCGTTCTTCCCAATACAATCTGGCCTTCTGTTATATACCCAGTAAGGTCTGGTATTGGGTGAGTTATGTCATCATTTGGCATTGTCAATATTGGTATCAATGTTACTGAACCATCTATTCCATAAATCATACCAGCCCTCTCATAAAGTGAAGCAAGGTCTGAATATAGATATCCTGGATAGCCCTTTCTACTGGGGACCTCTTCCCTAAGTGATGATACCTCTCGCAAGGCTTCCCCGTAGCTGGTTATATCAGTCATAATTACCAATACATGTTGATGTTCCTCATATGCCAGATATTCAGCAGCTGTTAGAGCACACCTTGGTGTGATGATTCTCTCCATGATTGGGTCATCTGCATAGTTTACATACATAACTACCTTTTCCTGGACTCCTGCTTTCCTAAATGCATCTTCAAAATAGAAGGCTTCATCGTGCTTTACTCCTATTGCAGCAAAGACGATTGAAAATTTATTGTCTCCTTCTTTGGACTGGATTTTCGCCTGACGTACTATCTGTGCTGCCAATTCATTATGTGGAAGTCCTGCTCCTGAAAATATGGGTAGCTTCTGACCTCTTATAAGTGTTGCGAGTCCGTCAATTGAAGATATCCCTGTCTGTATAAAGTTTCTGGGATACTCCCTTGAAACGGGATTTATAGGTCTACCGTTTACGTTGAAAAACTTTTCTGAGTAAATATCTCCTCCTCCATCGATAGGTTCCCCTAATCCGTTGAAGGTCCTGCCGAGAATTTTTTTTGAAAGTGGTATTTCAAATGGCTTACCCTCAAAACTTACCTTTGTGTTTTCTACAGAGATTCCCATTGTTTGACCAAATACCTGGACAACGACACTATCCTTGTCAATCTTTATTACACGGCCAACCATTGTATTGCCCAGTCGATCCTCAACCTCAACTATTTCTCCATAGCCCACTGAATGAATCTTTGAAAGCTCTATAAGAGCTCCGTGTACTCTGTCTATTTTTAAATATTCTCTCTTCATCTAATCACCCACTATACTGAATACTCAGATTCTAACTGATTGTAGAATTCGTTTATCTTAGCATTCAACCCTTGTATTTTTTCCATATTGTCATTCGGAATGGTATATTTCATCTTGATTGTCTCTTCATATATGTCTGAGTTTCTTACTTTTGATATGGGAATTCCTCTCTTGACAGACTGCAATCCTCTGTCATATAAAAGCTCCATTGTCTTAAGCATTTCAAGTTGCTTCTTAAGAGGTACAAAGGTATCTACATCATCGAATGCATTCTGTTGCAAGAATCCAATTTTGATTACCCTGGCAATTTCCAATATCAATCTTTGATCATCCGGTAATACATCTTCACCAACCAGCAATACTATTTCAAGGAGTTTACTTTCTTCATAGAGAATACTCAGCATTTTCTCTCTTATATCTGCAATATTTTCTCCCAGCTCTTTCTCATAATACCTTTGTATCATCTCACTGTAACCACTATATGAGTTAAGCCAGTTGATTGCCGGATAATGCCTTGCATAAGCCAACTCCTTATCAAGTCCCAGGAATACATTTACAAATCTCTTGGTATTCTCTGTTACCGGTTCCGAAAAGTCTCCTCCAGCTGGTGATACTGCTCCGATTACTGTTATTGATCCAGACTCACCTGATAGAGTTTTTACATAGCCTGCTCTTTCATAAAATTGTGCCAGTCTTGATGGCAAGTAAGCAGGATAACCTTCCTCAGCAGGCATTTCCTCAAGTCGACCTGATATCTCCCTTAAGGCTTCTGCCCATCTTGATGTTGAATCTGCCATTACAGCTACATGATATCCCATGTCCCTGAAGTACTCAGCCATTGTAATACCTGTATATATTGATGCCTCCCTTGCGGCAACAGGCATATTTGAAGTATTGGCTATAAGTACGGTCCTCTCCATTATCGGTCTGTTTGATTTAGGATCGATAAGTTTCGGGAAGTCCTCAAGTACCTCGGTCATCTCATTTCCTCGCTCACCACAACCTACATAAACTATGATATCAGCATCTGACCATTTTGCAAGCTGGTGCTGTGTCATGGTTTTGCCTGTTCCAAATCCACCGGGTATAGCTGCTGTTCCGCCTTTTGCAATTGGGAAGAATATATCCAGAACCCTTTGTCCGGTAATAAGCAGCTTGTCAATCTGCAGTCTTTCGGCTACAGGTCTCTGAGTCCTGACAGGCCACTCCTGATGCATCTTTACCTCATGCTCTTCGCCTTTAAGGTCTTTTACCTTCAACAAGACCTCGTTGATATTATATTCCCCCAGTACAATTCTCCAGGTTACTTTTCCTTCGACACCTACAGGTATCAGAAGCCTATTGGTAATAAGAGGAGTTTCCTCTACCGTCCCAAAGATCTGACCCTGTTTTACGTAATCTCCTTCTGATACCTGGAATTTTACTTCCCAAAGCTTTTCCTCATCAATAGATAAAAGACCGATCCCTTCAGGAATAAAACTTCCATGAACCTCTTTTATCTTTTTCAAAGGTCTTTGGATGCCATCAAACATATTGCCAAGCATACCTGGCCCAAGTTTCAAAGATAGCGGTTTTCCTGTAGATACAATGACCTCTCCCCTTCTAAGGCCTTCTGTTTCCTCGTATACCTGTACCGTTCCTTCATCACCGTCAATGGCAATAATCTCACCGATAAGCTTCTTATGACCCACGGTAACCATTTCTCTCATTTTGAATCCTGTCATTTCTATTCCACGTATTACAGGACCATTAATCATCTCAATTTTACCGGTTAAATTATCCATTGACCTCACCTACCTCTCCAAGAGCCTGATTCAGTTTTTTGCCTATCATATATTCCTTCTCTTGAATCAAGGTTCTCAATGTATGGTCAATGTTGAATGTTCTCTCTTTGTTACTTATCATAAATCCACCAATTTTTTCTTCTGGCAGTGGTTCCACTATGAAAGTTTTGCCTGTTTTTTTCTTAAGTTTCATAAGGCAGCTTTCTGATATAAGTCTATCCTCCTCCCTTAACATTAGAACTACTTCATCTTCTTCAAATTCCACTAGGTATTTATCTAGATTCCTGCAAAGATATTCTCCGTACTCCTTTGATTTAGCAAATTCCTTGGCTCTATCAACAATTGATGAAACCAGGTCCATCTCAATCTGTTTTCTCTTCTGTCTTAGCCTGGCTTTTGTTTCCTCAAGTCCTTCTGATTTTAATTCATTTCTTTCCACTTTTGCCTGAGTGACCTTCCTTCGGATTATTTCCTCACGCTGTCTTTTCATTTCCTCTTTTTTGTTTTCAAGAAGCTGTTGATTATTCTCTTCCAGTTCTTTCAGGGCTTTTAAATATTTTTCTTCCTCATCCTTGTAAACAATCTTATAGAAAATCTCTAGTTTATCTTCAACTGTTATCATAAGCTCACCACCTAAATTTTAATGCCTATGGATTCTTTAATATATCTCATAATAAAGTTCTTATCCCTTAGGCCGGTCCTGTCTGGAATAGTTACTACAAGCTTGTTCTTTCCACTCATTTTCAACTCCAGAATTCTATCTGCATGCTCATCAAAAATTTTCTCTGTTATTATTATGATGCCCACTTCATCGTCATGTACGGCCTCATTGAGCTTCTCGATTGTCTCTTCCCTGGTCTTTACCAACACACCATCTATACTGGCCAGTCTTAATCCAATTACTGTATCTTTACTATCACTGATCAGGATGGATTTCATTTTATAGCCTACCTAGAATCATGATTGATACAATCAGACCATAGATAGCAATACCTTCTGCAAGACCAACGAATATAAGTGTTTTACCAAGTAGTGTTGCATCTTCTGATACAGCTCCCAATGCAGCTGATCCAACTACTGCTACCGCATATCCTGCTCCAAGTGTTGCAAGACCAGTTGCAAGAGCAGCTGAAATAAAGCCTAGCCCTGTAGATGAAGATAGCATCCCAGCTGCTTCTGTCTCAGCGGCACTTATTCCCTGTGGCACCATAACGATAACAGCTATTACAAGAAGTGGTAGAAATACAAATAGATTTGTTCTTAAAATTCCCTTAAGCTTATTTTTCCCACCTTCCATTTCCTTATACATCATAAATGCTCCCGTACCAATTGTTAGCAAAACCAATAATGTTGTTGATATCAATACAAATGACATAAAATCTCCTCCTAAATTTTAATTTTATTACTTCCCAAGTCTTACAGGGTTGAATTTTCTTCCATCCCCTCTGTAATACCTGCTGAACAACTCATAATACTGAAGTCTCATGCCTTGAATAAATACGATAAGGCCTTCAAGTCCTAGAATAAATATATTTCCAATGATAAGAACTATAACATTTCCTACAGTTGATCCCATCATATGACCAATGGTTTCAAAAGCCAGGAACAGACCAACATGTGTTAATGCAAATGCTCCTACCCTTATAAAAGAGATGGTACCACTTAACATGCTAAGGAAAGTATCTACCAGTGAGAATATTGACTCTACGTAATAACCACTGATATCGCCACCGTGAAGCGGTCTTTTCCCTTCAATTAAGTGTGTTAATGGCAATCGGAATACTATTGCCAACAAAGCGATAACAGCTATGCCTACTCCAACAGGAACTGGTATTATACTTAATCCAAGCATACTTCCACCCACTGTCACAAGCAAAGTAATATATAGTATAACTCCTGCAACCCCTTCTTTCCCGAATACACCCTCTTCAAGATCACGCCTCTTGTAAGCATTTATAATTCCATAAATATATGCGACAAGCAAAACAGTTATCCCGACAAATATTGCAACCATCAAAATGTCGTTGATATTTTCAAAAGGCCTCATCCACAATGCAGGAATCCATGTCTCTATACCAAAAACTGATCCATATAATACTCCAAACAACATTGACGCAAGTCCTATTCTTGAAATAAGTCCTCCGAATAGCTCCATCTTCTTGCTTAGGAAATAACCTGCAATAACCATTACAAAACCTTGTCCCAAGTCGCCAAACATTATTCCAAATAACAGCATATATGATATCCCTACAAAAGGAGTTGGATCAAGCTCATTGTATCCTGGCGTACCATAAAGGTTTACAAGCCACTCAAACGGTCTAAAGAACCAATTGTTCTTTAATTTAGTTGGGGTTTCTGCATTTTCTTCGTGTTCATACTTGATAAGCAGTGGTTCATTTCTTTCAAGGGCTTTCTTGACCTCGTCCTTATCAGACATCGACACCCATCCGGAAATATAGAAGTAGTTGCTTGAAAATGCAACTTTTTCCTTGATATCATCTAGCTTGGATGATACCCAGATCTGCTCCATTATTGTCTTTATCCTATCTTTGTATTTCTCTTTTATTCCATCTATAATCTCCTGCTGTTGATTGATCTCAGAGCGTAACTTCTCTTTCTGCCTTTCTATATTATCCTTTATTTCATTTGGAGTCCCCGAATATGCCTTTGGCAGAAATATTTCCTTGAAATTCAATGATCTCAGTATTCTGGAGATTTCTAATTCAAGCTTGTTGGGATAGAAGACAAAATATACTTCTCCTTCTGAGCTAGATCCTGTGTGTAACAAGACAGCTAAAATATTTTCGTAATTCTTCTTTACTTTATGGATATTTTCCTTTGTAAGAACCCCCATTTTAAAATCAAAGTACTCCATGTTTCTTAAATCTTCAATCTTAATCGGAAATCCTTCCATTTCTTTAAAGCTGTTTGTATGAAAATTGTCGAGATATTCCCGCTCCTTTTTTAAAGCCTTAATAAGTCTGCTTGGTTCACTTACTTCACTACAAATTGATTCCAATTCTTCATTGAGTTCATCTTTGCTTACCAATTTAAGATTTTCGTCGATTTTTTCAACATCAAATTCCAGATTTAAAGCAGCCTTCAGCTCTTCGCCCTTTTGGAACATCTCTTGGCATTCTTCACTTTTCTCAAATGGCCTTACGTCATTTAACTCGACCAGCATATCAACATTCTTGTCACTGACGTCAAAAAGGAAGTTGCTTTTCTCTATCTGTGATACAGCAGATACCAAATCAACTTTTCTTGTCTTTAAAAGATCCTTCAGGACATCATCTACTGAATCAATGTCGCCAACAATGTTCATCATGGTCATTTTTTCAATGGACATCAATAATCACTTCCTTCTATATCCCTTACTAGATACTCTTTGGCCTCATAGTAGGATAATCCGTATTTTAGTGCTTCTAATATTGATATAATATCCTTTATTTCATATTCAAGCAAATGAAGATATGCATTTGGTATGGATATATCTAATTTCCCCTGTCTGAACTTTGCCTTAAAATAGTTATACATATGTCTTTGGACACGTATTCCCATAAATAGGTCTATATCCTTTTCTTCATTGACCATTTCCCTATACTTTGTTCTGGAAACAATCTTTTTGAATTCCTCGATATCCACATAGCATAATTCTTTTAAGTCCTTGAACTTAAGGTACTTCCCGTAGGGGAGAGTGTAGTTAATCAACTCTTCCGGAGACAGATTATAGAATTTCAACCCCCTGTATATCCACTCAATATTCAATATATCAATGTTTTCTCCAAAAGCATCTTCAAATGCTTCCCTGTCAGCCTTACTCATCTCCTGAGCACTTTCATGAATGGTATCAAAGTATAGCCTGTCCAGATTCATCTCCATGTAGAACATCAACTTACCATAATCTTCGTGTCTGTAAGGATAAATTACATCATAATATCTCGTGCCTTTCAGTTTGTCTATCATTTCATCAAGAGTCTTCGCGTTTTTTATCTGATCATAGGAAAAGCTGTAGTACTTTTTCCGGGTAACGCTGGTCTGATTATACTTCTCCAGACTCTCACCTCTTGCCAACGCCCTTAAGTATATTTTAAGATCTTCAACCTCATGCCTTAGAAGATATGATTTAAGATATTTCTCATAGTCACCCGAGAAATACTTTAAGATCTTTTCAAATTGCAATGTATGAAATTTCTCCAATTTAAGCTCAATTGACTGTATGTCATCGTATTCCTCAACATCCTCCAAAACCTGACCATATGCCGTATTGTTAATTAAATACTTTACCTGCTCAGTGACCGATTCCTTTTTCATAAGGGCAACATAGTCTTCATCCTTGAGGAATCTGGAACGCATTACTCTTAATTTGGTGTTTATTGCTGAAAATCTTCTTTCATTCCCCATTATATCCCTCTATTCTTTGCTTTCTATGATTTCTTCCCATAGCGTTTCCAACAGATTCGGTTTGATTTTTATATATTCCTGTTCTATCTGATCCACTTCTCGATTACCTTGTAACGCTTGCTTTTCATCCACTTCACTCTTTTTTTTACTACGCATCTCTCTTATAACTTCTTCTGCCTCTTTTTGATACTGATCCAGTAGTTCTTTTTCAAGTTCATATACTTTATTTTGTCCTTCCAGCTTCTTCTTCCTTAATCTTTCCTCGTGCTTCTTTCTGATTGAAACAATTTCATTGTCGATTCCATAAATAGCTAACCCAAAAGTATTTTTATAATCCTTGTTATTGATGTTTTCTGTGGATGCATCCCCCTCAGAATATTTTTCATTTCGTCCAAGTACTTTCCAGATTTTATTCCCACTTTTATCAAAGTCGTGATCATCGTAAAATACAGAGAATATGTCATCGTATTTTTGAAGAATTTTATTGATTTCATTCATATCTGTACGGCTTAAGATTCCAGAAAAATAGAAGTATTTCTCCGATACTGCGGTGGCCTTTTTAACATCTTCAAGAATCGCGATTTGGTGTAGCTGGCTCATAAGGTACATAAACCTTTCTTTATGCTTTGATCTATGCTCTTCCAAGATTCTTTCTTTAGCTAAAATCTCTCCTTTGATCAGTTCTTTCTTATTCTCTATCTTAACAAGTATCTCCTTGGGAGTTTCTTTGTACTCCTTTGGTATGGCAATCTCCTTGAAGCTGTGTGTCCTGAGTATTCTTGATATTTCTTCCTGTTGATTCTTAGGATATATAATCATAAATACTTCGCCCTCAGAACTTGTGCCCGTATGTTGAATTATTGCAAGGATGCCTTCATAATTCTTTTTAAGTTTATATCGATTGTCCTTGGACAGGATTCCAAGCTTAAATTCGAAGTAATTCATATCTCTTAATTCAGATAGTGTTATTTCAAAGTTGAGCATCTCCTTAAAGCTATTCATATTAAAGTTCTCAAGATATTTCAACTCTTGTTTTAAAGTATCCAGCATATTCTTTGGATTTATAACCTCATTATACATTTGGTCCAATCCATCACTTATCTCATCAAGACTCATTGTAAGGTCCTCATAAGGTAGCTCTTCTCCAAGTTCCAGACCAAGTATTGATGCAAGTTCCTTTCCCTTGTTAAAAATATTTTCAGAATCAGTATCCCCCTCATAAAATGACACCGAATTGATATCAACCAATCTATCAACGTTTTTATCGTTTACATCGAGAAGAAAATTGTTCTTCTCAATCTGTCCAAATGCAGATACTGCTTCGACTTTTTTTGTTATAATTATGTCATTTAAAATCCTATTGTAATCCTGGATTCTACCAATGATATTAACCATTATAGGCTTCTTCACGGACATTACATATCACTTCCTTTGTTGTACTCGCGGACTCACATTCCATGATGCCTAAACCTATTCTACTGTTCTGCCACGATATCTTCCCACAATGACTCTACAAGTTCATGCTTAATCTTTAAGTATTCTTCATCTGTGCTTTGGATATGTCTTTCATATTCTTTTTTGATTTTTTCTATATTCTCCAAAGTGCTATCTGTCTGCTTCAAAGCTTCCTGATATGCTTTTTCTCCTTCTTCCTGGTACTCTTTAAGAAGCTGCTGTTCAAGTTCTTGGACCCTATCCTGACCCTCAAATTTCTTTTTCCTTAAAAGATCTTCGTACTTTTTTTTCATCTGAGTGGTCTTCTTGTCCAGATCAATGATTTTTTGTGTGATTTCATTCATTTTATATCACTCCTTAACTTATATGATTATACTCCTTTGAAAATATTAAACAATTCGCTTTTAATTAAAATAGCTCCAGAATGCCTTGAATATAAACCCTGTTGTTTGACAATTGTCTATCATATCTATTTATCTTTATTTTACTCTCTTTTACGCTAAATATCTCCTGTTTCCTCATTTGTTACAAAATCTTAACATTTTCTCCGGGACTTAGGTCCCGCTTTTGCCTCCAGATGCAGAAAAAGTACCACTCAAAGTGGCACTTTTCTGTTATTTAAAGGGATAGACCTTTTTCAAATGCTTTTATATTTGCATCATGAAATCTTTCCGGGAGGAATTTTTTGATTTTGCTCTTCCAGTCTATTTTCTCGATTCCAAGAGCTTTTACCGTAAGTGCTAGCATTACTATGTTTGCTGATCTTGGTTCACCAATCTCATCTGCTATTTTTCTTGCATCTACTGATACTACATTGTCCAATTTTCCCTTGATTTCTTCCATAACGCCTTCCGGATACTCTTCCAGACCTGACAAGACTGGCAATGGCCATATCTCTTCCTCGTTTATTATAAGAATCCCGCCCTTTTTAAGAATGGGAACATATCTTAACGCCTCAATCTTTTCAAAGGATACAAGCACATCTGCTTCTCCCTTGTTAACTGTTGGTGAATATACTTTTTCACCAAATCTAATCTGTGTTGTAACGCTACCTCCACGCTGGGACATGCCGTGGATTTCAGCCATTTTTACATCATAGCCTTCCTCAAGGAGGCCTTCTGACAATATCTTTGAGACGAGGATTGCCCCCTGTCCACCTACTCCTACCAACAATAAGCTCTTAGTCATCTATTCCACCTCTTCCCCAAATGATTCGATTGCATCAAACGGACATACCTGAACGCAGACCTCACAGCCATTGCACATTGCTGTATCAATTGAGACCACATTGTCCTTCATTGATATTGCTGGACAACCAATTTTCAGACATGTCTTGCACTTTCTGCACTTGTCCTGATTAACCTGGGAATACAGATTCGCTCTTTTTATCATTACATCCTTGATAAGCGCACATGGCTGCTTGGTAATGATTACAAATGGCTCATTGGCATCGATTGCCGCCTTGACTGCCTCTTTGTTGGCAGCCATATCGTATGGGTCTATAACCCTCATATTCTCTTCCTTTATTCCTATTGCCTTCACTATGCCCACAAGGTCTACCATGGGTGATTCAACCCCTGAGATGGATTTTCCGGTTCCGGGATTCTCCTGGTGACCGGTCATGGCTGTTATTCTGTTGTCAAGAATCACGGTGACCATGTTGCTCTTGTTGTATACTGCATCCACCAGTCCTGTCATGCCTGAGTGGAAGAAGGTCGAATCCCCAACTACTCCAAATACCTTCTTGTCTCTTCCAGCTATCTGGTTTACTCTGTCAAAACCGATACCTGCACTGATTCCTGCCCCCATACATATGCAAGTATCCCCCACATTAAGTGGTGCCATTGCTCCAAGGGTATAGCAGCCGATATCAGATGTTACATTTATCTTGTTTTTATGTTTGGATATTTCATATAGAATTCCTCTGTGTGGGCATCCTGCACAAAGAGCCGGCGGTCTGGTTGGCGCCTGAACCTCAAGGCTATATCCTTCTTCCGGCTTTTCGCCAAGGATTGCTTCCCTAATTATCTGTGGATTGATTTCACCGCATACAGAGAAGATCTCCTTTCCTATGCACTGGATTCCCATGGCCTTGATATGCTTCTCCATATAAGGCTCGTTTTCCTCAATTACATAGATTTTTTCCACACCATCTGCAAATTCTCTGAACTTTTGATCCGGTAGTGGCCAGCTGAATCCTACCTTAAGGTAGGATACTGTATCTCCAAATACTTCCTTAGCGTGTACAAAGCTTGCACCCGATGTTATAATCCCAATTTTCCTGTCATTCCATTCAATTCTGTTTAATTCAGTGTTATTGGAGAATTCCTGCATCCTTGGAATTCTTTCGGTTTCCATTTCTATATGCTTTATCTTTGAATGCGCAGGTACCATTATGTATTTCTCTGGATCTTTTTGATATTCCCTGATTGGCACCTCAACCCTATCTTCAAGCTCTACACTGCTCTTGCTGTGACAAATTCTTGTAGTAACCTTGAACAGTACAGGCGTATCGAATTCCTCTGATATCTCAAAGGCTTTCTTTATGAAGTCCTTGCATTCCTGGCTGTCGGATGGTTCCATCAACGCAACCTTGGCATGGGGTGCTGTAAGTCTGTTATCCTGCTCATTCTGTGAGCTGTGCATTCCCGGTTCATCTGCAGTAATTACCACAAGTCCTCCGTTTACTCCTTCATATGCCATGGTATAGAGTGGATCAGCTGCTACGTTCAATCCAACGTGCTTCATGGCTACCATTGATCTTGCTCCGGCAATGGATGCACCTGAGGCTACTTCCATTGCAACCTTCTCATTTGTTGACCATTCTGAATAAATCTCCTGGTATGTGGAAACGTTTTCAAGGATCTCAGTCGAAGGCGTCCCCGGATACGCTGTGGCTACATGACAGCCGGCTTCGTAAGCTCCTCTTGCAATTGCTTCGTTTCCGGTTAATAGCTTTTTCATTTAATCACTCCTGTTTTTAGATTTCTTAACTATTATTATATCGAATGTTTCCCATAATGCATAATAATTACAAAAAAGTAATATATCAATCACTTTAAACTGATATATTACTACCTGTTTTTCTCTATCTGATCTTTTATACGTTTTGTTTTGGATCTATTGCAAGCTCATCCGGATCTTCGCAATAGTTCTCCACATTCTTTGCACCACTTGTAAGCTCCCAATGAAGTACAAATGAAAGAACAACCCTTAGAATCGCAACGGATGCAAGTATAATAAACTCGTCTATGGTCCTTATTACAACCGTCTTGATAATCTCCGCTGCAAGCTTGAACTCAAGACTCAAAGCCATGGCCTTGGCAAAATCAATCGATACATCATCACCACGGAAGTTAAATCCATTCTTGAAGAATTGAAATACTCCCCTTACTGCAGCTATTGATATTATAGCAACTCCAATAAGCTCCAAACTACTGGTTATGTATGGTACTAACAATTCCAACAAATGTTCAATTATCAATTTTACCGCTCCTTATAAATAAATTGGTTCATAATTCTCCTGCCCTTTATTCTATCATATATGGGCTCATTATCAAATTTATTTTGCATTTTTTGTTGAATTCTTGCAACATAAAAGTGAAGTCTCTCCACTATGGAGAGACTTCACATGGCCTTAAGTGAATTTCTCTTCTTCAAGCTATTTTACAATCATCACTGAGGTCTTGATATGGTGTATTACCTTATCTGATACACTTCCAAGTAGTGTCCTTGAAAATGCTCCCAGTCCACGACTGCCCATTACAACCAGGTCAAAGTTGCCCTCTTCGGCAAATTTAACAATCACATCCACAACATCTCCAGTTTTGTAAAGTGTCGTAACCTTTCCAGGAAATCCGACAAATATTTCCTCTGCTTCCTTTAGTATCTCCTGCGCACGTTCCATTTCTGATTTACCCAGCTGTTGTTTGATATCCATATTATGTGTATAGATGTTGTCCCAGAGATTTACAACAGTCAATATTACAACCTCGCTGTTCATGTCAGTTGCCATCTGCTTTGCCTTGAAAAGTGCTTTTGTGGAATAGGTTGAGCCATCAGTTGCCACAAGAATCTTTTTCATAATATTCACTCCCTGTATAACGATTTTCAAATCATCAGATATTCCCTCTGTTGTTAATATATCTACCCATTTACATGTCTACTTTAACGCATTGTCATATAGAGTCGTTACTGCGACGATTAACAGGGTATAAACTTATAACATATACTTCAAAGATTATTATTGCTACTTTAGGAGGGAATCATAAGATGAGCCAAAAAATTATTTCATTTTCAGTCTTACTCCTAATGGCATTGCTTCCTGCCGTCAATTACTCATATAATGAACCTAAAAACATTGACCCTTCTTCAGATATTGCTTCTCAGGTACAGCAGATTGAAGAGGTTGCCCTTCCAATAGATGAATATATTGAAAATCCTCTGGTCAATCTGGAATCTGGAACAAGCTACTTATCTTCAGATTACAGTCTTCTTGCAAAAACCCTTGAGGACCGATATCCTGAGCTTCTTTCAGTCCAAACCATTGGTTATTCCCATGATGGCAAAGAGATTTTTTCAGTGATTATGACCAGTGATGTAAATGAGTCAATGAACCTCGAAGACTTCAATGTATTCAGAATGCACTATTATATTGAAGCTGGAGTACACGGACGAGAAACAGTCAATCCAGCGATCCTTCTCAAGCAGATTGAAGATTATGCCACAGACTACTACAAGGAGTCACATATCCAGGAGTTTAACGTTAAAAAAATCCTGGAAACATCAGTGTTTCATTTTGTTCCACTGGTAAATCCCGACGGTCATGACTTATCCAAGTTCGGTCCTGATACAATAGATACAGAGTATGCCAGAGATATTTTATCCTCTGTTGAGGATAAGGATTACTCCCAGTGGAAGGCAAACATTGCCGGGGTTGATTTAAACAAGAATTTCCCTGATTACTACTTGGATATTGAGAATGGAGAATGGGTAGACAAATGGCAGAAATATCCAGACAGCTTCCTTTCATCAAGGCCCTCTGGAGAATTTTATCCTGGAGAATTGCCTGGAAGTGAACCTGAGACAGCTTCTGTAATGGATTACATGGAAAAATATGATTTCAGAAGTTACATTTCATATCATTCCAGAGGAAATGTGGTATATTACGATTATATCTGGTATCCTGACCAGTACAGGAAAAAAGCTCTCCAGATGGGAGAGCTTACACGGGATATAACAGAATATGGATTGATACCTGATACAGGAGAGGGAAGTGGTTTTTCTACATCATATCACGTAGCTCTTTCTCTTAAGCCATCCCTTATTGTGGAGACACTGGACTACTCCACAGTCCTTCCCTCTGGAAATAAAACCTATGTTGAGGCTTATGAAAAAACCTGGCTTCTTCCATTGTATTATACAGAAATTGGTATGAAAACAGGATACTATCCACATAGGCTCTATGTTGACAACCAGTATGTAAGGGATTTTCCCAACAAGGAATACGCGGAAGCAGTTGCAAAAAAGCTTGGTGGTGAAATCATCCAGGATTCAGGTATTCCTATGCTCATCCTTGAAGAAAAACAACTGTTGCTGACCAGATAGACTGGTCGTGCAATAGTTGTTTTCCTTTTTATCACATTTTCTGTCTTGGAATATAATAAGTATGGAGAAGCTCATGGGCTTTTTTACCATATGGCTCCCCAAGGTATTCCTCGTATATCTTTTTGATCATTGGATTTTCATGGGATTTTCTTATTGTCTTTGCTCTATCTTCAGCGTAAATTCCCGCTATTCGTTTTTCTAGAATTTCAAGATCTCCGTGGTGGTAGGGCTGTCCTCCTCCTCCGATGCAGCCTCCCGGACAAGCCATAATTTCTATTGCATGGTAATGGGCTTCGCCTCTTCTTATCTTCTCAAGAAGATTTCTTGCATTTCCAAGTCCATGGGTTACAGCAATGTGAATGTCCTCGCCATTTATCTGTATTGTTGCCTCTTTGGTTCCCTCTATTCCCCTTAATGCTTCGAATTCAACATTTTCAAGTGTTTCCTCTGTCAACCATTCATATGCTGTTCTCAAGGCCGCCTCAATTACTCCTCCTGTTGCCCCGAATATTACAGATGCTCCAGTTGACTCTCCGAGAGGGTTGTCAAACTCCTCATCCTCCAGGTAGTTGAAGCTTATTCCGGCTTCATTGATCATCCTGGCAAGCTCCCTGGTAGTAATAACTATATCGACATCCTTAGTGCCACCTTGTCCCAGCTCAGGTCTTGCCGCCTCGTATTTCTTGGCTACACAGGGCATTACAGACACTACAATCATATTCTCCGGCTCGATCCCCAATTTTTCTGCCAGGTATGTCTTGGCTACTGAGCCAAACATCTCATGTGGAGACTTGCAACTTGAAGGGATATCCAGCATATCGCTGAACTGATGCTCAAAGAATTTTACCCATCCCGGACAACAGCTTGTCAGTATGGGAAGCTTTCCTCCGTGTTTCATTCTGTGTACAAATTCCGAGGCCTCCTCCATAATGGTCAGGTCAGCGGCAAAATCAGTGTCAAATACCTTGTCAAAGCCAATGCTCCTTAGTGCTGCCACCAACTTTCCAGTTACAACAGTTCCCGGTTCAAGACCGAACTCCTCTCCCAGAGCCACCCTTACAGCTGGTGCCGTCTGCACTACAACATATTTTTTCTCATTGTTTAAAGCATCCCATACCTTCGGAACATTGTTGACCTCTGCCAGGGCTGCCGTTGGGCAGACAGCAAGACATTGTCCGCAGAAGGTGCAGGTAGTTTCAAACATAGGCAGATTAAAGGCAGTACCCACAACAGTATCAAATCCTCTTCCAAGACCGGAAAGAGCATGTACGGTCTGTACCTCGTTGCACATGGTTTCGCATCTTCTGCACATAATGCACTTGGTCATATCCCTGACTATTGAGAAGCTGCTGTCATCCTTTGGAAACGTTGAAATCTCACCTTCGTATTTCACATGTCTAAGACCTAGCTCCGCAGCAAGGGCTTGCAGTTCGCAATTGGTATTCTTCTCACAGATAAGACAATCCTTTGGATGATCTGATAGAAGAAGTTCCACAACTGTTCTTCTTGCCTTTACTGCTTTTTTTGTGTCGGTCTTTACCACCATTCCATCGAATACAGGGGTTGCACATGAAGGCGCAAGGGTTTTTCTTCCCTCCACTTCCACCACACATACCCTACAGCTTGCAGCCTTGTTGACCATTTTTATATCGTGTAGGTCAAGATGACATAGAGTAGGTATCTTTACGTTCACAAGCTTTGCAGCCTCCAGTATAGTCGTACCTTCAGGAACCTGAACCATCTTACCGTTTATACTTACATTTACCATGTCTATCACCTCTATCCTTTCGAAATTGCATTTACTGGACATGCTTCAAAGCAAGCTCCACACTTTATACACAAATCCTGATCAATTACATGGACCTCCCTAACCTTCCCGCTTATACAAGAAACGGGGCATACTTTGGCACACTTTGTGCAGCCGATACACTTGTCAGCACTTATATTGTATCTCAACAATGCTTGGCATACTCCTGCCGGACATTTCTTGTCCCGAACATGTGCAAGATACTCGTCATAGAAGTATTTCATTGTAGAGAGCACAGGATTTGGAGCAGTCTGACCCAATCCACACAAAGACGTAAGCTTGATTGTCTCTGCCAAAGTTCTCATGGTTTCAAGATCTTCTTCTGTTCCCTTTCCTTCCGTTATCTTTGTCAGCATCTCATAAAGCCTTTTGTTCCCGACCCTGCAGGGTGTACATTTTCCGCACGATTCCTCAACAGTAAACTGAAGGTAAAACTTAGCAATATCAACAATGCAGTTGTCCTCGTCAATTACAATCATTCCCCCTGAGCCCATCATGGATCCAATGGAATAGAGAGATTCATAGTCAATCTCAACATCAAGCTGCTCAGAGGTTATACATCCTCCCGAAGGTCCTCCAGTTTGAACTGCCTTTAGCTTCTTCCCATCCTTTATTCCTCCGCCTATATCATATATTATCTCTCTTAGGGTTATCCCCATTGGAACTTCGACCAGGCCAACATTATTGATTTTTCCTGCAAGTGCAAAAACCTTGGTACCCTTGGAAGTATCGCTGCCGAACCTGTTGTACCAGGATGCGCCATTTATTATTATGGCCGGTACATTTGCAAAAGTCTCAACATTGTTTACAGATGTGGGCTTTCCCCACAATCCCTTTTCTGCAGGGAAAGGTGGCTTTGTGGTAGGTTCTCCTCTTCCGCCTTCAATGGAATGTATCAATGCTGTCTCCTCACCACAGACAAAAGCGCCTGCACCATACTTAATGGCAATATCGAAATCAAAGCCTGAACCCATGATGTCATCTCCCAGAAGACCAGCCTGCTTTGCCTGCTTCAAGGCATTTTTAAGCCTTTTTATGGCAAGGGGATACTCGGCGCGTATGTAAACAAATCCATTGTTTGCACCTATTGCATAACCATTTATTGTCATAGCTTCAATTATACTATGGGGATCTCCCTCAAGGATGGATCTGTCCATAAATGCTCCTGGGTCTCCCTCATCGGCGTTGCAGACGACATACTTGACCGGGGATTGTGATTTGCTTGTATACTCCCACTTTAGACCTGTAGGAAAGCCTCCGCCTCCTCTTCCCCTCAGTCCCGAGGTCTTGACTATTCCTATGACTTCCTTCGGCTTCATTTCCAACAAGCATCTCCCAAGGGCTTCATAACCTCTGTTTGCAATATATTCCTCGATGAGCTCAGGATTAATCAGACCACAGTTTCTAAGTGCAATTCTTTTTTGTTTCTTGTAGAATTCCATCTCATGCTGGGTGTCCACCTTCTTCTTAAGTGCAGGCTCTTCATATAGCAGTCTTTCAACCTTTCGTCCCTGTACAAGATGTGTGCTTACAATATTGGCTGCATCGTCGGGAGTTACTCCTACATAGAAAACATCTTCAGGAAAAACCTTGACAATCGGTCCCTTTTCACAGAATCCAAAGCAACCAGTTATGGAAGCTTTTACCTTGTCCTCCAGGCCATGCTTTTTTATCTCAGCTTTAAGATTCTCCAGCAACCTAAGACTTTGGGATGATACACAGCCAGTACCCCCACAGATAAGCAGTTCCTTGAATTCTGTACTGTCAATATTCGCCCTTCTTATTTCCATAATGTGATCAAGCTCTTTCTGCTTATTGAGCAAGCAATCAAGATTTTTTATTCTATCCATATCATCCACCTCCTAGTCTGTATATTTCGATATAATCTTATGGACATCATCCACAGTGACTTTTCCATAAACATCGTCGTTTACCATTACAACGGGTGCCAATCCGCATGCTCCTACACATCTAAGACAATCGATTGTGTACATTCCATTTCCAGTTGTCTCACCTGACTTGATGTTTAAAGTCTTTTCAAACTCCCTTACAATGGCCTCAGAATTTCTGACAAAACAAGCTGTGCCAGTACAAATGTTTATAATGTACTTTCCCTTTGGTTCAATGGTAAAGTATGAATAAAAGCTCACAACACCAAAAACCTTCGATGCGGGAATGTTCAGCTTATCACCTATAAACAACTGGACTTCCATAGGCAAGTAGCCGAAAATATGTTGTGCCTCGTGGAGCACTTCTATAAGTGCTGCATCATTTGATTCAATGGAGCCAATATACTCTTCCAGCTGGTTATACATTTCCTGGCTTAATGTCCGTGTCATCATCATATCACTCCTTCGTTATTTATTTAACATAGTTGTTATGACTACTATAACAGACTTTTACCCAAAGTAAAATAGGATTATGTAAATTAATCTTCATTTTCTTATTAGTCGGAATTATGCCAAAAACCGGTTGTTTTCTGAACTTTAAACTCAATTGATAACAGATGTTTAAATTGCAATATTTATTCATGTTGACATTTTTTTTGATTGATTTTCCAGTTTTATTTATGTTGAATTTTGTTAATTCAATAACACTGTTTTATATAAACGGGAGTATAAATAAATTGGCAGAGAAATTAATTTCTTTGTTTAAAAAAGTTCGAAACCAGAAACGTTGTCAGAGTTTATATCTAAATCAGGATGACAAGCGTATTGCCTAAGTTTTGAAAATTCTATTATAAGACTATTAATCAACTTTATAAATGATAGCCTCTTAAGCGGTACCATTTAATTGTTTTTCAAAATGTTATAAAAAATGGTATAATCATCAAAAGATTTACATGGAAAGGAGGCGTGTTAAATGATAATTGATATAGAGAACGTGTCCATTTGGAGGGATTCCAAGTACATATTGAAAGATATAATCTGGAAAGTCGAAAAGGGTGAGCATTGGGCTATTCTCGGGTTGAATGGATCTGGAAAAACAACCCTTTTAAATATGATAAACGGTTATATTTTTCCTTCTAAAGGGGATGTACGCGTCCTCGGCAAGACCTTCGGAGGATATGACCTAAGAGAATTGAGAAAATCCATTGGATGGGTAAGCACAGCGCTTCAGGAAAGATTATATGGCAATGAAACAGCTATGGAAATTGTAATCAGCGGAAGGTATGCCTCCATAGGTCTTTTCAATGAGCCCCCAGAAGAGGACAGAGAGTACTCACTTGAGCTCTTATCTCTTCTTGACTGCAGAAATCTCGCCAATAGAAACTACAACACCCTGTCCCAAGGTGAAAAACAGAGGGTTCTGATTGCAAGAGGTCTTATGTCAAAACCAAAGCTTTTGATTCTTGATGAGCCTTGCTCCGGGTTGGATATATTCTCAAGAGAAAAGCTGCTGAACACTGTAGATGATATGTGCAAAAGCAAGGATGCCCCAACGCTTATTTATGTGACCCATCAGACAGAGGAGATTTTGCCCGCCTTTTCCCATACTCTATTGATGAGGAGGGGAGAAATTCATTCATCGGGGTATACACCTGACCTTTTGTCAAAGGAAAACCTGACGGATTTTTTTGAAACTGATGTGGACTGCACAAAAACCAACGAAAGATACTCCGTGAGTTTTAAGCTTTAGGCCTTGCATATATGATTCGGAATAAAAAAGCGGTTGCAAACCAGATAAATGGTAAGCAACCGCTTTGATTTTGTATTCTATTTATTTAGATAATCCCTGGCATAATCCAAACTAATACCAGATAATCCACTGTCGATTGCAAGCTGATAGTATCTCCTTGCATTATCCTTATCCTGTAGAGTATAACTTGAATAACATTGAGCTATCCCATAATATCCCGCAGGAGACGATGGTTCCAAATCTAAGTATTCCTGAAATATTCTTATTGCATTATCCATGTTTTTTTCATTGTAGTAAGCCCACCCAAGCAAATGAAGCGTACCTGTATCATTTGGATCAATTGACACTATTTTTTCATAATAACCAATAGCTTTTTTATAATCCACATCCTGGACTCCATAAATATTTGCCAATCTCTTAAGAGCAATCATATTCTTAGATTCTAATTCAATTACTCCTTTATACAAAACAGCAGCTTCTTTGTAATTTCCTTCTGAGAAAAGCATTTCCGCATTTTACATTGTATCTGATGATCTTGATATCTGAAGCTCCACGGTCTTGGTAATTCCATCCCAGCCTACCTCTCCTCCGAAAAATTCTGTTATAAACCTCACAGGTACATATGTCCTTGAGTTTCTAAGAACAACCGATGCGTCCATTGTTTTTTTATCTCCATTTACAAAAACATCCGGACTTCCAACCTTAAGTCTTAAATTTGTTCCATGTCTGTATATTAATACAGATGATGTTGCCTGGTCCCAACCTACATTTGCTCCAAGAGATTCAGCTATACCCCTTAAAGGCACAAGGGTTCTGCTATTGGTAGCATCTATAAAGGGGTCTGTATCAAAAATTATTGGTGATTTATTTAAATTAACAGATATTGGCTCGTTGTTCATGTACTTTATTACAATGGCATTGCTTAATAGTCTGCCTTCCCTGACAACGTTATTTCCATTGTAAACAGTCCCGCTTGAAGCTCCACCGTCAAGATTCACAGCATCTATCATACCAAGAGCTTTAGCTATTTCAGCAAGCTCATTTATGTTAACTCCATCTACACTTCCAAAGCCCAATTTTCCGTCGGATGTCACCCCAATAAAACTCCTGCGAGCTCTATTGTTTAATATTTTATCTTCTGTAAACCCTTCCAAAGCGGGATCGGCAACAATTTGTCCATTATTTACAAGAGTAGGTCCAGCACCTGTGGCTGTTCTTACATTTGAAATATCCACTTCCCGACCAGTATGGGGTTTTGTTATATAGTCATTTTCATATATTCCATATCTAAAATCAGCAGGACTCCCAACTTTAAATTTACCAACCATATTCTGATCATTTGTAAGAAGTAGAAATCCTTCCTGAGGAATGTTAAAGCCTCCATTCCCAATTGATCTTACAATTCCATTATCTACTTGAATTGACGTAAAGCTGTGGGGTGGTCTTGGTCCTTTGTAGTTGGAATCAAAGACCATTACCGCAGCAGGGTCTGTGTAGAAGTGGTTTATATTCCATGCATACCAGTTGTTTGGCCATTCCCATTGGTTGTTGACTCCTCCCTGAACGCCTATGTAAAGTGAATCGACTCGCGCTTTCCCATGCGCATCTACAATAAACATCGATCCTGTATTGGAAACATGCCTTATCTGCCCATCACTAATAAGTGTTCCCGATGGTTGAAAATCAGTGTAAGCTTCAAAAAATGATCCATTTATGCCTGCAACTGCCTTGCCATCTGAATCAGATGCTGAGTTAACAATATTTACAAGTGTGTCAGTTTCACCCACTGCGCCCTTTGCCAATACTGTCTCAACCCTTACTCTCTTGTCATTGAGGTCTGCCCAGATTACACTGACAGATTTTGTCCCTCCTGAGTAGCTTACATTGTAATCCTTTAGAGCTGCACCTGTTGCTTCTCCCTGTATTGGTGCAATGAGAATTGCCGTTGCAATAAAAAAAGCAGCAAATCTCTTCACAAGGCTTGTCTTGATTTCTAGTGTCATAGTCTGGCCTCCCAGTTAAGTTTGTAGTCAATTTTAGTTCCTTATGCTAATTGATATATACATATATTACCAACAGAATAACATATTATATATACATTTGCCCATAACATTTGAGAATTAGTGGAATTTATCTTCTGCTTATCAAGAAAAATACTCCTCCTTGCAGCGAACAGTTCTATTTCACCGTCCGCTACAAGGGGAGCAGATCAAAATCATTGAAAGCTTATTTCTTTACCACATATTCACCAGCACACCATCATCAAAGTAATAGACCACATCTCCAAATTCATGCTGATATACCCACAGTTCAAGGACAGAAAATTCTGTAGTGATCTTCGCGGTTTGATCTGGCTTCTCCTTCATTTTTACAAGGAGCATATCAGAAGTCATTCCTACCCATGGAAGATCGCTTTCAAGCCTGTTCCATGTATTTCTATCCCAATTGAACAAAGTGGTGGGAGCTTTGCCAAGATAGGTATAAATTCTTTCCTTGTCAGGTTCAACTATTGTCCCCTTTAGAGATGCAAGTGGAACAAGTCCCTCTAGGCTTTCTCCAATTGTAACTTTGAGAATTGTATCATAGGCTGATATTACTTCAGTGTCCAGCAGTTTTGCATTCTGTACTAGAGCAATCGGCGAGTCTGAGGAACCTATGATTTTTTTCCACGTTTCCAGGTCAAACAAATGCTCTTCAACCTTGATCCTGACATAACCCCCAACAGTCTCCAGGTTCTCTAGTTCATCCATGGACAACATTTCCAGACTGTCAGCAAAACTTATTACGCTATCACTTCTCGCTCCTTCAAGCTCATCCTTGTGAATCCACCATGTCTTTCCAGTGAATGGTGATTTCTGGGACCACTCTGCGCCGTAGTTCTTAAGTGTAAAATCAGGAACCTTTGGTATTATGCTCCCATCCTTCCTGTATAGTGTAATCAGAGCCACCTCCTTGAAGGTACCTGTGTACCTGTACTCGGTGGTAGCTTCGCCATTGATGTACTTGTACTCATATTCCTTGTATGGCTCCGCAGCTTCAAAACCTCCGTATCTCCATTCAATTATTGGTCCTTTGCTAAGCAGAATCAACTGTGAATCCTCTATCCAAACCACATTGTATCCAAGGGATTCAGACAGGAACCTTAGGGGAACCATTGTCCTTCCTTCAATTATCATTGCAGGAACATCCAGGGTATGAACCAGTCCGTTAACTGTAGCCAGGTTGCTGTCTATTACAAACTGGACATTCAAACCTTCCCCTTCACCTGTTACCGTTCTTTCAGCCTCATTCCATGAGACTTCAAGACCAAACTCCTCAAATATCGCTCTCATGGGCACCAGCGTCCGTCCACCTGATATCCTTGGTGCCACATCAAACTCAACCTGTTTGCCATCGATGATTACTCTGATTTCTTCCGACCTTGTGTAGTCAATACCATCAAACGGTGATTCCGGGATTATCGTTTGTGCCAGGGCAGAAGTCGGTAATATCATCACCAGAAGTATTGATAAAACAACCACTATTGATTTTTTCACTCCAACAAACATCGTTATCCCTCCCAAATAAAAACCGATCCCTAAGGCCTGTTACGCTACCTGCTCGCCTGAGAGCAAGCGTCCATATGCACTCTCAGGTTCAAAGCATCCCTAGTTTTCATTCTACTTCTTGTTTATTGTTTACCCATTAAAGTGATTTATGTAAACCAAAGAGCTGTTTTTCTAAACTAGAAATACTTAACCACTTTAAATTTGTAAAAATCCTGAAGCTGTTTTTGGCAATAGCTAAATGCAACTTGGGGATGCGGACAAAATCTTGGACAAAATAGTCTAGGAGGGTGTCTATGTATTCCAGAGAAGAAAGAAACAGAGCAATACATCTGTATTTAAAGTATGATCGCTGCATTGCTTATGTGATACGAGAGTTAGGGTATCCAAATTATAGAACACTAAAAAAGTGGTATGCTGAATATCAACAACAACTAATTGATGGCACAGAAAACGAACCATGTAAAATGAAACCTCGATTTACTGAAGAAGAGATTAATACAGCAGTTGGGCATTATTTGGAAAGAGGTAAAAACTATACGAGAACTGTCAAAGCCTTGGGATATCCTTCAAGGGAAACTCTTCGAGAATGGGTAGCAGAAATTGCCCCAGAAGAGAGAAAAATCCGTAAAAATAGGATGCAATACTCACAAGAGGATAAATTAAAAGCAGTCTCTGACTTCTGTTTCCGAAAAGAAAGCGCTTCAGTGGTTGCATAAAGCCATAATGTTGACCGTGGGACACTTTACAAGTGGAAAAGAGATCTGCTTCAAGGGGAGTTGCATATACCAATGGATAGGGATCTTGATGTAGTTAAGATCCGCACCCCCTTATTGCATTTTTAGATTACCATAAACAATACACTGCCTCCACTGACCTATCAATCTATTCTTGAAAATGCTGCGTAAAAAATGAGTCCCATCGCAAGATGGAACCCAATAAAACTTTTTGTTATTTATACTGTCTACTTGACATATAGCTGTTCACACTCTAGTTGAGAGACAGACCCTGGATGTAATCGTAAGAAAATAATCATTCAAGTCAGTCAATGCTGCCACCGATGAGCTCCGTAAAAAATATGAATTCTTTGGCGACTGATTTAGTAAGATATTCAAGACAATAACTTCCAATCCCGGATCCGAACTTTGAGAATTAGTTCAACTTATTATTGCAATTTAGGGATTAATTTTTTTCAATATATCAATAATATCTTTTGTACTTTCTGCAATATGCACTCCTGCTTCTTTAAGTTTTCTTTCTTTATTTTGAGCACTACCAGTTCCATCAGCTGATATTATTGCACCAGCGTGACCCATGCTCTTACCTTTTGGTGCATTCTTTCCTGCAATTAGTGCTATTACTGGTTTACTTACATATTTTTTTATATAATCTGCAGCAAGTTCTTCTTCATTTCCCCCTATTTCTCCAATTAAAACAACTACATCAGTGCGCTCATCCCCTTCGAACAAAGGTAACAAATCTATAAATGAAGTCCCGGGAATCATATCTCCTCCTACACCTATTACGGTCGATTGACCAATTCCAGCAGCACTCATCATACTAACGGTTTCATAGCAATTAGTTGCACTTCTAGACATCATCCCAACTGATCCTTCTTTAAAAATTCTATGGTCCATAAATCCTGCTTTAGATTCACCAGGAGATATTATCCCAAAGGAGTTTGGTCCAACCAATGTGATTCCCTTACTCTTTGCCAAGTGATATGCTTGCATCATATCTAAGACAGGTACATGCTCTGCAATAGTTATAATTGTTTCTACACCTGCAGTAATAGCTTCGTATATTCCATTTACTGTACGATTTGGTGGAATAAAAAGAATAGATGTATTTGCAGATGTTTTTTCTACTGCTTCTCTTACCGTATCAAAAACCGGAACATTATGTATTTCTTCACCGCCTTTTCCAGGCGTTACTCCAGCAACAACATTAGTACCATAAGTTAACATTTGTTCTGTGTGGAAAGTGCCTTCTCTACCTGTGATACCTTGAACAATTAATCTTGTATCTTTATTAACTATAATACTCACGATTTAAGCCTCCTATCAACAATTTCATTGACACCTTCCAATAGTCCATCAACATATATTACCTCGTTTCCTATGGATTTTATTATATCAATACCTTTATCTTTTCTAGTGCCTTCTAATCTTACAATTATTTGGCTTTTGTTATTGATTAATCCTAATGCATTCTTAATACCATTAGCAACTTCGTCACATCTTGTTATTCCACCAAAAATATTAATATACAGATACTTTACATTTGATTCAGAAAATACTATCCTTATAGCTTCTTTTATGCGATCCGCAGTAGCTCCGCCACCTAAATCTAGCGCTGAAGCTACCTTTATATTTCGATTGGAAAGTAAATCAATAGTTGACATAAGCATTCCTGACCCATTGCTAATTACACCTATGTCTCCTTCTTTATCAATTGGGATATACAATAATCGATGCAACTGTGCTTTATAAACTAAATCATTATCATCTACTCCTTCGGGGTATTGTTCAAATTCCTTATGTCTATATAATGCACTTTCATCGATATTGATTTTTCCATCTAGAGCTATCAACTTAAGACTGTCTGTTACTATAAGTGGATTTATCTCTACTAATATAGCATCACTACCAGTAAACATATTGTATAATTTCGTCAATATTTCATATAAGTTATTGGTTATATCAACTTTTATATTTGACTTATTCATCAAATATATTGCATCGTATAACTTAACTCCTACAAATGGGTCAATTGTCAATTTTACAATTGAATCTGGATCAGATATAGCTGTATCTTCTATATCCATGCCCCCTCTAGAACTAAATATTATCATTGGCTTCTTGGTTACTCTATCTAGCACTATACTCAAATATAGTTCCATTTCGTACTTTGCCATTTCAACGATCATTAATTTATTAATCTTATGTCCTTTAAGTGTAGAACCAATTAAATTTGAACTATGTTCCTTAACTTCATCAAGATTTTGTGCAAATTGTATGCCGCCTGCTTTTCCTCTACCCCCGACTTGTACTTGCGCTTTAACAACAAGTGGATAGTTTAATCCTTTAATTTCGTTTTCCAAATTATCAACGTTATCAATTACTACACCTTTCATAACATCGATATCGTATTTATCAAAAATTTCATGTGCTTGGTATTCCATTAAATTCATTTCTTCACCTCTCCAAGAATATTTATAAAGCATTTTAGTGTGGTAGTGAATAACCTAATTCTAAAGCAATTATGTTTTTCTCAATAAATTCAGGTTTGATATACTTCTTTATAGAACCCTTAAGATTCTCAATACTTACATCTTTACAGAAACTACAAATAAATCCTAATACTATAACATTAGTGAATAGACTGGATTCAAATTTTTCAACACTCATTCCAGTAAATGGATGACTATAAATCACTAAACTTGGATTGTCAAGTCGATAGCTTTCTATTTGTGAGAGCGGTATATTAGAAGAATCCAATACAGAAATGCCCTTATCTCTAACAGTATTAGAAAATTTATCAAACGCCTCTTCGCTCATCATTATCAGCAAATCAGGTCTATCAATTTCTAAATAGTTTACTTCATCCTTGCTGTAAATAAGTTCACCTTTAGATGCACCCCCTCTAGCTTCAATACCATATGATTGTGTTTGGAGCACATTGAATCCTTCTGCTGAGAGCGCATTAGCATACATAATACTTAAAATAACCACCCCTTGACCACCATAACCACTAAATGAGACCTCTTTCTTTTTCATAAAATTAACCTCCTATTTTACGTCGCCTGCATCTGATTTGTAGATCATATTTTTAAAATTAGATTCAAGTTTTTCATATTGTTGATCCAAAGTAGTCTTACTCGTGTTAACAAATTCTCCAATAATAACTTTATCTTTTACTTTATCTGGAGACATTTTCTTAGCAGCTTCAAAAAATAATGTTTTGTCTCTTATTTCTTCCAACATTCTAGATGGATCGCTATTTTTATTCCTTCTCCCATACTGTGTTGGACAACTGGTTATTGCTTCTACAACTGAAAATCCTTCATGCTTAATAGCATTTTTGATAACATTTTGTAAATGTTTTACATGATATGCGTCACTTCGCGCTACATAAGTAGCTCCCGCGCCTTCTACGAGCTTGCAAATATCAAATGTGTTCTCCATCATTCCAAATGGCGAAGTTGTTGTTATAGAGCCTTTAGACGTTGTTGGAGCATATTGTCCCCCTGTCATCCCATAAATCTCATTCGCAGATATTATTGCTGTAATATCGATATTTCTTCGTGCTGCGTGAATTAAATGATTTCCCCCTATGGCAGTAGCATCCCCATCCCCCATAAAAACTATTACTTTCATATCAGGTCTTGATAGTTTGACTCCTGTGGCGAAGGCCAATGCTCG
This sequence comes from Bacillota bacterium, assembly GCA_051744365.1. Taxonomy (GTDB): domain Bacteria; phylum Bacillota; class Clostridia; order Tissierellales; family Tissierellaceae; genus Gudongella. The sequence continues at coordinate 41,901 of JBNJCX010000008.1, forward strand.
ACCATGCGTTACTCTAAGAACACTAAAGTCCAAAAAAGTTGGAATTCTTCCAGCACATCCAATAGCACTTACAAGAATTGTTTTGTTCTTATCTAGTTGTAGCTCTTCTGCTACCTTTAAAAATGCGTTAGTAACAGTTCCGTGGGTACATCCTGGGCAAATAAATAATGGAAATTCTTCTTCCTTAATATATTCATCTATATACATAGTTGTACCTCCTTAATAGCTTCTACGATTTGTTCTGGCTTTATTATGGAACCATCAACAACATTTAGTCTTTTAATTGTAGTTTGCAGACCCACCGCCTCTATTACAGAGTGAACCAACTGCCCATTGTTCATTTCTGGTACTAAAATACCTTTTACTTGTTTGCCAAGCTTAGATACTTTTGTATAATCAAAAGGCCATATGGTAATAGGCCTATAAAGACCAGTTTTAATTCCTTCCGCACGTAGTTTTTTCACAGCTTCCTTTGCTGATCTAGAAACTGATCCACATGCTACTATAAGATACTCGGCATCTTCACAATAGTAATCTTCACTCAAGAAAATTTCATCCTGGTGCATTTCAATCTTCTTATTAATTCTATTAACAGTATTTTCAATATTATTCGGTTTTAAATCTGGCATTCCTTTTGCGTTATGGTGCATACCACTTATAACATAGCGATATCCTTCTTCATTTCCAAACGGAACTAGTGAAACAATTCCATCTCCATCTGGTTGATATGGAAGATATTCTTCAACAGAATGTTCAGTCATACGCCTATCTATAATCTCAACATTATTAAACTTTTCTAAATTAACACTTTCACGCATATGTCCTATCGTTTCATCCATTAGCAATACGACAGGTGTCATGTACTTTTCAGAATAATTAAATGCTTGTATTGTCATTAAATATATTTCTTCAACTGAGTTTGGGTATAGTACTATTTTTAGTGTATCTCCTGATGTCCCATATCTACTCTGCATAATATCCCCTTGTCCTGGCTTGGTCGCACCACCTGTACTTGGTCCACTACGTTGTACGTCCACAATTACACAAGGAATTTCAGCCATACTAGCAAAACCAATATTTTCCTGTTTTAAGTCAAATCCTGGCCCACTCGTGATTGTGATAGCTTTTTTCCCCATTACTGATGCTCCGATCACAGCACCCATACTAGCTATCTCATCTTCCATTTGAATAGAACGTCCATTGTTCTCATAAATTTTCCCTGATAGAATTTCCATGATTTCTGATGAAGGGGTTATTGGGTATCCCGCACAAAATTGTACTTTCGCTCTTAATGCTCCAAGAGCACATGCTTCATTTCCTTGAATTAACTCGTAATTACTCATTACTCCTCCTCCTTAAATACTATCGCTAAATGAGGACACCTAATTTGACACATCTTGCAAGAAATACATGCTTCTGGATTATTAACAAATACTTTATTTCTTGAATCAAGATCAAATACGTCTTTTGGACAAAATTTTAAACAGATTGCACAATTCTTACAAAATTCTTTTCTAATTATCGGTCCCTTTGTCATAATACACCTTCCTTATCTATAAATATTAGTTTGATTAATAAAAATATTAAATGAGATTTAATCTATTTTAATATAATTTTAGCAGCCATAAAAAGAGCATCTTTTCTAAGAAACATGGGAGTGGTACCTGCATGGTCTGCTTCTCCATTTATGATAACCTTGTATCTAACAATTCCTGCAATACCATTGCAATTCCTATAGGCAACTTATTTTTTTCAAGAATTCCTCCTTGCTCAATATGTAGCTCTAAAAAAGTTTTCAATTCATTTCTATTTGAGAAATATTATTCATTACTGTTTACATGCTTCTAAGTGCATTTAGTAGGCATACAATATCGTTCTTCGAAACATATCCCATCGTACCTATTCTTACTATTTCACTTTTATATTCACCTACTCCTTGATTTACTATTATCCCTTGACTAGCTAGTTTGCTTGTAATTTTATCTGCTATCCCCGGAAACTTAACTGCAGTTAGAGTCGGGGAAGCATATTTAATATTCTTCGGAAGTATTTCTAGCCCTAAGCTTGTCAACCCGTCTATTAAGTAGTCTCTGTTATCTTTGTGCCGTGAATATATAGCATCAAGCCCCTCCTCAAATATCATATTCAATGCTTCTTCTACTGCATATAAAGTGTAAATTGAGGGAGTATTTGGAGTTTGATTCTTCAAGTTAAATTTTTCAAATCTTCTTAGGTCAAAGTAGTACTTTGGTAGTAGAGATTTATCTATTCTTTCTTTTGCTTTATAACTTAATGATAAAAAAGACAATCCTGGTGGTGACATTAGAGCTTTCTGAGAAGAAGCGACGACCACATCTACTCCCCACTCATCCATTTTCATCTCTAAACCTCCCAAACCACTGATTGAGTCTGTAATAAGTACAGCATTCGTATTTTTAAGGTGTTTTCCAATTTTTTCTAGGTCATTAAATACCCCTGTTGAACTTTCATTATGTACCACAAATACACCTTTGGTTTCCTTATCAATCTTATCAATAACCAAATTAGCATCTACAGTTTCTCCCATTTCAAATTCTATGGTCTTTACACTCAATCCATATATTTTACACATATCAGCATATTGTTTGCCGTATGTTCCAATTATGGGAACCAAGACCTTGTCACCAGGTGAAAATAAATTCTGAATAACCGCTTCCATTGCTCCTGTGCCAGATGAAGTAATAATAAAAATATCATTTGTTGTGCCAATCAGTTGCTTTAAACCGTTAATTACCGATTCTTGACTTTCCTCATATTGCACTGATCTATGAGAGATTGATGGTCTATTCATAGCCCTCAAAATTTGTTCTGGTATCTCAGTAGGACCTACCATCAACTTAATCAACTTCCCCATTGAGTGACTCCTTTCCATTAATATAGTATTGCTTAACTTTACTTTAGCATAGTTTGAATTGTTTGAATAATATTTCATTTCAGTGTATAATATTGACTAAATAGATATTTGAAGGAGGAAATACATTGAATCTATTAAAAGTTGAATCTTTTTTATCTATTATTGAATATAATAGTATCTCTAAAGCTGCTGACATGTTATTCATTTCTCAATCTACTCTCAGTAGCAGGCTAGTATCCTTAGAAACTGAAGTTGGACATGTCTTAATTAATCGAAACCGAGGTCAGAGACACATTTCATTAACTCAAAGAGGAGAGGAATTCTTGCTGATGGCGCGAAAATGGAAGACCTTAAATCTTGAGACTCAAAAATGGATTGATGGTGAAACAAGTCAGATTTTAAGAATAGGCTCCGTTGATAGTCTTAACATCTATGTCCTCGCTACTTTATTTAAAATGTACAAAAATAAAAATCCTTGGGTTTCCCTGAATGTAAGTACTCATTGGTCAACTACTATACATAATTTTTTAGACACTCATCAGATTGACATCGGAATAGTCCCACAGTCAATCAGGAATAATAATTTGATTAGCGAGCCAATTTTTTCTGAAAACATGGTAGTAATAAGCAATTCACTCCTATCAAGCTATCCAGATACAGTAAGTCCAGAGTTGTTAAATTCACAAGATGAAGTATTTTTTAACTGGGGACCAGCTTTCATTATGTATCATGACAATTTATGGAACCCCTCAGATAATCCTGCAATCACAGTGGATACACCAGGATTAATTATTCAATTTATGAATATAAAAAACAGATGGGCTATAGTAACAGAAAGTGTCGCTCAATATTTAAAAGAAACTTATCCATTAAAGACCTCCTTTCTAAATCCGGAACCTCCAAAACGGATTAGTTATAAATTAATTCACAGAGTACCTGTTACAAGTTCTTTAAAATCTATTTCAACATTTAATTCATCGCTATTAGATTACATTTCTAACCACCCTCACTTGTCACATGTGTAATTAATAATTCAACTGAAACAAAAATACACCGTCCGGGACAAGTTAAAAAGTGGTCTCTTTGCTCCACTCAAAGGGCTAAATATATCGAAATGGAAAATACAAGATGCGATAGAAAGTGCTAATATCATGGTGATAGAAAAAGAGTCAAATGGCTTGAAATACTATATTAAGCGTCAATCAAAGTATGATTACGAGAGAATACAAAATCCTTGGGACTAAAATAAATACCAGCCACAGGTTTGATTAAAAGCATACATTAGATGCATATATACAAGTTCAAAAAGCAACCAACCCCTAAACCACTTTAATTTAAGAGTGTTCAGGGGTAGTTATCTCTATGAAAGTGTTAAAGTCAGAAAAAACACAAAAATATCAATATCTAGAAAGTGTTGATATTGGCGGAGAAGGAGGGATTTGAACCCTCGCGCCGGTTGTGCCGACCTACCGCTTTTCGAGAGCGGACCCTTCAGCCACTTGGGTACTTCTCCAATTAGGATGACAAATTATATTATACAGCCGTTTTTCTCACATTGCAAACTACTTGTTGATTAAAATTTCAACGCTCTTTTAATCTTTTTCGATTCTGCACACAACCTCATAATATGCAGCATGCATACCCATCCTGGAATACCGTTCAGGGATGATCCTGTTTACTCCTCCACCCTTTTGCATCCATCCACCCTGGTATGCCATAACCCTGTCAGGAAGAATATCGTTATCTAATTTAAGTATGGCTTTGAGCGATCCTATTTCAGTGCTTATAATGATATTGTTTCCGTCTTCCAGTCCAAGATCAAGAGCCTTTTTCCTATTGATATGCACAACAGGTATATGCTCCCCCTCAACCAAGGCAAAATGTTGTGAATGAAGAGATCCCCTAAGCTTCGGTGTAAGGAGATAGAATGGATACTCCTCTGATATTCGGATCGTTATATTGTTCTGTGCTGAAAGAGCAGAGAAGCCCTCCTTCTGGGCAATCTCTGAGTGGAATTCAAATTTCCCTGATGGAGTCATGAACCTGCCGTCACTCCATGGAATATCCAGAATTCCCGGGACCTTGATCGGCTTTTCTTTCAGCATCTCAATGTCAATTTTCTCTCTCATAGGCTGAGTGATTCTATCAATCCACTGATTTGATGATATTAGTGGGAAATCAACAAGTACCAATTTTTCTGCGAGGATATTGAGTATTTCAATCTCTGAAAGTACTCCCTCAGGTGAATCAACAACCTTGTTGCAATAGTTTATATAGCTATGGTCTGCAGGAGGCATAACTAGGTTATCCTCCTCAAGGAAATGTCTTACTGGCAAAACCACATCTGAAACGGCTGCCGTATCTGTAAGATACATATCCAGGGTTACCTTGAAGTCAACGGATTGAAATGCCCTGAGGATCTTCGTCGCATCCATTCCCTGGTTAACAGGATTGGCCCTTGCGGTGTATATCATCCTTACGGGAGGATTGTATTCCGACAGGATGAAATCTGCCAGAAGTGGTCTTCTGTAGACCCTTCTTTCTTTTGCCAGTTCTGTTCCCATAAGGAAATTCTCATCTATCAGGCCATCTGACACGCTGTTGTTATAGCTTATTCCTCCACCGGATTTTCCGATATTTCCCGTCACAGCCCCTAATGCATCAATTGCCCTTACCGTATCTCCTCCATTTGAGTATCTTTGGATGCCAAAGCCAAGAATAATTGCTGCAGGCTCGGCTTTACCATAATCCAAAGCCAGTTTTTCAGCTACTTCAGGACTGATTCCAGTTTTATTAAATACCTCAGTCTTTGAAATCTGAAGTACTGACCTTTTCAGCTTCTCAAATCCCAGGGTATTCTTTCTTATATACTCCATATCTACGAGATTATTTTCAATTATCACCTTAATCATATACTGAGCAAGCAATCCGTCTGATCCAGGCTTTGGAGATATATGAAGGTCAGCCAATGCAGCAGTCTCGGAATGGAGCGGGTCAATAACTACCAACCTTGCACCTTTCTCCTGTGCCCTCCTGATAAACGGGATTAAATGAGGTCCTGTTGAAGATGGATTTCTTCCCCAGATTATAATAAGTTTGCTGTTGATGTAATCTGTTGGCTCATGAGCCAGACACTTTCCAAAGTCATATCTCTGGGCTTCCACGCCCGCTCCTGCGCAAAGGCTTCCTGTAGGCATGGTAATTCCACCGTAGGCATTGAAGAACCGTTGGTCGGCTTTTTTTAGTACTCCTGAATTTCCAAACTCACTTATGCACAGGAGTGATGTCGTGGGGTAGTTTTCTCTCAAGGAATTCATCTTTTCAGCCACAAGACTCAGAGCCTCTTCCCAGGAAGCTTCTCTAAGGGCTCCATCTTCTCTTATAAGAGGTTGTAGCAGCCTGTCCTTATGATTCCTCATCTGAATGTGTTTATAGCCTTTCTCGCACAGGAATCCACCTGTGACAGGATTTTCAGGATTCCCAACAAGTTTTTTAAGCTCACCATCTTGAACCAGAGCTTTTATTGAGCATGAATCCCAGCAGTCCAAGGTGCAGGCTGTACTAATCCACTTCTTGTCCATATTTGTCACCTCTACTTGCTTTTTCTCAGTTCTTTGAAGAAATCCTTCAGCAGCTGTGCACATTCCTTTTTAAGAACTCCTGTCTTCAGTTCAACCCTGTGATTTAGTTTTGGATGTCTCACAAGATCTTCCACAGATCCACAGCATCCGTGTCTTGGATCCATTGCGCCAATAACAAGCCTCGGTATCCTTGCGTTGACAATAGCTCCGGCACACATGGCACAGGGTTCCAGGGTAACATAGAGGGTACAGTCAACAAGTCTCCAACCTCCAAGATATCTGCTGGCTTCCTGTATCGCCATTATCTCCGCATGGGCAGTGGGGTCCTTATCAATCTCCCTTCTATTGTATCCTCTTCCGATAATTATGTCCTTATATACAATAACAGCACCTACTGGTACATCGTAGGTGCTGTTATTGGCAATTTTTATAGCTCTTTTCATATATTTTTCATCCATATTAGATCACCTTGCTTTAATGGTGCACCCGAGAGGAATCGAACCCCTGCTCATGCCTTAGGAGGGCACCGCTCTATCCTTCTGAGCTACGGGTGCAAGTCACAAAGACATTTTATAATTAATTTTAGTCTTTGTCAAATGTTATGATAATTTTTGTTGAAAAATCCGGATTGTGTCTTTTACACAATCCGGTTGATTCATTCTTATACCGCTTTCGCCCTCTTAATCTGCATCTTCTGGAATAAATATGTTCCTACAAGCACTACCAATCCAAAGGCATCTGAAAGGTATCCTGGATTCAGTAGCATCAATGCTGCAGCTCCAAGTAATACCCTTTCAATTATATTGGTCTTTTTAATCAAGTAACCCTCCACGGAGCTTGCAAGACACAGTATACCTATTACTGCTGATAGAATTACAGGCAGTGCCTGTATAAACGGTATAAATATTACTGTTGTACCAACAATTTCCTTAACCATTATCAATTCAGGATTTATGGCGAATATATACGGTACGATAAACGCCGCCAGAGCTATCTTCAAAGCCTGGAATCCCGTCTTCATGGAATTCGACCCTGCTATTCCCGCACCGGCATATGCTGCAAGCGCAACAGGTGGAGTAATATCTGCAACTACTCCGAAATAAAGAATAAACAGGTGAGCTGACAAAAGGTTTACATCAAGCTTTAAAAGTGCCGGAACTGCCATTGTTGCAAGTACAATATACTTTGCAGTTGTAGGAAGCCCCATTCCAAGTATTATTGATGCAATCATTGTAAAGAACAATGTCAGCAACAGATTTCCTTGTGCCACTGTTACGATAATTTCTGCGATTCTTAACCCAAGACCTGTAAGAGTTACAACACCTACAATCATACCTGCAGATGCACAGGCACAGGCTACTCCCACTGAGCCTTTGGCTCCTGCTTCAAGAGCTCCTAAAAAGTCTCTCCAGGTAAATGATCCGTCTTTTCTTACAAATGCAGCTATAATCGCTACGACCATACTGATTAATATTGCCTTGAATGCAGCAAGTGTCGGTGTATTCCCTGCTATCAGGAAGTATACAACACTCACTAGTGGAATAAGAAGAAATCCTCTTGTCAATAATAATTTGCTTACCTTGGGAAGCTTCTCCCTTGGTATTCCTACCAGGCCAAGTTTGGAAGCCTCAAGGTGAACCATTGTACCGACTGCAAAATAATACAGTACAGCAGGTATTGCCGCTGCTATGATTATCTGAAGATATGATATCCCTGTAAACTCAGCCATTATAAATGCTGCAGCTCCCATAACAGGAGGCATTATCTGACCGCCGGTTGATGCTGCCGCCTCAACTGCTCCTGCAAAGTATGGCTTATAACCGGTCTTCTTCATCAATGGTATTGTAAATGCACCTGTAGTAACTGTGTTTGCTACAGAGCTACCTGAAATTGATCCCATAAATCCACTGGCCACAACTGCTGTCATGGCAGGACCACTCTTTACGTGTCCGGTCATGCCGAAGGCCATGTCTATAAAGAATTTTCCCACACCTGTCTTGTCCAGGAATGATCCAAACAAGATAAACAGGAATACGAAGGTTGCAGATACGCCAATTGGTATACCCATAATTCCCTCAAGTCCCATATACATATGAGATACTATCCTTGTCAGTGAAAATCCTCTGTGTGCAAGTATTCCAGGCATCTGTGGTCCAAAGTAAGCGTAGCTCAGAAACACCATTGCAACTATGGGAAGTTCCGGTCCCACTACTCTTCTTGTGACCTCCAGTGTCAAAAGAATAGCAATGCTGCCAAATATCAGGTCAATCGTGGTCGCATTTCCTCCCTTAAGAGCCATCTGCTCGGGGAACAGGAATATATAACCAAAAACTACAATTGCCAAGCCCATCAATAAAAAATCAAGTATTGCAGGCTTTTCCTTGCTGGACTTCTTGCTTGCAGGATAAAGGAATAATCCAATTATAAATGCAAATATAATATGTAGCGATCTCTGTCTGTAGGAAAGCAAAGTCCCGAATCCTGCCGTATACAGGTGGAAAGTTGACATGGCAATGGCAATAACCATAACAACCTTTGATAATACTCCCTTTAGCTTTCTAAGTTTTGATGCCTCCTTGTCATAGGATTCCATCAATAAATCGACGTTCAGGTTTCCCTCTTCATCAAGTACATCTTCTGCTTTTTCTGCTTCTTTTTCTGTGACCTCTTCCTTTGCAATAATCTCATCGTTTTTTATCTCTTCTTCAAGATTTTCGTTGTCTGATCTTTTGTCGTCATTCATCTAAACCCCTCCTTTGCCAAATATACTATAATTGGAGTCTTTTGGGCCTCAAACTTTACACCTTGGGTAGGCTCTGAGAATTCAACAAAAAAATATATCTTCCCTCCTACCATCAACTCATGATTTGCCCTTACTGCTCCTGTTCTGTAAACGAGGTTTGTCATTTTTTGGTCAATGTTGTATAGCCGAAAACCGTCCTCGACTATATCAAAGTCATATGGGCTTGTTGCGGGAAGACCCGCACCGTAGGACTGAAAAACCGTCTCTCTAAGTACAATCTCTCCTCCGTCCATTGTATACATTTCCCATACAGGCGTACGTTCCACAGAATGAATGTACTTGACTGTAAAGGAATTATCACCCTTTGTCCACCAGGACCTCAGATACTCTCCGCCTTTATAGTCTGATGCCTTCAAAACATCAATCGGAAAAAGCATCATAGCAATCACCACAAGAATCGTGAACACTGCCAAAATTTTCTTTAATAAGGTAAAGGTACTGATACCATCAGTACCTTTACCTTTGAATTCTTTTCTACTTGATGCCTTGCTCATCATAGTACTTCTGAGCTCCTACATGTAGGTCTATTGGCATCCCTGTAAGTGCAGTTTCAAGTTTAATGTCATTTCCTCTTGCATGTGTGTCAATTATAACCTGTCTTTGCTCAAATATGCCCTTGGTCATATTGTAAACCAAGTCTTCGCTCAGGTCCTCTGGTACTATAAGCATAGCCATTACAGCAGCTGTTGTTACATCACCTTCCATACCTTTATAGGTATCTGCAGGTATGGCAACTTCAGTGTAGAATGGATACTTTTCAGCAAGAGTAGCTATTTTAGCCGAATCCATAGCGACAACTACAATGTCAGCTGTTTGAGTTACCTCAGTCACGGCTGATGTAGGAAGTGCTCCTGTTACGAATGCAGCGTCAACCTGCTTGTTCTTAAGTTGGTCTGAAGCTTCGTTAAATGAAAGATAATCAGCTTTACCAAGATCATCATAGGTAATTCCATACTCAGCAAGAATCTGTCTTGTATTTACCTCAGTACCTGATCCAGGTGCTCCAACGGCAACCTTCATTCCTTTAAGGTCCTCGATGCTTGTAATTCCTGAGTCAACTGTAGCTATTACCTGGATTACCTCTGGATATAGCATAGCCATTCCTCTGATGTTTGTTATTGGCTCTTGACCGTCAAATGTCTCTGTTCCAGTGTATGCATAGAAAGTAACGTCATTCTGTACAAAAGCCAATTCAGCCTCGCCTTGAGCTACAAGGTTGACGTTCTCAGATGATGCACCAGTTGACTGGGCATTTGCATTGACTCCAGCGATATTATCGTTGAAAATCTTTGAAATTGCTCCACCCAGTGGGTAGTAAGTACCGCCTGTTCCTCCAGTTGCAATTGAAATAAATACCTCTTCAGCTGGTTCTTCTGCTGGCTCTTCCCCTGCTGGCTCTTCCCCTGCTGGCTCTTCGTCTGCAGGTGAGCAACCTACCATTAAAGCTAGAGTCAGTATAAATACCAACCATAATGATAATGTCTTTTTGTTCATATTCATCCCCCTTTTTATGTTTACTACTCTTACTTAGTTGTTCGATTCTGACTGTTTGAACAACTTGTAAATACATTATAACTCAATTTGCTGTGATATTCCACTAAAATTTTGTTGAATTATTCTTGAATTAGATGGTTATGCCCTTTATTGACCCGATATATAGAATAGTCCGAAGATTTTATCTTCGGACTGATTATCCTATTTTTCAAGCTTTTCAAGGCCCCCCATATACTTTCTCAACACTTCAGGAATCAGGACTGAGCCATCCTTCTGCTGGAAGTTCTCAAGTATTGCCGCAAAGGTTCTTCCCACGGCAAGACCTGATCCATTAAGGGTATGAAGGTATTCCACCTTGCCATTGTCTTCTCTTCTAAATCTTAGATTAGCTCTTCTTGACTGAAAGTCCTCGAAGTTGCTGCAGCTTGAAATCTCAACATATCTATTGTAGCTTGGCATCCAAACTTCCACATCATAGGTCTTTGCTGATGAAAATCCAAGGTCTCCTGTACTGAGCATCACAACTCTATATGGTACATCCAGTCTCTTTAAAACTTCTTCTGCATTGTTTGTCAATGTCTCCAACTCGTCATATGACTTGTCAGGATGTGCAAACTTGACCATCTCCACCTTGTCAAACTGATGATTTCTTATCAAGCCCCTTGTGTCTCTTCCTGCAGAGCCGGCCTCCTGCCTGAAGCAAGGAGTGTATGCGGTGTAGTATACTGGCAGCTGGTCCTCCGTAAGGATTTCATCCCTCAGAAGATTTGTAAGTGGAACCTCAGCTGTAGGTACCAGGAAAAAATCCTTGCTTGGCACGTGGAACATATCATCTTCAAACTTTGGAAGTTGCCCCGTACCAATCATGCTGTCCCTGTTTACCATAAAAGGAGTAGACATTTCCATATATCCATGCTCTCCAGTATGAAGATCAAGCATAAAGCTTATAATCGCCCTTTCAAGTCTTGCTCCGGAACCTTTGAATACGCTGAATCTTGCTCCTGCTATCTTGGATGCCCTTTCAAAATCAAGAACATCCAGCTCAGTTCCAATGTCCCAGTGAGCCTTAGGCTCAAAATCAAACTCCCTGGGAGTACCATTTTTTCTCATCTCAATGTTGTCTTCATCAGATTCGCCCTCCACAACACTATGGTGTGGTGTGTTCGGAATCTGCAGAAGCAGAGTCTTCAGCTCATCATCAACGTCCTTGACTTGAATGTCGAGCCTCTTTACCTTTTCAGAAAGCTCCTTCATCTGGGTGAAAATGTCTGAAACATCCTGACCTTCCTTCTTCAATTTCGGAATTTCCTTTGAAACCTTGTTTTGTTCAGCCTTCATATCCTCAACTTGCGCAAGAAGCTCCCTTCTCATTTCATCTAGCTCAATAACCCTGTCTATGGGGTATTCACCATGTCTCTTTGCCAAAGCTTCCTTGACTTCCTCAACATCCATTCTGATTCTCTTGATATCCAACATAATATTCCTCCTCTTGTTCTTAAAATTAAAAAACCCCCATCCCTATACAATATAGGGACGAGAGTATACCCGCGTTGCCACCCTAGTTAGTCTTAATAAGACTCACTCGAATACTACAGGCTCAGGGCTGGATTCCATAATTCCACCTACCGGTTTTCACCTTCCACCGGCTCTCTTAAAGGTTTCCTTACATACTATTTCCCTTCACTGCCTTATTTAATTAAGCTTCATTATAGCATATCTGAGCTCTTTGTCAATAGACTATTCCACAAACGGAGGTATTTTTTCTGATCCATTTATGATAATGTCCTGGTATACCATTTGTGATTATGTCCCAACTGGCGAAAATATTGGTATAATACATCTCTAGACATAATAT